>DATBLG010000054.1:0-32204 GCA_036555485.1 Gemmatimonadales bacterium | reverse complement strand
CCGGCGCGCCCGTGCCGCTGATTCCCGGCAGCACCGAGATCTCCGAGATCAACAAGACCTACGGGCTGCAGCTGGACGACACCGACTACACGACGATCGGTGGCGTGGTGTTCGGCCAACTCGGGCGCTTGCCGAAGGCCGGAGACCGGGTGGACCTGCCGGGAGCGACGTTTGAAGTGGTGGAAATGGAGGGTCGGCGCGTCGGGAAGGTGAAAGTCGAACGCGGCTAGCCCAGTCGCGGCATGCCCCGCTCCGCGAGTTGGGTTGCCAGCTCCAGGGCCGCACGCATGGACCCGGTATCCGCGATCCCCTTCCCTGCGATGTCGAACGCGGTGCCGTGATCGGGCGCCGTGCGCGGGAACGGCAGTCCCATCGTGACGTTCACCCCTTTGCCGAACCCAGCCACTTTGACCGCTGTCATGCCCACGTCGTGATAGGGAGCGAGCACCGCGTCGAACTCCCCTCGCAGCGCGCGCACGAACACCGTGTCAGCCGGTAGCGGGCCCGCGGCGCCGAGCTGCTCGGCGGCCGGACGCAGAATACGGTCATCCTCGTCGCCGAACAGACCGCCCTCGCCGGCGTGTGGGTTGAGCGCGCACACCGCGAGTCGAGGCGCGATCAGCCCCCACCAGCGCGCCAGCGCGGTCGCCGTGATCCGGCCGATCGCCACGACCCCCTCCGTGGTCAGCCGCAACGGGACGTCGCGCAAGGCAATGTGGGTGGTGACGAGCGCGACCCGCAGCTGGCCGGCCGTCAGCATCATCGCCGTCGGGGTGTTGCCGGTGAGATGGGAGAGCAGCTCGGTCACGCCCGGGAAGCGATAGCCGGCGAGATGGAGTGCGCGTTTCTCCACGGGCCCGGTTACCACCGCGTCCACTTCGCCGGCGCGCGCCAGCCAAACGGCTCGTTCGATGGAGCGGACCGACAGCAGGCCGGCGGCCGTGGCGCGCGCGTCGTCACCGCGGGCGGCGTCGTGCCCCCATTCACCAACGCTCAGGCGGCTGCGCGCCGGAATGCCCCCCATCTGGTCGTCCGGGCCGACCAGCACGACGTCAGCGGTGAGCGGCGCCTCGCCGAGCGCCCGCGCCACCACCTCGGGGCCGATCCCTCGCGGGTCGCCGAGGGTGACGGCGAGGCGCGCACGGCGGGCCACCGCTACAGCCGGATGTCGATGTAGGTCTGGCGGCGCAGCCGGTCGACGTAGTGTTGGACGCCGAGATCCTGGGCGAGCCGGCCCCGGATCTGGTCGCGCACGTCCTCGAACCGGAGCTCGCCTTCCGGTTGGCGCCCCGTCACCTCGAGCACGCTGAATTGCGGCCGGGGACCGTTCGCCCCGATCGCCAGTACGGTCTTGAGGCCCAGCGTGCTGTCGCGCCCGAACAGCTGCTGGTAGTCCGGGCCCAACTCCGTGAGCGGCACCGATTCGGCGAGTTTGGGGGCGTTCTCGTCGCCATACACGCGCGCCAGCGAGTCGAACGAGGCCCCACTGGCGAGCGCAGTGTGGACCGACTCGGCACGCTGCCGCGCCTTCGAGAGCTGGGCGGGCGAGATCACGGGTGAGATCAGGATGTGGCGCGCCAGGAGCTCGGCCGGCTGAATCCGGTCCACCCGGATGATATGGTAGCCGAACATGGTCTCCACCACATCCGAGATCTGGCCGGGCCGCAGCCGGAACGCCGCGGCCTCGAACGGCTTCACCATCGTGCCGAGGCGGAACCAGCCGAGCGACCCGCCGGAATCTCGGGTCGTGGAGTCAGCGGAGAAACGCCGCGCCGCGGCGGCGAAGTCTGCCCCGCCGCGCAGCGCCGTGAGGAGTGACTCGGCGGTCGTCCGCGCCACTTCCCGTGCGGCGGAATCCGGCTCCGGCAGGATCACGACCTGCCGGAACGACACCACGGCAGGACGGCGCTGACTCTGACCCTTGTTCGCGTCCCAGAACGCGCGCATCTGCGCGTCGGTCGGCGGGATCGGCTTGAGAATGCCCTTCTGTCGCAGCTGTTCCTGGAGCCGTTGGCTCAGGATCGCGCGGCGCTGGCTTTCGGTCAACCAGCGGCGCCACTCCTCGGCACTGCCGAACCCGGCCAGACGCAGCTGCCGTTGCAGCTCGATCTCCGAGGCGAAGCGACCGCGCACGTTTTTCACGGTTTGCTCGACCGCTTCCTGCACCTCCTGGTCCGTCACTTTCACCGTCGTGTCCCGCTCGGCCTGCTGCACGAGCAGCTCCATGTCGATGAGCGACGTGAGAATGCGGCGCCGCAGCGCGGCGCGTCCTGCGGAATCCTGCGGCAACACCTGGCCCGCCGTGGCCGCCTGGGCCATCTCCTCCTCGAGCTGCGACGCGAGAATCGGCCGCGAGCCGACGACGGCCACGATCCGGTCCACCGTCACGGGCGCCTGGGCCCGCGCCGGCTCGGGGCTTGCGCCCGCGTACGCCAGCGCGAGCGCCAACAGGAATCCCAACCGGGCCGACGTTGGTCTCACTGCACGATCCGGCGCGACGGTGGACGTTGCAGCAACGAATCCGGCACGGGAGGCACGGGCGCCGGACCGGGCGCCGGGCGCATGCCGGCCCCCGGGGGAGCCTCCCCACCCGGTGGGCGCAACGAATCCGACGCGGCGCGCAACGCGGTGGCCCGCTCGGCGGCGCGACGCACTGCCGCGGCATCGATCGACCATTCGCTACGCTGACGCAGCACCTGGGCGAGCAGTGGCGGGATCGGGAAGAACTGCGCCCCGCCCCCGACCACACGGTCGAAATAGGCATTCACGCGTGCCATCGCGAAACGTGCCCGGCCCTCGGGCGTCGTGGCCGAGTCGCGGGCCATCGCGGCATCGAGCTGCAACATCGCACGCAGCAACGTGAGGGTCGAGTCGTATTCGAAGCGGATCATGGCCCACTCCGAGTCCGCCAACTGCACGTGGGCGGAATCCGCCTCCCGGATGGCGACGGTACGCTCCGCCATCTGTTGCACCAGCGAGCCGATCATCGAGTCATTGGCAGAGGGCAGCGCCTGCGCGATACGCGGGTCAACCGCGTACACCCAGCGCACGAAGTCCTTCATCTGAAACTCGCCACCGGCGTAGCTGGCGAGGCGCTGGTTGCTGTTCCCGGCGGTACCGAGATCCTGCATGGCGCCGCGGATCGCTTCTCCCACCCGTTTCGAGACCCGGACTTGGCGCCGGTTGGTCAGATCGGCCAGGTAGGTGGAATCGTTGCGCGCCACGATGATGCGACGCACGCTCGCGGCGAAGGTGTCGCGGATCTCGGCGAGCGCGGGCCGGCGAATGATATGGAAGCCGAAGTTGGACCGCACGACACCCGACATCGCCCCCGGCGCGAGCTGCCATGCCGCGTCCTCGAATTGCGGCACGAAGCGCCCACGCCAACTCACATCGAGGTACCCCCCTGATACTTTGGATCCCGGATCCTCCGAGGCGCGCCTGGCCGCCGCCGCAAACGCCGCCCCACCCGACGTCGCCAGCGTGCGCCACAAGCCATTCGCCTGCGCCTGTTTCTGCTGCACCGCCGGCGGGGCCGCGCTCGGCGCCACGGCGACCAAAATGTGTGCGAACGCGCGCAGCTCGCCGGCGCCGTAGATCGAGTCGATTTCCCGATCACTTGGCGCCTGGCTGGTGTTGAGCCGCTCGAGGAAATGCTCGAGCTTCAGCTGAGTGACCGCGGGCCACATCGCATGCGCCACGACCGACGTGTCATCGAGGTTCTCGCCCTGGGCCAGCGCGACGGCGAACAGCATGAAGTCGACGTACGCGCCCGCTAACCGCGACAGGTTCGTGGGCTGTAGCGGCATGCCCTTCACCTGCGCTGCGACCTCCGCTAAGCGATCCACTGACAGGGTTTGACCGGCCGCCCGCGCCGCCGCCGTGGGATGTGCGGAAAACGCATCCCCCAGCACCTTGCACCCGCCCAGGGCGAGCCCTAGCACCAGCAACCCCAATCGACGCATGACGAGACTCCTCTTCTTCATAGGTCTGCGGACACCGCGGTGAGCGCGCGCACCAGCCCGGGACCGATCGCCTCTCCGCCCAGGCGGCGGAGCCGCAGCGACAGCGGCACGGCCCGGCGCACATCGGCCTCGAACTGCACCGCGTCGAGCGCCGCGGTCAGCCCGGCCATCCGCGGGTGCGCGCCTTGCCGAAACGTGAGCCGCGCCTCGTCGCCCCGCACCAGGACCGTTTCCAGTCCCGTCCGGGCGCCAAGCGCGCGGAGTTCCGTCACCAGGAGCAGCCGCTCCGCCTCTGGTGGCAAGGGCCCGAAGCGATCGCGTAGCTCCTCGCGGACGGCTGGAATCTCGCCAGGCCTCTCAACCCGCGCCAGTCGCCGATACACCTCGAGCTTCGCGGCATGATCGGCCACGTAGCCGTCGGGCAAATGCGCCGGCAGATCCAACACGACTTCGGGGGGAACCCCGGCGCCCCACCCCGCCTCCCCTTTGCCTTGGAGCGACCGTACTTCCTCCTCCAACCACCGCAGGTACATATCGAACCCCACGGCCTGGGCGTGTCCCGACTGCTGTGCGCCGAGCAGGTTGCCCGCGCCGCGGAGCTCCAGATCGCGCAGCGCGATGCGGTAACCCGATCCCAGGTCGGTATGATGCTCCAGCGCCTGCAGCCGGTCTTCGGCGGCTGGGTCGGTGAGGTCGGGCACGAGCAGATAGCAAGCGGCCCTCCGGTGGCTGCGCCCGACGCGGCCGCGCAGCTGGTACAACTGCGCCAACCCGAACCGATCCGCCCGGTCCACAATCATCGTGTTCGCATTCGGGACGTCGAGCCCGGACTCGACGATCATCGTCGACACGAGCACGTCCACGTCGCCGGCGACGAACCGCGCCATGACCCGGTCCAGATCCGCTTCTTTCATCTGACCGTGCGCCACGGCCACCCGGGCCCGGGGCGCGAGCGACTGCACGCGGGCGGCGATCGTGTCAATCGTCTCGATGCGGTTGTGCACGAAATACACCTGCCCACCTCGGTCGAACTCCCGCGCGATCGCTTCCTCGAGCAACGCGTCGTCCCACGGCTCGATGAACGTCAGCACCGGAGAGCGATCCTTGGGCGCGGTCTCGAGCATCGTCATGTCGCGCAGCCCGGCGAGTGACAAGTGCAGCGTCCGCGGGATCGGCGTCGCGGTGAGCGTCAGCACGTCCACCGAGAGCTTCAATGCCTTGAGTCGCTCTTTGTGCCGCACCCCGAAGCGATGCTCCTCGTCCACGATCACGAGGCCCAAGTCCTTGAACCGGACGTCCGGGGAGAGCAGCCGGTGGGTGCCGATCACGATGTCGAGCGTCCCATCGGCAAGCCGGGCGAGGGCGGCGCTGGTGTCGCGGGCCGAGCGAAAGCGCGACAACACGTCGAGCCGCACCGGATAATCGGCGAGCCGGTCGCGGAACGTCCGGCCATGCTGCTCGGCGAGGATGGTCGTCGGGACGAGGACTGCCACCTGTTTCCCGACCTGCACCGCCTTGAAAGCCGCGCGCAGCGCGACCTCCGTCTTGCCGTATCCGACGTCACCCACGAGCAAGCGGTCCATCGGGCGCGGCCGCTCCATGTCGCGCTTGACCTCGAGCGTGGCGTGCACCTGATCGGACGTGTCCTCGTACAGGAACGCCGACTCGAGCTCGCGCTGCCACGGCGTGTCCGGTGGAAACGCGTACCCCGGCGCAAGCTGGCGGCGTGCGTACAGCTCGAGCAGCTCCTGCGCCATGGCGCGGATCGCCGCCCGTGTCTTGTCACGCTGTCGCTGCCAGGTCGTGTTCCCGAGCCGATGCAGTCGTGGCGGTGGCGCGTCCCCATTCCCCGGGGCACGGTACGGCTCGATCTGGTCCAGGCGGTATAGCGGCACGTTCAGCCGGTCGCCGCCTTCGTACTCGACGACCGCCACCTCGAGCGTCGCTTCACCCACCGGAATCGTCTGCAATCCGCGGAAGATCCCGATGCCATGCTCGAGGTGCACCACGAACTCACCCACGGCGAGTGGTCGCGACACCGCGGAGAGGGTCGCCGTGCGGTAGCGCCGGGGCCGCCGCAGGCGGCGCGCGCGGCGGAAAATCTCGTGGTCAGTCAGCAGCCGCAGTCCCGGGAGCACAAATCCCGCGTCGATCGCGCCCACCGCGAGCGTCGCCGTGCGGTCGCCGAGCAGCTCCTCCAGCCGCTCGAGCTGGCCCTCGTTGTCGCACAGGACGACGGTTGTGGGCGGACTCGCGACCACCTGCCGCAGCCGCTTCAAGTCGCGGTCGATCGCCTCGGGAGGCGCGAGCGGGAAGTGCTGGTCCGCCCCCGCGACCCCCGGGACAAGTCGCGCGAACGCGGCCAGCAGGCGCCGCCACTGCGCGGGATCGATGAACAGCTCCTCGCGCGCGGGCGCCGCCTCGCCCATACGCCGCGCGACATCGAGATGGTGCGCCGCGTCGGTCCACGCACGGTCCACTTCGTGCTCGAGGGCGGTCTCCTGATCCAGCACGATCAACGCGTCGGAGGGAAGCAGATCCAGGAGCGACTGCCGTTCGACGGACGCGGTCTCCACAGCGTCTCCAGTCTGCGCCTCGGTGCGACTGGGAAGGACCGTGACCCGGGGGACGGACTCCCCTGAGCGCTGGGTGTCCAGATCGAATGCGCGCAGCGACACGATCTCGTCGCCCCACCACTCGATCCTGGTCGGTGCCGCCATACCGTATCCGTACACGTCCAGGATGCCGCCGCGCACACTGAATTGGGAGACTTCGGTGACCGTCGGCACCCGCTCGAACCCCATGTCGGCAAGCCGCTCCGCGACCTGGGTGAGCGACGTAACCGGCTCCGCACCGCCCGCCGCCAGTACGAGGCGGCGCCGGGCGAGTGCCGCCGGCACACCGGTGCGTTCGGCGCTGCCCCGACCCGTCGTCACGACGATCCGCGCCGCCCCCGACAGCAGCGCTTCCACGGTCTCAATGCGCTCACCGGCGATCTCGACGTGCGGCTCTTCGGCGCCCAGGCTCTCGCGTTGCGGGAATAACACCACGCCACCGTCGCGCAGCGTCCGCAGGTCGGCGAGCCAGCGCTCGGCGTCCGCTGGCGTGGGGGCAATGACGACAAACACGCGCTGAGCCAATCGCCGGGCGAGGGAAGCCACGAGGACCGCGGGACTCGAACCCGGCAGGCCGCCGAGCGCGAGCCGCATGCCCGCCGCGGGAAGTCGTTCGGCCAGCGCGCGCGTCGCTGGGAGATCGTCGAAGCGGTCGAGGAGGAAATCCAGGGACATCAACGCGTCAGCGTCGCCACCGCGAGCTCCGCAAACGCCAACAGCAGCGCGAAGAGCAGCAGCAGCCCGCTTACATCGGCGCGGCTCGTCCCCGCGAACGCCGCGGCCGCGAACTCGTCGCTGGCCAACACGTCGGCGCCGAGCGCGGCTCGAATGAGATCGGGATCGGCCGGCGTGAGGTCGGATTCCCGCGCGTCAGGCCCGAATACGGTCGCGCTCACTGTGTCTCGACCCACAGTGGTAAACGCGACCCGCAGGGCGCCCTCGCGCTCCACCACCGGGGCCTCACCGCGCACGAAACGGTTCACAAGGGCGTCCAAAAAGGGCACGAACGCGGGCGTCGCTGGCAGTGCGGTCCAGGTCGTGTCGAGCCTGCTGCCGAGCAGCACGACGCCCCCCACCGCCACCGCCCACGGTTCGCCGTTCACCCTGGCGAGCACTGCGGCGGAATCACTCCCCGTTAACTGCAGCCGCCTTGTCACCGCCACCCCCTCGAGGCTCATCACCGAGGCACTCGTCAGCGGGCCAGGAGTGCCCAGCCCCCCGAACCGCCACGCGAGCCCGCGCGCTGCGAGCGCGCGGTTGAACTCCCCCACCAGCGCGGGATCTGCGGGGGGAAGGACGATCGCCGCTCCCGCGCCGGGGCGCTCGCCGACGGTCACATCCGCCCCGTCGGTAACCCGCCGCGCCGCGCGCAACACGCTGAGTGCGGCGGTGACGAACGGCCCGGCCGTGGCGCTGGCCCGCACGCCTGCCGGACGCACCACGTGCCAGACCACGATGCGCCGGTCATCAGCGCGAAGCTCGTCCGGCTCGAGCCCGACCTCTCCCACTCTCCACCCCGGGGTCGCATCGGTGAGCGACAGTGTCACGGCCGCGCCCGGCGACGCGAGTGCGCGCGCCACGTCACGGCCACGGATGCGAAGCGTCACGGGTACGGGTCCCGCCCTCGCGGTGCCGCTGATCGCAACGGCGACGCTGGCGTCGGCGACCCGCGCGGACGCAATCCCGCGGTTCTCGGGCGCCCCCCCCGGACCGGCCGGGGCGAGGGCAAGCACTCGGACTCCGGCCGGCGGCTCCACTCGTCCCGCACCCAGCGCGGTGCGCTGCAGGTCGCTCACAATGTGCACCTCGCGAACGGTGGCCGGCTCGCCTGCCACGACGCGCGCCGCCCTGCTCACCGCTGCGCCAAGATCGAGTCGCCGCGCGTCGGCCGACGTGCTGTCCACGGCTGCGACCAGCTCCTCGGGCGTGCCGGCCCGAACGATCCCATCCGCCAGGACGAGCCACACTCGATCGCCGGCGGCAGCCCGCTGCAACACCGTGCGCGCCGCGGTCTTCAGCCGGTCGAGCGTCACGTGGCCACCAGCCACCGCGGCCGACGAGAGCGAGTTGTCGAGGATGACGACGAGCGCCGTCGGCGGGTGCCCTCCGCCGGGGCGCTTCGTCGGCACGAGGGGACGCGCCGCGGCCAGGATGATGGCGACGATCAGCGCCGTGCGCAGCACCAGCAGGAGCAGGTGGCGCAACCGCAATCGCCGCGCGCTGCGTCGCTCGGCCTCCGTCAGATAGCGTAATGGTGGAAACTCCGCTTCAGGCGGTGTGCGACGCTCGAACAAGTGTAGCAAGGCGGGGATCGCTGCGGCGACCAACCCCAACAGCGCCAGCGGGTGCAGGAAGATCACGTGAGACGGCGCAGCGCCAAGCCGAACGGCTGATCGGTCATGATATCGTGGTAGGCGATGCCGTGCCGGCGGCAGGCGGAGCGCCAGGCCGCGATCTCGCGCTGCACCGTGTCGCGGTATGCACGCGCCAGCTCGCGTGGTCGCACCACGAGACTCACATTGGATTCGGGATCCCGGAACCGGACTTCGGGTGGCCCCTCGAGCTCGCGCTCCGCAGGATCCATGAGGTGCAGCACCACGACCTGATGTCCGCGGTGTCGCAAATACCGCAGGGCCGTGAGTGTGAGCTCCCGTTCCATGAGCAGGTCGGACAGCAGCAGCACCAAACCACGCCGGACCAGCAGTGAGGTGACGTGCCGCAACGCTGCCTCGGCGGCCGTGCCCCGTCCCTCGGGGGTCGCCATGATGCCCCGCACGAGGCGTCGCCACTGTCCCGTTTTCACGCGCGCCGGCACCACTTCCCGGACGGCATCATCAAACGTGATGAGTCCGGTGGCATCCCGTTGCCGCAACAGGATCAGCCCCAGAGCCGCCGCCAAACGCTCGGCGTATTCACGCTTGGTCAGTCGATCCGGCGCGCCGCGCCAGGTCATCGAGCGGCTCGCGTCCATCAGGATCATCGCCCGCAGGTTGGTCTCTTCCTCGAACTGCTTGACGAACAGCCGATCGGCCCTCGCGAGGATGCGCCAGTCCAAGTAACGCAGCTCGTCGCCCGGCTGGTAGGCGCGGTGTTCGGTGAACTCCACCGAAAAGCCGCGAAACGGGGACCGGTGCAACCCGGAGAGAAAGCCTTCGACCACCCCCTCCGCGACGATTTCGATTCCCCCCAGCTTGGCCACATCGGCGGGATTGAGCAGGTCGAGTCGTGGGGATGGGCTCATGGCTCGCGGAAGCTAGAAGCGGTCATTTGTCCGTGGTAGAGGACAACGGTGTCGTTCGTCGCGCCGGCGCCGGCGCGCAAGTGATTGCCAGACAACCGGTTGCTAGGAATACCGATACGGCACGTGGCCTGCCATTGGAGCCTGGCGGGAGGACCTATGCTATCGAACCTTGCCTTGTTTGCAGCCATTGTCGCGTTTCCCGCGCCGGAGCGCACGAGTTTGGGACGCGCCACCGAGTACCGGCCCCGCGTGGAAGTCTGGACCAACCGCGGCGACGATCCCTATCACACGGGTCAGCGCGCGCGCGTGTACCTGCGAGCCGACCGCGACGGCTTCGTTACCCTGTTCCGCGTCGACACCGACGGGCGGGTTCGCGTACTGTACCCGCGGATGCCGTGGGACGACAACTACGTCCGCGGTGGAGACGAGTTCGAAGTCCATAGCGGCGCGGACGCCTTCGACATCGACGACTCACCCGGCGTCGGGTATGTGTTCGCCGTCATTGCCGCCGATCCGTTCGAGTACGACCCCATCACGACCGGCGACCACTGGGACTATCGCGCGATCGCCAACGGACGGGTGCGGGGCGACCCCTACGTCGCGCTCACCGACCTGGCACAGCGCATCGTGCCGGACGGCTACACCGACTGGGACTACGACATCGTTCCCTACTATGTGGAGCGTCGTTACGACTATCCGCGGTTCCTCTGTTACGACTGTCACAGCTATGCCAGTTATCGCTACTGGGACCCGTACGCCTACTCCTGTGTGCGGTTCCGGATCGTGGTCTACGACGACCCGTACTACTACCCCTATCGGTACTACGGCGGCCGGCGAGTGGTCTTCACACGCCCGTTCCGGCCCGAGCCGCGTTTCATCTTTAAGGACCGCGGCGGCGTCGGCGACGATCGCTTCGTGACCCGCGAGCGGCAGCGCCCGGTGAATGACAATGGACGCCGTGGGGTCCGCGGCGTCGACCTGGGCCGCCGTGGCACCGTCCCGGTGCCTGATGTGCGTCCACGCGGCCGCGACCAGCGCCCGGAGGTTACTCCACGTCGACCCGAGCGCCCAGACGTCACCCCCCGCCGACCCGAGCGCCAGCAGCCGCAACAGCGGCCAGATCGGCCAGAGCGACGGCCGGATCAGCCGCAACAGCGTCGCGAACCGCGCGCGCGACCGGACAACGGGCAGACGTTGGAGCGTCGCCGGACGGACCAGCAGCCGCAGCGTCGTCCCGAGCGACCGATCGTCCCCCGGGAAGAGCGGCGGCCCACGACTGATCAGCCCGCGCCGCGGCGGGCCGAGCCGCGCGAGCAGCCGCGGGCACAACCGCAACGCGAGCGACCGCGCGTGGACCCTGAACGCGCCCGACCGCGTGCGGAACCACAACGCGACCGACCGCAGGCGGAGCCACAACGCGACCGACCGCGGGCAGAACCGCGCCGCGGCCGAGAGCCGGCCCCGCCAAAGGGCCGGCCATCGAGCCAACCGGAGTTGCGGCGCCGGCGCCCATAAGGCCGCCTGACCTTTGCAACCTGCTGACGTGCCCGTCCGTGGTCCGCCACGGCCGGGCACGCTAGCTTTCCTTTCCTTTCCCAATCGCGTCAGGAGTCTCCCGTGTCCCCAATGTCCCGTTTGTGGTTACTCACTCTGCTCCCGGGCGTGCTCGCGGCCCAGACACCGGCGTCGATCGAGCGAGCCGTCAATTCCATTACCCCGGAGGACATCCGCAACCGAATCGGCATCCTGGCCGATGACTCGATGCTCGGTCGGGCGACGCCAAGCCCGCAGCTCGAGCAGGTGGCCCAGTATGTGGCCGCCGAGTTCCAGCGGTTTGGGCTCAAGCCCGGTGGGGACAACGGCGGGTTCCTGCAGCGGTACGGCATCGTGCAGCGTCAGCTGGACACCGCCCGCGCGGCGCTCGAGATCGCCGGCCCAGCCGGGGCGCAGACACTCAAGCCCGGACGCGGCGTGAATCTTCTCCCCTTCGGTCCTCCACCGTCGCGGGACGTGACCGGTCCCGTCGTCCTGTTCGCGGGACCTGGCGACACGTTGCAGCCGCTTGCCGGCGCCGATGTGCGGGGCGCCTGGATCGTCATCATCGGGACTGCCCAACCGGCTGGGTTGCGCATTACGGATCCGGCGCCGGAAGCCGGCCTACGGGCCGGCGCCGCTGGCGTGCTGGTGATTTCGAACCGCCCAGATACGATGTGGCAATCCCGACTGGAGCGGCTCACCCGCCCCACCCTGACGGTTCCCTGGAAGACGGCAGCGGACACGATGCGTCGGCCGGCGCTGGTTGAAATCCGGGACGCGGACGCCGCCCGAACGCTCGGCATCGATCCGGCCGCGTTGCGCGGGCAGCCAACTCGCACGGCCCGGCGCCTCGAGGGCGTTACCATGACCTACCGGCCGGCCTACCGGGAGCTTTCGAGCGCCAGCGCGCCGAATGTCATCGGGATCCTCGAGGGCAGCGACCCCCAACTCAAGAATGAATACGTGTTCTTCACCGGACACATGGACCATGTCGGCACGCCGGGGGCGGGCCAAGGCTGCGCCGCTCGTGGCGGTGACACGATCTGCAACGGCGCGGACGACGATGCCTCGGGTACGGTGGCCGTGATCGAGGCGGCGGAGGCCTTCTCCCGACTGGCGCCGCGGCCAAAGCGGTCGCTCGTGTTTATGACCGTGAGCGGCGAGGAGCGGGGGCTGTGGGGGAGCGAGTATTTCTCGGAGTTTCCCACGGTGCCGCTCGCCGGCATCGTGGCCGACCTGAACACCGACATGGTGGGGCGCAACTGGCGCGACACGATCGCAGTGATCGGCAAGGAACATTCGGATCTCGGCGCGACACTGAACCGGGTCAGCGCGGCGCATCCTGAGCTCCGCATGCGGGCAATCGACGACATCTGGCCGCAGGAGAACTTCTATTTCCGCTCCGATCACTACAACTTCGCCCGGAAGGGCGTTCCGATTCTGTTCTTCTTCAACGGCACGCATGACGATTACCACGCGGTGAGCGATTCGCCGGACAAGATCGATGCGGAGAAGGAAACCCGCATCGTGAAGCTGGTGTTTTACCTCGGACTCGATATCGCCAATGCGCCGCAACGGCCGCAATGGAATCCGGAGAGCTATAGAAGGATCGTACAAGGAGGGCAGTAGTCCCTGCGCGATCGGCGACCATGAAGCTCGACCTCCACAAGAAACACAAAGCGGAGTACGTCACTCCCAAGTCCCCGGTCCTCGTCACGGCCGCGGCCGCGAAGTACCTCGCGATCGCCGGCCGTGGCGACCCGGCGGGACCGGCCTTCCAGGCCGCGGTCGGCGCGCTGTATGGCGTCGCGTTCACGATCAAAATGGCCAAGAAACGAGCCCGTCGGGACTATGCGGTGGCGAAGCTCGAGGGGCTATGGTGGGGCGGTCAGCGCGGAAAGCTGCTCATCGATTCCGCTCCGTCAACGTGGCGCTGGAAGCTGCTGATGCGCGTCCCGACGTTCGTCACATCGCGGGATCTCACCCAGGCGCGCGCCGCGCTGGCCGAACGCGGGCGGGTGGGACAAACCGGGAAGGTGCGGCTCGAAGCGTTACGCGAGGGGCGCGCGGTCCAAATCCTCCACGTGGGGCCGTATGATCGCGAGCATGCATCGATCCGTCGCATGGAGGAGTTCGCGCGATCACGAAAGCTGCGGTTCCACGGCAGGCATCACGAGGTCTACCTGTCGGATCCACGCCGCGTCCCCGCCGCGCGGTTGCGGACCATACTCCGCCATCCGGTTCGCTCACGCTGAGCGAGCGGTGGCCCCCAAGAGCTCTTCATTGGTCTTGGATCGCTTCAGCAGAGCCAGCAAATTCTCCATTCCCTGCGCGGTCGGGAGCCCGACTAGACGCCGGCGCAGCTCCTGGCGACCGGCCACGACCGCCGGGGGCGCCAGCAACTCCTCGCGCCGGGTCCCGCTCGCCGCAATGTCCACCGCCGGATAGATGCGCCGGTCCGCCAGCTCGCGCGTGAGGCGCAGCTCGGCGTTCCCGGTGCCTTTGAACTCCTCGAAGATCACGTCGTCCATGCGGCTTTCCGTCTCCACCAGTGCCGTGGCGATGACCGTCAGAGAGCCCCCATCGGGCACCGCGCGGGCGGCGCCGAACAGCGCCTTCGGCTTCGCCAGCGCGTTGGCGTCGAGCCCCCCGGACATGGTGCGGCCGCTGGAGCGTCCGGTGGTGTTGTGCGAGCGCGCGAGCCGGGTGATCGAATCGAGGACGATCACCACGTCCCGGCCGAGCTCCACCTGCCGCCGGGCGTGCTCGAACACCATGTCGGCGACCGCGACGTGTCGCTCGTGAGACAGGTCGAAGCTCGACGCAATCACCTCGCCGCGGCCCCAGTCGACCATCTCGCTCACTTCCTCGGGACGCTCATCCACGAGCAGGATGAGCAGCTCGGCGTCGGGGTAGTTGACCGCGACGGCCTCGGCGACGGCCTGGAGCATGATGGTCTTCCCCGCCTTGGGCGGCGACACGATCAGGGCGCGCTGGCCGAAGCCAAACGGGCAGATCAGATCCACGACGCGCTGGATGTCGCCGGTTCGTTGGCTGGACGGTTGTGCCATTTCGAGTCGGAGCGGCTTGGAGGGATGCACCGCTCCGAGGTCTGTGAACGCGGGGCGATCCGTCAGCCGCTCCGGCGGCCTCCCGTTGACGGACGCGACGCGACCGTTATCCATGACGAGCTGATCACCACGACGTAGCCCCGGCAGTCGAACCCCCGGGTCCCCCCGGGCCGGGAGGTAGCCGTTCGCCGCTACACGGAGCGCGCCGCCACCTTTCGGGGCGGGATCGAACCAACCAGTGATGGGTGACAGGGAGAGACCTCGATTGTAAAGGTAAGCCTTCAGTTGTCGGTTGTCAGTTGTCAGTATGCCGGGATGGCACCCGACGCGGGGATTCTGACGACTGAGAACTGACGACCGGCGACTATATTCCGCCTCGCATGCGCCAAACCAACATTCGCAACTTCTGCATCGTGGCCCACATCGACCACGGCAAGTCCACCCTGGCCGACCGGCTCATCGAGCTGACCGGCACCCTCGACAAACGACTGATGCGCGAGCAGGTGCTGGACACGATGGACCTCGAGCGCGAACGCGGCATCACGATCAAGCTGAACGCGGTGCGGATGAACTACCATGCCAAGAATGGGCAGTTGTACGAGCTGAATCTGATCGACACGCCGGGACACGTAGACTTTACCTACGAGGTGTCGCGCTCGCTCGCGGCATGCGAGGGCGCGATTCTGGTGGTGGACGCGTCTCAAGGGATCCAGGCGCAAACGCTTTCGAACCTGTTTCTGGCCATGGATGCGGGACTCGAGATCATCCCGGTCCTCAACAAGATCGATCTCCCGGGCGCCGAGCCCGACCGGCGCGCGCAGGAGATCCATGACCTCATCGGCGCGAAGTCCGAGGAGATTCTCCGGATTTCCGCGAAGGAAGGGACGGGGGTGCCGGAGGTGCTCGAGGCGGTGGTGCAGCGCGTTCCGCCGCCCGCGGGGAGCCCGGAGGCACCGCTGCGCGCGTTGATGTTCGATTCCTATTACGACCGCTACCGCGGCGCGATCCCGAGCCTCCGCCTGGTTGACGGCGCGCTCGAGCCCGGTATGAAGATCGCCTTCGGGTCTCACAAAGACGATGTGTACGAGGTGGATGAGGTCGGGTATTTGCAGTTGGGCCACAAGCCCACCGAGCGGCTGGAAGCGGGGGAGGTGGGGTACGTCATCGCCAATGTGCGCGGGGTGCGCGACACGCGATCCGGCGACACGGTGCTCGACGCCCTGCATCGCGACGTGCCGCTGCTCCCCGGCTACCGCGACATCCAGTCGATGGTGTTCGCCGGACTCTATCCCACGAACGCGGAGCAGTACGAGGAGCTGCGCGACGCCCTGGCCAAGCTGCAGCTCAACGACGGCTCGCTGCACTACGAGCCCGAGACGTCGGTGGCGCTCGGGTTCGGCTTCCGATGCGGTTTCCTCGGGTTACTGCACATGGAGATCGTGCGTGAGCGATTGGAGCGCGAGTTCGATCTCGACCTGATTTCCACCGTTCCCAACGTGGAGTACCACGTCTACCGGACCAGCGGAGAGATGGAGCTGGTCGAGAACCCGAGTCTCCTGCCACACGGCTCGACACTGGATCGTATCGAGGAGCCGTTCGTGAAGGCACGCGTCCTCGCTCCAGCGGACTACATCGGCGCGATCATGAAGCTGGGCCAGGACCGGCGAGGCGTGTACCAGGGAATGCACTACCTCGATCCGACCCGCGTGGAGTTTACCTGGGAGTTCCCACTCGCCGAGATCATCCTCGATTTCTACGACCGCCTCAAAACCGTCTCGCGCGGATATGCCTCGCTCGACTACGAGTTTCTCGAATACCGAGCCTCGGAGCTGGTGCGACTCGATTTGTTGCTGAACGGCGAGCCGGTGGACGCGTTCAGCGTGATCATCCACAAGGACAAGGCGTTCGATTGGGGCAAGAAGATCGCTGAAAAGCTGAAGGAGCTGATCCCGCGACAACTGTTCGAGGTCATCATCCAGGCGGCCATCGGCACCAAGGTGATCGCGCGGGAATCCATTCGCCCGCTGCGCAAGAACGTGCTCGCCAAGTGTTACGGCGGCGACGTGACCCGCAAGCGCAAGCTGCTCGAGAAGCAAAAGGAGGGAAAGAAGCGGATGAAGCAGGTGGGCTCCGTCGAGATCCCGCAGGAAGCGTTCCTGGCGGTGTTGCAGGTTGACTAGCGTGCTCATCCAGACGGCCTTCCTCGGCGACGTCGTGCTCACGACGCCGCTGCTCGCCGCGCTCGCGGAGCGTGAAGGGCCGCTCGACGTGGTGACGACTCCCGCCGCCGCGCCGCTCCTGGAAACGCACCCGGCGGTGCGGCGCGTGATCCCGTACGACAAGCGCGGTGTCGATCGCGGGTGGCGCGGCGTGCGCGACCTCGCCCGCCGACTTCAGACGGAACACTACGCTGCGGCGTATGTCCCGCATCGGTCGTTGCGCAGCGCGGCGCTGGCATGGCTCGCGCGCATTCCCCGTCGCGTTGGTTACCGCGACGGGTGGCGCCGGTTGTACACGGAGACGCGCACGCGTCCGACGAGCGGGCACGAGATCGATCGGTTGCTCGCGCTGGCGAATGTGCCGCCGCGCCACCAGACCACCCCCTCGCTGCAGCTCACCGCCGCCGACGTGGCGGCGGCCGATGCGCTGTTGCGCGCCGCGCAGGTCGTGCCGCCGTTCGTCGCTCTGGCGCCCGGGTCCATCTGGGGCAGCAAGCGGTGGCCCCACTATGCGGCGCTGGCGCGGCGACTGGTCACCCGAGCCGACGTGGTGTTGGTCGGCGGGCCGGAGGACGTCACGCTGGGGGACGCGATCGTCGCGGCGGTTCCCGTGCCACCCGGACTTCCCGACGGTCGCGGGGAGGAGCGGCGCAAGGTGGTAAACGCCAGCGGGAAGCTGACGCTGCGACAATCCGCCGCGTTGATCCAGAAGGCGAGCGTGCTCGTCACGAACGACAGCGCCCCGCTCCATTTCGCGCAGGCGGTGGGGACGCCGACCGTGGCGATCTTCGGTCCCACCATTCCGCGATTCGGCTTCGGTCCCCGCGGGCCGCGCGACGTCTCGATGGGAATAGATGCGCTCGATTGCCGCCCTTGCTCGGCGCACGGGCCCGACACCTGCCCGCTCGGTCATCACCTGTGCATGCAATCACTTCAGGTGGAGGACGTACTGCACGCTGTGGAAGAAACCGGAGCGCTCCATCGTCGTGGATAGCTTGCCACCCTTGCCTTCAGGCGGTACATCCTAACGATCCTCGCCGCCCCTGGCTGACGTGCCTGGGCGACGTGCTCTTGCGAGGTCTGTGGTGTCTGCTCCCGCCTGCAGTCGTTGCAGCACGCAGTTGGCCTTCGCCGTTTGGATCGCCGCGCTGTTGTTTGGCTCGGCTCGAATCGCGAGCGCCCAGATGCCGCGTCTCCCGGAATTTGGCGGACGCACGGTTTCCCTCGGACAACCAAAGCGGTGGCACTGGCAAGCCGGGCTCGGCGCCGGCCCGTCCTTCGAAGGTCCGGGCACGGTCACCATGGTGCGTGCCGTCGGTGGCGTCTACCATGCCCCGCTCAACCCGATCATCGGACTCGTCGAGCTCGGGATCGAAGCGTACGCCGGCGCGCGGGGGGGAAAGGCCGACGCCGGTGTGCGTGCGCTCGTCCAGGTCCCGTATGCCAGCGCCGGCATCGGGGCAGACTACAATCTGGAACGCGGCCGGCTCGACATGTTCGTCACGTCACACACGCCAGTTCGCCGAGGCGGCGTGCTCACCCGGGGCTCGCTGCTGCGGTTCGACTGGTACCCGTTGCGGAGCCACAGCTTCACGGTCGGCGTTTCCGTGCCGCTGGGCGACCGGCTCGCGGGTCGGAATCGGCCCATTCGCGACTACGTGGTCGTGTCTGGCGATCTCCGCTCGCCCGCTCCACACCGGGCGATCGATCCTGCCATCGCCGCGGCATTCGACAGCCTGCGCGTATCGGCTGAATGGATCCGGCGCGTGGTCGTCCCGTTCCTCGACCAGGACGGCCGCAACGCGAACGTCGCGATGGCGCGCACCGCTCGCTACGTCAGCGAGCTCCAGGCCCATCTCGCGGTGCGGAGCGTCGATCAGGAAGTGCGCGCGTTTCACGGTCACATGGAACAGCTCTTTGCCCTCGCGTCCGGTAATCCATCCGCGGGCCGGGAATTGGGCCGCGGGGCCCGGGAGATTCTCCTCGACGAAATCCTCCTTCCGTACAACCGCATGCTGGGAAGGAAGAAGCGGAAGGATACGCTGCAATCGTTCAGCGTCGCCGCTCGTGGCCGGTTCGGTGGATGGGTCGCCGCCAGCGGCCAGGTCCCCTCCGATCGAGCGGGCCACGTCATGTTCGCGTTCCAGCAGCTGACGGAAATCCTCGAGGCGGTTCGGCGCCGTGCGGCGAAGGAGTGGGACGATCCCCGGCTCGTGTGGCTGCCGCTCCAATACGCCCTCCTGCCCGAGGACTACGACGAGCAGGCAGAGTTGGACGTGCTGCTGGAGCGGGCCACGAAGGTGGATTTCACCGACCACAATCGCGTCTCCTACGTGGCCAACCTGCATTTTCACTGGGAGCTGCTCAAGATGATCCGGGAGACGCGGGCCTACCACGTCCTCTGGATCCACGATTTTCCCGCGACGACCTCCGTCGGGGGCCTCGACTGGGCGTCCTTCCTGCAAGTCGTCGACGGGTATCTCAAGACGCTGGCGGATCGCGTCGAAGCCTACGACTCGACCGGCACTCTGCCCTCCTTCTTCATCTTTCTCGACCAGCACTATTACGAGCAGCGAAAGTCGCGCGTGCTGATGGGGGTGCTCGAAGACCCCCTGCGAGCCTCGGCTGCTTTGTCGCTCGGTGGGGCGCCGGATGCCGAACGACTGGCCCGCGCCCTGGAGCGACTCCGCACCGCGGTCTCTAACTCCCGCCGGCTGCAAGCTGAAGCACGGGAATACGGCGACGAATGGCTGCGCAACCGCGTCAAGGTGCACATCAACATCACCAATCGCCCCGATGCGACCTTCTGGGGCGGCGGCCTCGTGTCGAGTGTGTTTGGATATCCCGACGACATGATGCGCGACCATCGCAAGATCGCGTTCCGCGACGTGAGCGAGGACGATCCCTTCGGAGGCACCGCGATCCTCACGGGGATGGGCGTGGGCCAGCAGTACCTGGGCCCGGGATGGGACGACCGCTCGCTCATCGTCGTGGGCCCGGCGCTGGTGGAGCTCAAGCGGGCGGCGCACGATCTGCTGATCAGCCAGGGCCTGAACGAAACCGAGATCCCGCCTCCCTTCCGAGCCCCGACAACCGCGGCGCGCTTCGTGGCGCAAGCCGACGCCGCCCGGTCCGGCGGGCGCGCCATGGCTTTGGTCAATGGGACGGGCTACCTGCCCAAACCCTTGAACGTCGCGAAGGCACTGCTCTATTCCCTGATGCCGCCCGGGTCCGTCATCAAGGTTCCCGATTCACTGTGGAACTCGTCCTTCTTCGCGGGGCTGCTCGTCGGCGCGTGTCTGCGGGGCTCCCAGGTGATGATCATCGCGCCGGCGCTGGACAACGCGCCAAGCAATGGCTTCCCGCAAATGGTGCGGGCGCACGAGCTGCTGACGCGTCTGCTGCTCGTGCGGCGCGAGTTGGGCCCGGCGATCGCCACGGCGGGAGGCGACCTGCGAACCGGGCTCTACGCGCTCCCGATCGACCGGCACGGGTTTGCGGATCGTGCGGCCCGTTGGGCACGACAGATCGATTCGACACCGTTCCTCCGGACATTCCTGCCGTTCGCTCCGGCACTCGTGCCGCTGGTCGCGGCGGCGGGCGACACCGCTCCTACTAGCGACAAGCCTGCCGACCGGGCGGCCGTGGTGGGGCTGCGCCCCAAGCTGCATCAAAAAGTGCAATTCATGGCCACACGAGAATCCTGGCGCGCGATTTCGTCCTCCGCGGAGTGGCCGAGTTTCATGGCTGCCTACTTGCGATATCGTGAGGCGTCCTACGTTCCCGAACTGGAGTCCGACAAAGCCACTGAGTTCGCCGACTCTCTGGTGCAGATCGCCGAGCGGCTGCTCGCCCGGATCCGCAGCGAGCCGCGCGCCGCGAGCTTCGCGATGGTCGGGTCACAGAACCAGGATTACCGCGGCATGTTCATGGACGGCGAGATCGACGTGCTGCTGACGGGGCCCGAATCGCTCGTCCCGATGCTCGATATCGTGTTCATGATCGGCACCGTGACCTGGATCGACGATCAAGCGGCACTGGACCGCCTGCTCCCACCGGTCGGCGAGTTCATGCGCCGCATTGGCCGAGTGGCCAAGGACGGCGTGTGAAGCTTCTCGCTCGCTCGTGCTTGATGGTGGGAGTTCTCGCCATCGCAGCATCTCCCGCGTCTGCCCAGATAGGCGAGATTCAGACCGGAGGCATTGGCAGCTACAGCACGGGCGAGCCGTTCGGCGCGGGGGCCGGTCTGGTGTGGGGTGTGGCGGCTGGTCGGATCGCCTACATCGGAGTGCGCTGGACGTACTTTGCCGGGACCACGAACCTGCGCGGCCCCGCGTCGTCACCGTCGGAGGTCACGACCCGCAGTCACCAGGTCGCGCTCGACCTCGGCGTCCAAATACCTGTGGGGATGCTTGAAGTCGTCCCCGGGATGAGCGTGGGCTTCGTCCGGTTCGCGCAGCGCGTGCGCGCGCCTGCGCCCGGTGGCGGCAGCACTGTTTCCTCCGAGCACGAGACCGAGTTTCTGGCGGCGCCCGGTGTGGCGGTGGTGGTGCCGGCGGGCCCTATGGCCTTCATCCCGGAGCTGCGCTACAGCCTCGCCGGAAGCCCGTCCAGTCTGCCCTGGCGGGTCCCGCACGGCGGGTTACTGGTCTCGCTGCGGCTCGTGATTACCTTCGAAGTCGGCCGGATCCGGCAATAGCCCGCCTTCTCCGTCGACACCCACGCTGGCGGTGCGGCGGTTCATCCCGGCGCAACCCGCACGGGGCGTTCGGGGATCCCGCCATTCGCGTTGCCGAGGAGACCGATGCGTTACATCGTCGGAGTTGACGTCGGGGGAACGAACATCGTCGTGGGCACGGTGGCCCAGGATGGTTCGGAGCTTGTCGGCGTCGTCTCGGAGCCGACACGATCCGAGGAAGGTGCGGACGCCGTGGTGGAGCGGATCATCTCGCTGTCCCGCGCGTCGATCGCTGAGGCCAAGGGCAAGGAAATCGCCGGGGTGGGGATCGGCTCACCCGGACCGCTCGACACCAAGACCGGGATCGTGCTGCTCACACCCAACCTCGGTTGGGTCAACATGCCGCTGCGCGATCGCGTGGCCGCCGGCCTTGGGCTCCCCGCAACGCTCGACAACGATGCCAACTGCGCGATTTTCGGCGAGTGGTGGCGCGGGGCGGCGCGCGGTACCGAGTTCGTCGTCGGCCTGACCGTCGGCACGGGCATCGGCGGCGGGATCGTGCTGGGCGGGGATGTCTACCACGGCGCCTCGGATATCGCGGGTGAGATTGGTCACATGACCATCGACTCGACCGGGCGGCTCTGCAAATGCGGCAACTACGGCTGCCTCGAGGCGTACGCGTCGGGGCCGGCGATCGCCGCCCGCGCGGTGGAGGGCATTGAAGCCGGCGCCGAGACCGCCCTGCCCACCTACGTCGCCGGCGACCTGAGCTTGATCACCGCCCAGGTTGTGTACGAAGCGGCCCACGACGGCGACGCGTACGCCCTGGAAGTCGTACGCGACACCGCCAAGTTCCTGGGCGCCGGAGTGGCGAGCATCATCAACATCTTCAACCCCCAGGTGGTCGTGATCTGCGGCGGCGTGACGCTCGCGGGCGACAAACTGTTCGTGCCGCTCCGCAGCGAGGTGAAGCGGCGCGCATTCAAGCCGGCGGTCGACGTGTGTCGCATCCTCCCGGGCGAGCTGCCCGGCACCGCCGGCGTGTGGGGCGCGGCGGCAGTGTTCATCAAGCGGACGTGGGGCCACGTGTGAAGCAGTTGGGCGTCGTCGGCACGCTAGTGTGGGACACGATTCACGGACGCGATCCGGCGCAGGGGGCGGTGGAGGAATGGGGAGGCATCGCCTACGCCCTGGCGGGTCTCGACGCCGCGCTGGGCGACGACTGGCGGCTGGTACCCCTCATCAAAGTCGGGCGCGACCTCGCCTCGCGGGCGGCGGTGTTCTTGCGCGAGGTGCGACACGCCGTCCCCGGCGCGCGTTTCTTGGAAGTTCCCGAGCCGAACAATCGCGTCACGTTGCGTTATCTGTCGGCGGAGCGTCGCTGCGAGCAACTCGTCGGCGGCGTGCCCGGGTGGACATGGGCCGAGCTGGGCCCCCTGGTGCACGACCTCGACGCTTTGTACGTGAACTTCATTTCCGGCTGGGAAATGACGCTCGAGACGGCGCAGCTGTTGCGGCGCGGCTTCGCGCGGCCGATCTACGCGGATCTGCACAGCCTGTTCCTGGGACGCACCGACGACGGCACCCGCGTGCTCCAGCCGCTGCCCAATGCAGGCGGGTGGTTTACCTGTTTCGATACGGTGCAGCTCAACGAGGATGAGTTTGGCCAGCTCGGGCCGGATCCGCTCGCCGCCGCCGCGTCCGCGCTCGCCGTCGGGTGTGCGGGGCTGATCGTGACGCTCGGTGTCCGCGGGGCCGTCTATTTCGAACAGGAAGCGGACGCCGCGACGCATCGGCGCACCGGCCCGATTCGCACCGCCCGCGTCGCCGCCGAGACGCCCTCGGTGGCAGAAGGAGACCCGACCGGTTGTGGCGACGTATTCGGTGCGGTCACGTGCGCCCAGCTATTGCACGGTGCGCCCCTCGAGGCGGCGATCCGAGAAGGATGCCGGCTGGCCGCGCGTAACGTCTCCTACCGTGGCGCCAGCGGCCTGCGCGATCATTTGCTGGGACGGCTCGCGACGGCATGACCCGCCTGGTCGACGTCCCGGCCCAGTTCGACGATCGCTCGTTCGACCAGTTTGCCGGTGCATTCAGCCACGCGCTCGCGGACGGTGGGCGACTGTTGTTCGACGCGCACGCGGCCGAATGGGCGTCGCCCTACGGGCTCGTGGGATTGCTCGCCGCCGGTCAGGCCGCCCGGGCGGCCGGTGGAGACGCTCCGCTGCTCACCGTCCCGACGACGCCTGAGGTGCTGAGCTACTGGGTTCGGGCCGGCTTCTTCAGCGCCGCGAAGGAGCTGTTCGAGATTCACGGACGCGTGCCGCGCGGCAAACCCGCGGCAGATTCCGATGTGCTGCTGCCCGTGACCGCGGTGCGCGCCGCTGAAGACGTGCACGAGGTGGTGGGTCACATCCAACAGCGCGCAACGGCGATTCTGTCGAGCGAGCTGGGGATCGACCCGAAGGCGACGATGGGTTTCGCTATGGCGCTTTCAGAGGCGTGTCAGAATATTGTAGAGCACGCGGGAACAGGCGGCTGGGTCGCGGTGCAAAGCTACCATTGGCGGCGCCGGCTGGCCCGGCGGGTGGTGGTGATCGCGGTGGCGGACGCGGGCGTGGGGTTTCGCGCTTCCCTCGAGCCGACGCAGGGCAAACGCTTCGGCGACCGCTGGGGCGACGCGACGGCGCTCGAGGCGGCGTTGATCCAGGGGGTAAGCCGGTTCCGGGATCCCGGTCGTGGACAGGGGTTGAAGGGCATCCGGAACTATGTGTCGCGGTGGGAGGGCAAGCTCGCCATCCGCAGCGGCACGGCTCGCATCGCGATCGTTCCCCCCTGGGACGACGACGTGCCGCTGGCGGACGGCCTCCCGAACTTTCCCGGCTCGCAGGTACTCCTCATCGTCCCGGAACTGAAGGGCCGACACGCGTGATCCACTCGATCGACGTTTCCGCGGTGCTGCGCCAGGCGGTACGCGTGTCCTACGCGGATCTCGTCACCCGGGCCACCGGACGGGCGGTGCGCGAGCACATCGAGCAAGTATATGTGGCCGATGCCGATGGCGTCGCGCGGATGGACTTCACCGGCGTGCGCTGCATCGACTACTCCTGTGCCGATGAGATCGTGGCGAAACTGTTGCGCGAGCGTATCCGCGTGCTGGTGTTGCGGGGCTGTTCCGACGGGCACCTCGAGGCGCTCGGTCCGGTGCTGGAGGGACACGGCCTCGCGGCGGTGTTGGAACGACCGGACGGCACGCTCGACGGGCTGGGACCGCCCGCATCCGCCGAGGCACTGCTCGAGGAGCTCGTCACGCTGCGACTCGCCGCCCGCTCTGCGGGGGGCGTCGTGGCGATGGTCACCGCGTGACCCGCCGGCGTCTCGGGCTTTCCACCCGCGCCATTCACGGCGAGCCGGAGCCGCGTCCGGACTGGACGCCAGTCACCCGGCCGGTGTTCCAGAGCTCCACCTTCACCAACCCGGTCGGCTCGACCGCCGAAGTCCTCTACACCCGCTACGGCAACAACCCGAACCAGGTGCACATCGGCAAGCGCCTGGCCCTGCTCGAGGGCGCCGAGGCCGCGCTGTTCGTGTCGAGCGGGATGGGCGCCACGGCCCTGGCGCACCTGGCCGTCCTGCGGCCTGGCGATCATCTGATCTCGAGCGAATGGATCTACGGCGGGGTGCATCGCCTGTTCACCCAGGAGTTCGGCCGCTTCGGGATTGAGGTCACATTCGTCGATCCGCTCCGGTCACGCGCCTGGAAGGAGGCACTGCGCACGAACACACGCGCGTTGTTCGTGGAAACGCCGACCAATCCCCTGCTCCGGGTGATCGACCTCGAGCCGATCGCCGCGCTCGCCAAGGCCGAGGGACTCGCCCTGCTGGTCGATTCCACCTTCGCCTCGCCGATCGCCTTTCGACCCCTGGAGCACGGCGCGGACATCGTGATCCACAGTGCTACGAAGTACCTGAACGGGCATACGGACGTGATTGCCGGGGCGGTGGCCGGGACGGATGCCGTGGTTGAAGAAGTCCGGCGCCTGATGCAGCTGTGGGGGCAAGCCATCGACCCGCATACCGCGTGGTTGATCGATCGGGGGATGCGAACCCTTGCCGTCCGTATGGCCCGGCACTCGGCAACTGGAATGACGGTCGCGGAGTGGTTCGCGCGGCAGCCGCAGGTCGCGGCGGTCCACTACCCCGGGCTGCCCTCGCACCGGGACTACAACACCGCCAAGCGGGTGCTGGAGGGGTTCGGCGGCATGCTGGGTATCGAGTTGAAGGGTGGCGCGCGCGCCGCCGAGCGGTTTCTGCGCGCGCTCACGATCGCCACGCATGCGCCGTCCCTGGGTGGCACGGAAACGCTGGTGTCCGAGCCGCGGCTCACGTCGCACAAGAGCCTCACCCCCGAAGAGCGGACGCGGGGTGGCATTCCGGACGGGTTTCTGAGATTTTCCCTCGGACTCGAAGATGCCGATGACCTCATCGCGGATTTCGCCCAGGCCCTGGCGCAGCTCTAGGTGATAAAGTTCACGAACGTCTTCAAGACGTACGCGAAGGGCGGCCTCGCACTCAAGGACGTATCCTTCCACATCGCGAAGGGCGAGTTCGCCTTCCTGACCGGACACTCGGGCGCCGGTAAATCCACCGTATTGAAACTGGTCTACGCCGACGAGCGCCCCTCGAGCGGCGAGGTCCGGGTGTCGGGATATGCCGTGGCCGACCTGACGCCCCGTGACGTCCCACATCTGCGGCGGCGACTGGGGATCGTGTTTCAGGATTTTCGCCTGCTCGAGGACCGGACAGCCGAGGAAAACGTGGCGTTCGCGCTGGAAGTGACGGGTGCGCGGCGCTCCGCCATCCCGGCCCGGGTGATGCGCGTGCTCACCCAGGTTGGACTCGCCGCCAAGGCGGGAGCCTACCCACGCGAATTGTCTGGCGGCGAACAACAACGAGTGGCCATCGCGCGCGCGCTCGTGAACGAGCCCCAGGTACTGCTGGCCGACGAGCCGACGGGGAATCTGGACGAACGCGCGACGCGCGGAGTGTTTCAGCTGTTGCGTGACATCAACGCGAGCGGCACCGCGGTCGTCATGGCGACCCACGATCTCGAGATGGTGCGCTCCGCCCCCTATCGGGTGATCGAGCTCCAGGAAGGGGGCGTGGTGTACGACTCGGCGGTGGACGAACCCACAGTTGGAGACGCGCAGGCATGACCCTCACCGTGCGCGAGGCACTGCTGGCGTTCCGCCGGGCGCCGCTCTTGTCGGCGCTGTCCGTCACCACGATCGCGTTCTCGTTGTTCGTGCTGGGCCTCTTCGGGCTCGTTGCCGTCAACCTGCGCCAGGCGTTGCGCGGCGTGGCCGAGCGGGTCGAAATCGTCGCGTATCTGCTGCCCGGGACGCCGATCGAGACCGTGCTGTTGGGCGAGCAGGATATCGAAGCATTCCCCGAGGTCGCCTCCGCGGTGCATATCTCCGAGGACAGCGCCCTGGCCCGGGCCCGGCGAGAGCTGGTGGAGTTCCGCGATTTGCTGCGCGAGCTCGAGCGGAATCCGTTGCCGGCGTCGATCGAGGTGAAGCTCAAGCCCGGGTTCCAGGACGCGACGCACGTCAACGCCGTCGCGGAACGGCTGCGAGGCTTCGGGTTCGTCGACGACGTGCGCTTCGGTCGGGACTGGGTGGAGAAGCTCGACAAGCTGCGCCGCCTCGCCGCGGCCGTGGGCGTGGTGGTCGGCGCGGCGTTCGCGACGGTGGCGGTGATCATCATCGGGACGACGATTCGCATGGCGGTGCTGCAGCGCAGCCGCGAGATCGCCATCATGCGGTTGGTCGGGGCGACCGACGGGTTCATCCGCCGCCCATTTCTGCTCCAAGGCGCCCTCAAAGGGCTGCTCGGCGGCCTCGTGGCGATCGCCTTCTCGTACGCGGCCTATGCCCTCATCAACCGCTTTCTCATCGAATCGTCGTTTTTCACGCTGCCCCAAGCGTTGGGGATTGTGGTGTTCGGGACGGTGATTGGATTGATGGGAAGTCTGTTGAGTGTGGGGAGACATCTCAGGAGAGTGTAACGACGTATGGACAAGACGTATGGGGAGAAAGACGTAGGGAGAAGGCGTAGCGGCACGCGTCGCTCTTGCATACGCCTTTTCCTTACGTTTCTTCCCCCTACGGTTCTTCCATACGTCGTTTGCTTTCCGAGCACCCTCTTGGCGCAGCGCCCAAATATCGAACAGCAAATGCGGGACAACCAACAACGCCTGGAGAACATCCGGCGGGAACGGACTCAGGCGCAGCAGGACCTGGAGCGGCTGCGCGCGCAAGTGCACAATCTCGCCGACGAACTCTCCAACCTGGAGCGGCAGCGCGAAACCACCAACCGCATTGTGAACGAGCTGGACCGCCAGATCGTCCAGCTGTCCGACGGGATCGACCAGATCACGGTGGACCTGATCCTCGCCCAGGACGCGCTGGAGGAAAAGCGTGCCGTGCTGGAACGACGGCTGGTGGATATCTACAAACGTGGGGCCCTGTACGCCTATCAGGTGCTGCTCGCCGCGGAGAGTTTCGGCGACTTGTTGTCGCGCTACAAGTATCTCTACCTCGTAAGCCGGCAGGACCGCCAGCTGACCAATGAAATGGACCGGTTGCGCGATCGCATCGCGCAGGAGCGGCGCGGGCTGGTGGGAGCGCGCGATGCGCTCGAGCGACGCCGCGGCGAGCGCACCGAGGAGTTGCAACATTTCGTGGACCTGGCGCGGCGACGCGAGACCAGCCTGCGCGAAACGCGGCGCAGCGTCGCGCGCGTCCAGGAGCGGCTGACCGCCGCGGACGCCGAGGAACGACGCGTGGGTGACGCGATCGCGGCACTCGAGCGCGCGCGGCGTGACGCCGAGGCCCGCGGGATCGTGTCAGGAGCCGGTACCATCTCCCACGACAACCTCGGCTCCCTCGACTGGCCGGTGGAGGGCCGGATCGTGTACCAGTTCGGGCCAACGGCCGGTCCCGACAACACGCGGATCACCTGGCATGGGATCGGGATTGCCGCGGCTCCGGGGACTGCGGTGTCGGCGGTCGCGCCTGGGACGGTGGCGCTGGTGGGACCGCTCGGCACCTACCTCACGACCGTGATTCTCGATCACGGTGGCGGGTTCTACACCGTGTACGCCACCCTGAAGGACGCCGCCGTGGCCAAGGGTGAACGGGTGGGGCGCGGGCATGTGATCGGCCACGTGGGTGGAGGCGCCAGCGACCACGGGCCCCATCTGCATTTCGAGATCCGGGGACCGGGGCAGATAGCTTTGGATCCGGCGAACTGGCTGAGGCCGCGGCAACGATAATGGAAAAACGTAAGGCTAAAGACGTGGGAAAAGAGGCGTAGGGAGGATGCGTAACTGCGTTTTTTCCTTACGCACTTCTCCCCTTACGCTTCTTCCCTACGCTTTTTGTTTGGCCGCTTGCACCTCCAATCCCACCGCCCTCCAAATCGCCGGCACGGTAGAAATCCGCGAGCTCCGTCTGGCCTCCCTCGCCGCCGGCCGGATCGCGCGGCTGCTCAAGGACGAGGGCGACTCGGTGCGCCGCGGCGACACGATCGCGTTGCTCGAGCAACCCGGTCTGTCCGCGTTAATCGGCCAGCGGCGCGCGCAGGTGCAAAGCGCCGAGCGCCGCACGGCCGAGGTCACCGCCGCACTGGCGGACAGTGCGCGGGCGGCGAACGATCTCGCCCGAGCCGGCCGCCTGCGTGAGCAGGGCATCATCGCGCCCCAGCAGTACGACAACCTGGTAAGCGCCGCGACGGCCGCCGCCGCCCGGCTGCGGGCGGTCCGGTCCGCGGGCAGCGACGCGCGGGCGGCCGCGCAGGGGCTCGCCGCCACCGAGGCGATCCGCGACGAGCTGGTGCTCATCGCCCCCACCGACGGCGTCATCCTGACGCGCTACCTCGAGGCGGGTGAAACGGCCGCGGTGGGAACGCCGATTGTGTCGCTCGGCATCGTGTCACAACCCTGGGTGCGCGCTTACGTCGGCGAGGCGTTCATCGCGCGGCTGCGCCCCGGACAAGCCGTGGCGATCCGGGCCGACGGGGTGACGACGCCGATCGCCGGCCGCATCATCGAGATCGCGTCACGCGCCGAGTTCACGCCGCGCGCCGCGCTCACTGAGCGCGAGCGCGCCGATCTCGTGTTCGGCATCAAGGTGTCGTTCGACGACCCGGCGGGTCGCCTCAAGGCGGGCTTGCCGGTCACACTCGAGGTCCCGCTCACGCCGTGACCGACGTCGCGGTCGACATCCGCGAGCTCACGCGCCGGTTCGGCGCCCTCACCGCCGTTTCCCAGCTCACTCTCCAGATTGCCCGAGGGGAGGTGTTCGGCCTCCTCGGACCGAACGGCTCCGGCAAGACCACCACCATCCGCATGCTGTGCGGTCTGCTCGATCCCACGTCCGGCAACGCGACGGTGGCCGGCATCGACGTCCGGACGGCGCCCGAGCGGGTCAAGATGCAGATCGGCTACATGTCCCAGCGGTTCGGGCTGTACGAGGACCTTACTGCCGCCGAGAATCTCCAGTTCTACGGCGGGATCTATGGACTGCGCGGCGCCGCGCAGGCAACCCGCCTCGCGGACCTTGTGGCATTCCTCGGGCTCGGGAGCCGGATGCAGCAGCTCGCCGCCCAGCTGTCCGGCGGATGGAAGCAGCGCCTGGCGCTGGGGTGCGCGTTGCTGCACCAGCCGCCGGTGCTCTTCCTCGACGAGCCGACCGCCGGGGTCGACCCCGCGGCGCGACGCAGTTTCTGGAGCGCGATCCATGACCTCGCGCGCCACGGCACGACGGTGCTCGTGACGACGCACTACATGGACGAGGCGGAACGGTGCGACCGGCTGGCGATGATGAGCCTCGGGCACCTCATCGCCCTCGGGTCGCCGGCGGAAGTCGCGCAGCAGGTCGGGGGCAAAACGCTCGAAGACGCGTTCGTCATCCTGCAGGAGCGCGACGAGCGATGATGACGCGACTCTGGCCGATGGTGCGCAAGGAATTCCTCCAGATGCGCCGCGACCGCCTCACCCTGGGACTGATGTTCGGCGTCCCCGTCGCCCAGCTCCTCATGTTCGGGTTCGCGATTCAGACGGACGTGCGGCACATCCCCACCGTGGTCGTAGACGAATCCCGCACGCCCGCCAGCCGCGACATCATTGCCGCGCTCGAGAATACGGGGAGTTTCCGCATCGTCGCACACGTGGACGGTCGCCCGGCACTCGACGCCGCGTTCGCCCGGGGGAACGCTCAGGCGGCCATCGTGATCCCCAATGACTACTCGCGCAACGTCGGCCGCGGCACGACGGCCACGATCCAGGTGATCGTGGATGCTTCGGATCCGCTCTCCTCACAGTCGGCGCTCGCCGCCGCCGCCGGACTGGGCCAGGCTCGCAATCTCACGATTCTCGCCGCCGCCGCCGGCCGCACGAGTCTGCCCGTCGACGTCCGCATCCGTCCGCGCTACAACCCGGGGCTGCGAAGCCCCAACTACATCGTGCCCGGCTTGGTCGGCCTCGTCCTGACGATGACCATGGTCCTGATCACCGCCATGGCGATCGTTCGCGAGCGGGAGCGGGGCACGCTCGAGCAGCTCATCGTCACGCCCATCACCAAGACCGAGCTGATGCTCGGGAAAATCGCGCCCTACATCGGCGTCGGGTTGTTCCAGATGACCGCCGTCCTGATCCTCGGCCGATTTGTCTTCGATGTCCCGCTCGTCGGGAGCCTCTGGCTTCTGTACGGCGTCAGTCTGGTGTTCATCGTGGTGAGCCTGAGCCTTGGCCTGTACATCTCGGCGCTGGTCCAGACGCAGCAGCAGGCGATCCAGCTGAGCTTCTTCTTCATGCTCCCCAGCATCTTGCTCTCGGGATTCATGTTCCCGCGCCAGGCGATGCCCGAGTTTTTCCAGTGGTTGGGATTGTTGTTGCCGGTCACGCCGTTCCTGGAGGTCCTGCGGGGCATCCTCCTCAAGGGCGTGGGGCTCGAAGCTCTCTGGCCGCAAACGCTCTGGTTGGCCGGCTTCGCGGTGGGGCTGATCACGTTGGCCGTGCGGCGGTTTCACAAGACGTTGGACTAACCGGATGCGTCCCGCCCCCGAGACGTTGACCGTTCGTAAGCGGATGGTTCGGCAACAGCTCGCGCGGCGCGGCATCGGCGACCGACGCGTGCTGGCGGCGATGGCCTGGGTGCCCCGCGAGTGGTTCCTCCCGCCCACACTCTTGGCCGAAGCCTATCACGACGGACCGCTCCCGATCGGGAGCGGTCAGACTATCTCCCAGCCGTTCATCGTCGCGCTGATGACGGCGTCGGTCGCTCCGCATCGCCGCCACCGGGTGCTCGAGGTTGGGACCGGTTCCGGTTACCAGACCGCCGTGCTGGCACGTCTGGTGGCACGGGTCTTCACCGTGGAGCGGCTCCCCGACTTGCTGGTCGAAGCGGAGGAGCGATTTCGGCGTCTCGGCATCCATAATGTCGAGACACGGCTCGGAGACGGAGCGGCCGGGTGGCCGGAGACGGCTCCGTTCGACGGGATCCTGGTCACCGCGGCGACGCCGCGCATCCCTGCGCCGCTGCTGCATCAGCTCGCCCGCGACGGGCGACTCGTCGCACCGGTCGGCGACCAGACCGAGCAGGAGCTGGTGATCGTCACCCGGACAGCGACCGGTTGGCGCGAGCAGGGGGCGGGAGGCGTGCGGTTCGTGCCGCTCGTGTCGCGGCTGGCGTTTCCGGAGGAGCCCCCCGGGTTGCCAGAAAGATGATTAGGATTATCGACACGCGCCCGGGGACGCGATCCGGTCTCTCCCCGGTGGTGCAGGAGACCCATGCGACACTCGCTTCACGGCAGG
>DATBLG010000048.1:0-17128 GCA_036555485.1 Gemmatimonadales bacterium | reverse complement strand
TCGACGGCGATGTCTACGCCGTGCTGCACCTCATGATCGCGGGCCGGCTGCGGTGGCGCGCGGTGGGAGCCGCGATTCCCGGCCGCATCGGCCTCGCCGCGTTCGATTTTCCCGCCGGCACGCTGCTCTGGACCGAAGCCGGCACGAAGCATCGCGCTGCGCTGCACCTCGCCGACGGCGCAGCCGCGCTCGCCGCCCACGACCCGGGCGGGCTCGACGTCCTGGACGCCACCGTCGACCAGTTCCGCGTCGCGCTCACGCGCGAGTCGCATACCGTGAAGCGGGCGCTCACCGACCCGCGGATCCTCGACGGCATCGGCAACGCCTATTCCGACGAGATCCTGCACGCCGCTCGGCTGTCACCCCTCAGACTCACGTCGCAGCTCGACGACTCGGAGATCGCGCGCCTGCATCGCGCGGCGCGCGAGACCCTCACGACGTGGATCACGCGGCTCCGCACCGAGGCGGGTGACGGTTTTCCCGAGAAGGTCACCGCGTTCCGTGAGGGAATGGCCGTGCACGGGCGGTATCGCCAGCCGTGCCCCGCATGCGGTTCCCCGGTGCAGCGTATCCGCTACGCCGAGAACGAAGTGAATTACTGCGCGACGTGTCAGACCGGCGGGCGGCTGCTCGCCGACCGCGCGCTGTCCCGGCTCCTCAAGGCAGATTGGCCGCGGTCACTCGACGAGTGGGAGGCACGCGCGAACCTGTGACAGGACGGGGCCGTGTGAATGGGGCATGTCGCCTCTCTGGAAGTTGCTGCGTCTCACAACGATACCCCGCAGGGGGCCACCCGCCACCCGTAATGTGCGCAAATGGTCAGGGACGGTTGCGGGCCGGCCGGCCCGACAACCCTTTTGGACCTGACGCTGTCTCATTCCCTGATCACCTTACCACGGGGACGCTCATGCTGCCGCTCGTCGGGTTGTTCGTCGCCACCATCGGGATCCAGGGCACGGTGTCGGCCAGCGCGCCGGCCGACCCCGCCGCGACCCAGGCCGCGGCAAGCCGAGCGGTCCGGCCCCCGACGATCGACGGCCGGGACGACGACGAGGTGTGGCGGACTGCCCAGCCGATCACCGCGTTCCAGGAGTTCGACCCGGTGGAAGGAAAGCCGGCCCGCTTCGCGACCGAAGCGCGGGTGGTCTACGACGCGGACAACCTGTACGTTTTCATTCGGGCGTTCGACCCGGAACCGCAAAAGATCCTGCGACTCCTCGCGCGTCGCGATGTGCGCCCCCCCACCGACCAGCTGAAAATCATCGTCGATTCCTATCACGATCGCCGCTCGGGATACGAATTCGCCGTCAATCCGGCCGGGGTGAAGCGCGATTACGCGATATACAACGACACCAACGAAGATGACGCGTGGGATGGTGTGTGGGATGTGGCGACGACGGTGGACTCGCTCGGCTGGACGGCCGAATTCCGGGTGCCGTTCTCGCAGCTGCGTTACGCCAATGCGCCGAGCCACACGTTCGGCTTCGCCGTCTGGCGCGACATCGAGCGGTTCAAGGAGCGTGTCAGCTGGCCGCTGTACCACCGCAATCAGTCTGGCTTTGCCTCTCAGCTCGGCGAGCTGACCGGCATCGAGGGGATCTCCTCCCCCCGCCGCCTCGAGGTCTCGCCGTACATCGTCACGAAGAACGTGTCCGTCCCCACGGCAAACGGCTATGAGCGGGACCAGCGCATGACTGCCGGCGCCGATTTCAAGTACGGCGTCACCTCCAACCTGACGCTCGACGGCACCGTGAATCCGGACTTCGGTCAGGTGGAAGCCGATCCGGCGGTGCTGAACCTCGGCGCGTTCGAGACATTCTTCCGGGAAAAGCGGCCGTTCTTCATCGAGGGGGCAGGCCTGCTGCGTTTCCCCGTCAACTGCAACGTGGTGCGGGACTGCGGCAGCGAGAACCTCTTCTACTCGAGACGAATCGGCCGGGCCCCGCAGTTGTCCGGCTTGTACGCCGACGCGAGCTCGGCGACGGCGTCTACGATCATCGGCGCAGCCAAACTCACCGGCCGGCTCCCGAGCGGTTTGTCGTTGGGCGTCCTCGACGCCGTTACCCAACGCCACACCGGCAGCGCCAATCGGAGCATCGAGCCGGCGACGAACTACACCGTCGTGCGCGCCACCCAGGACTTTCGTAACGGCGAAACCGGAATCGGCGTGATCGGCACCGCGGTCAGCCGCTCGCTCGATCAATGGACGAGGGACTACCTGCGCTCGAGTGCGATCGTGGGCGGGGCCGACGTGCGCCACCGCTTTCTGCAGGGCCGCTACGAGCTGAACGCATCGGTCACGGCCAGTCGTGTCACTGGTTCGCGGGCCGCCATCGCCGCCACGCAACGAAACTCGACCCACTACTTCCAGCGCCCCGATGGGGACCTCCAATTCGACTCGACCCGCACCGCGCTCACCGGTCACACCGAACAGGTCCGGTTCGGCAAGTTCGGCGGCCCGGTGCTGCGTTTCGAAACGAGTTACCAGCGCGTCTCGCCGGGCTACGAAGTCAACGACCTCGGGTTTCTGAACCGCGCGGACTGGCAGGAGCAAGCGACCTGGGCCGCGCTGCAATTCCAGCGTCCATCCGCTTTCTACCAGCGCCTGTTCTGGAATTTCAATGAGTGGAACGATTGGACCACCGACGGCCTGCCGCTCGAGCATGCGGTCAACACCAACGTTCATACCGAGCTCAAGAACCACTGGTGGCTGCACGCCGGCGGCACGCTAGGGCAGCTCGGCACGACATATTGCGATCGCTGCGCGCGGGGCGGCCCGGCGTTGCGCCAGGCGTCCTACATCGCGCCGTGGGGTGGGATCGAAGGGGATGGCCGCCATCCCGTGGTTCCCTACTTCTGGGTGAACTATTTCCGCGGGGACGAGGGCCGGTCGTCGTCGATCAATCTCAGCCCCAGCGTCGACCTGCGGATGTCATCCCGGTGGACCGCGTCCATCGGCGTGAACATCTCGAAAAACACTGACCACACGCAGTGGTTCGGCAACTTCACGGACTCGACGGCGACGACTCACTACACCTTCGCGCACCTCGATCAGCGGACCCTGAGTCTGCAATGGCGCCTCAACTTCACGGCGTCTCCCAACCTCACCGTGCAGATCTACGCCGAGCCCTTCGTGAGCAAGGGGCGGTACTCGGACGTCCGCGAGCTGGCCAACCCGCGCGCCCGAGAGTTCGTCGATCGGTTCCAGCCCTACGCCGACACGGCGGTGAGCAATAATCCCGGTGGGTTCAACTTCAAGCAATTCCGGTCCAATACGGTGCTGCGGTGGGAGTACAAGCCCGGCTCGACGATTTACCTCGTCTGGACCCAGGGTCGGCAGGACTTCGAACCGGGGTTTGGGGTGCGATCGTTCGGCGAAGACTTCCGCGAGCTGTTTCGGTCACACCCCGACAACACGTTCCTGATCAAGGTGTCGCACTGGTTCGACTGGTAGCACCCGAGCATCACGGGCCGGCGTCTCGCGGCGGCTCCCACAGCTCGAAACGGTTGCCCTCCGGGTCGCTGGCCCACCCAAAGCGGCCGTACTCGGACTCCTCAACCTTGTCGTCGACGGTGACCCCACCGGCGAGAAGCTGCGCGCGCATGGCGTCCAGGTCGTCCACGATGTAGTTGACCATGAACGACTTGCCGCCGGGATCGAAATACGTCGATTCCTGTTTGAACAAGTTCCACACCGTGATGCCGGTCCGCTCCGGCACGTCGTGCCGGCGCCATTTGAACTGGGTCCCGCCCCAGTCCTCGAGCTGTACGCCGAGGTGCTTCTCGTACCAGGCGCCGAGCGCCTTGGGGTCGCGTGCCTTGAAGAAAACCCCGCCGATACCGGAAACCTTGTTCATGGGATAGCCCTCACCTTCCGTTCAGGAAGATCCGCGACGCCCGCAGGACCATTTCTTGAGCCGCTCCCAACGATGCGGCGAGCGATGCCCCGGCGGCCTTATGGTGCCCGCCGCCTCCGAACTGCTGCGCCAGCGCCGCCGAGTCCACGTCCCCCATCGAGCGGAACGACACCTTGATGCGGCCATTGGCGATTTGCCGGAACAGCAGCGCCAGACGCACTCCGGCGATCGATCGCGCGTGCTCGACGATGCCGTCCAAATCGTCTGGGGTGGCGCCATGTCGCTCGAGTGCGCCGTTGGGTACGGTCACCCAAGCCAGCCCCACTACGGGCTCAACGACCAGCGTCTGCAACACTTCAGCCAGCAGCCGCACCCGGCCCTCGGGCGCGCTCGCGTACACCGCTTCGTAGATCGACTCGGGGTTCACGCCATGCTCGAGTAGCGCAGAGGCGACGCGCAGGGCGCGGGCAGTGGTATTGGAAAAGCGGAATCCGCCGGTATCCGTCAGCAGACCCACATACAACGCCCGCGCCGCATCGGCGGACAGCGGCCAGCCGGCCGTCATGGCGAGATCGAAGACCAGCTCCGCGGTCGCGGTCGCCTCCGGCGCAACGAGACGCGGCCCTTCGGGGAGCGTGCCGGGGCTCACGTGGTGATCGATGCACACGAGCGGCGCCCGCCGCTCCCGCACCGCACTCGCGAGATCACCGAGACGCGGCAAGTCCGAAATGTCGAGTACTACGACCACGTCGGCGCGCGCGATCTCCCGCCCCGCACGGTCGCTCGCATCAGCCCCATCGGGGAGGAGGAACCCGAACCGGTCGGGGATCGCCGTGGGGTTCGCGATGACCGGGTGCAAGCCACGCGCGCGCAACAAATGCCACAACCCGACTTCGCTCCCCACGCCGTCACCGTCGGCGTTCACATGAGTGGTCAGGGCGACGTGTAAGCCGGGCTTCAAGGTGGCGGCGATGGCCCGGGCCGCCGTGGCGCGTTCGGGCGGGACGGTAAGACCGTTTGAAGGCATATGGTTACAAGATAGCTAGGGGGGGTCACGCACCAACCTCCTTGATCCGAACCGCAAGCGAGGGGTAGGCTATGGGACGGCCATGATGCTCCCGCTCCTTGTCTCACTCGTCCTCCCCATCCAGGGGATCGGTTCAGCCGGTGCGGCAACGCCACCGCGCGGTCCGGCGCGCGTCACCGTTCGGCTGTCCGACTCGAGTTTCGCGCACGGACAGCGCGCCCGCGTGTACGTCGAGCTCGGAGACACGGCGTACCTACTGGTCCTTCACGTCAATGGAGAGGGTCGGATTCGGGTCCTCTTCCCCATGCGTCCGGTCGAGGATGCGTTGGTCCCCGGCGGGGCCTGGTACGAGATTCCCGGACCTGACGCACGCGAGGCCTTCGCGGTGGACGAGCGCGAGGGTACCGGAACGGTTCTCGCTGCGCGCTCGCGCATCCCATTCCAGTTCGACCTACTCGCGCGCGGCGATGACTGGGACTACGCCGAGGCCCTGCTGTTCCAGCCAACCGGCGGTGAAGCGCTCGCGGCCGCATTGGACATCGTCGAACGGCTGGCGGACGGCAGGCGCACCGAAGTGGATGCCACCACCTACATAGTCAGATCGCCGGAAGGCGTGGCGTCTCGGGTGGCCGAGCCAACTGCCATTTGGCCAAGCGTGCGCAGCAGCCCGTACCCCGGCGCGAGTGGAAACCAGCCTCAGAACGCAACACCCTTCACCGATTCGAATGGGCCGGCACCGGTCATCATCAACGCCGTGTGCGCCAATTCGTACGTAGCGGAGGGTGCGGTCTGTGGGTCGGTGCTGGTCAACTCGACGTTGGTCCTGACGGAAACCGAAACGTGGGAATACGCCGACTTCTCCCACTTCGGAGGGTTTTTTCTCAGCCCGCGGTTGTTCCGGCGCCCGCCCCCTGTCGAGCCGCCCAGCGTCTCGCCTCGGCGCCGACCGGCCCAAACCCTTCCGCGTCCCTTGCGGCCCAGTCAAGTACGCGTGAAAAGGCCTGCGCCATTCCCGCCGCTGCCTCCGCCGCGTCCGCCTGTTCCGGACGCGAACATCGGCCCGCGCGTTCGCGTGGCCGCTGGCGCCGAGGCGTCGCACTTCGCTGCGTCTCGCCCGCCGGTCGCGAGTGCACCGCGAGCAATGCCCGAGGCGTGGCGGCGGCCGGCGCGTCGTGCACCTGACCGGCCGGCCGCCACCAGCGAGCGTGGGATGACCTCCACGACCTCAGTGAGAACGCTTGGCGCGAGGCGCCCCGAGCCTCAAGCGAGTGTCCCGACCGTGTCCACCGAAGCGACGCGCCTCGTGTCGTCCGTGCCGATCGGGGTGGCGCCAGCTCCACGCCCGGCGCCGGCCGCCCGAGCGGCTACCGCGTCGTCCGGAACGACCCGCCCTACCACTCGGGCGTATCCGCACGCGAAACGCATCGTCCGCCCGCGCTCACCCTAGGCAGAGCACCTACACCTTCCCTGCCTTCCGCTGCAGCACCGAGTGCCGACGGCTGTACCCAAAGTAGATCGCGAACCCAATGAGCAGCCACACCAACAGCCGCAGCCACGTATCGCCCGGCAGCGTGAGCATCAAGCCGAGACAGCACAGGATCCCCATGATGGGCACGAACGGGACGAGCGGCGTCTTGAACGGCCGCTCGAGGTCGGGCCGCTTGGTGCGCAGGATCCAGACACCGGCGCACACCAGCACGAACGCCAACAGCGTTCCGATGTTGACCAGCTGACCGAGGAGCTGCAGCGGCAGGAAACCCGTAGCCAGTCCGACGGCGATGCCGGTGTAGATCGTGGACAGATACGGCGTGCGGAAGGTCGGATGGACCTTTCCGGCCCAGCGGCCCAGCAGACCGTCGCGTGACATCGAGTAGAACACGCGCGATTGCCCGAGCAGCATCACCAGGATGACGGATCCCAAGCCGAGCACCGCACCGACGTCGATCGAGACGCGCACCCACCACGGCGCACCGATCTTCTCCATCGCGTACGCCATCGGGGCCGGCAGGTTGAGCTCGATGTACGGCACCATCCCGGTCAGCACCGCCGAGACGACGATATAGAGGATGGTACAGATGGCCAGCGATCCGAGGATGCCGATGGGCATGTGCTTCTGGGGATTCTTGGCCTCCTGCGCCGCCGTCGAGACCGCGTCGAAGCCGATGTAGGCAAAGAACACGAGCCCGGCGCCCCGTAGCACGCCGGACCAGCCGAACGTACCCCATTCACCGGTGTTCGGCGGGATGAACGGCTTCCAGTTGGCGGTGTTGACGTGGGCCAGGCCGACGGCCACGACCAAGAGCACGATCGTGACTTTGAGGATCACGATGAGGTTGTTCACACGCGCCGATTCGCGGATCCCGATCACGAGGATCGTCGACATCAGGGCGACGATGAACACGGCCGGCAGGTTGATGATCGCGCCGGTGAGGTTGAGACCTGCATCCGCGCACCCGGCGACATGGTCAGCGACTTGCGCGGCCGTGCACCACTGCGTCGGCGATGCGGCGAGCGCTGGCGGGATCTGCAATCCGAATAGACCGAGCAACGAGACGAGGTGGCCCGACCACCCCACGCCGACCGTCGCCGCCCCGGCCGCGTATTCGAGCACCAGGTCCCAGCCGATGATCCACGCGACGAGCTCGCCCATGGTGGCATAGGAGTAGGTGTACGCGCTGCCGGCTACGGGCACGGCACTCGCCATTTCCGCGTAGCAGAGCCCTGCGAACGCGCACGCGATGCCGACGAGGGTCATCGAAATCGGTACGGCCGGACCGGCGTGCAGGGCGGCGGCCTGGCCCGTCAGCACGAATATCCCCGCCCCGATGATTGCGCCGATCCCGAGCGTGACGAGGTTGAGCGGGCCGAGTGCCCGTTTGAGCGACCCGTCACCGGCCGCATCGGCCTCGGCCCGCAGGGCAGCGATGGACTTCGTAGCCCACAGCGACATCCAACGTCTCCAGGCGGGAGGAAAGGCAATTTCCACTCGACGGATGGGATCACGGAACCAAATCGGGACGAGCGGGACTGAAAGCGTTGTGAGAGGGATTCGCAGACCTGCTGACGGCTCAGGCCGTCGTCTCGTACAACCGATCCCGATAGCGCCGACTGAGCCGCAACCGGGTGCCGCTTGTGAGAATGACCACGCCGTCGCCGTGGAACCACGACTGCAGCTCGCGGATGCGGTCGAGCTGGACGATGTACGAGCGGTTGATGCGACGGAACTGGCGCCGGTCGAGCCGGGCTTCGAGCCTGGCGATCGGAAGGCGCACGCGGTGGGTCGCGCGGCCCACATGCAGCCGTACGTAATTGCCGGCCGCCTCGAACCAGTCTACCTCGTCCACCCGCACGAAAAATGCCCGACCCCGCTCACGCACCAACAGGCGCACGAGGGATGTCCCGTCGTCTGTCGCGGTTTCCCGCCGAGCGAGCCGACGCCGCGCCCGCGCCACGGCCGCCCGAAACCGCTCCGGGTCGATCGGCTTCAGGAGATAGTCCACCGCCTCGTGCGCGAACGCCGGGACGGCGTACCGCTCGTGGGCCGTGACGAAAATGACCGCGGGACGCCGTTCGCCGGCCACCTCCTTCAGCAGTGTGAAGCCATCCGCGCCCGGGAGCTGCACGTCGAGAAACACCAGATCGGGCGCGTGCCGATCGATGGCCATCCGGGCGGACGCCGCGTCGCCGCAGGCGGCGACGATGCGAACGTCGGGCTCGTCGCGCACCAGGCGGCGCAAACGCCGAACCGCGAGCGGCTCGTCTTCGACCACCATCGCCCGGATCGTCACGCGACGCGGGTCTCCCGGAACGGCAGCGACAGCCGGACCACCAGGCCTCGGGGATCGCCGTCCACAAGCTCCAACCGCTGGGCCGCGCCGTACAGCTGCGCCAGGCGAGCGCGGGTGTTGGCGAGCCCGATCCCTCCCCCCGGCCGCGAGGCCGCCGCCTCACCAAGGCCAGGGCCATCATCCCACACCTCGAGCCGCAGCGTGTCGACGTCACGCCGCGCGCGGACCCCCACCAGGCCGGGCCCCGTCCGCGCGGCGATGCCGTGGCGTACCGCGTTCTCGACCAGCGGCAAGAGGATCATCGCCGGCACCTGGGCGCGGCGCGCGCTGCCGTCGACCTCCCGGCGCACGCGCAGCCGATCCTGGAAACGCACCTCCTGGATCTCGAGATAGCGGTCCACCAGCTCCAATTCGCTCGCCAACGTGACCTCCGCAGCGCCGTCGGTTTCCAGGGTACGGCGCAGCAGGTCGGCGAGCCGGCCCACCATGCGTTCGGCCGCATCCGGATCCTCATGGATCAGCTCGGCGATCGCGTTGAGCGTGTTGAACAAAAAGTGCGGCCGCAGCTGCTGCGTCAGCGCCTGCAGTCGCGCCTCGGAGACACTCGCCTCGAGCTCGGCGGTCCGCACCCGGTGCTCTTGCGCGTCACGGGCAAAATCGCGCGCGTGCACGAGGGCGAGGATGGCCCAGTAGATCAGCAGGTTCCAGTGGTAAGATGCGGCGAAGTTGTCCACCAGCTTCGGCACGTACGGATACGGCTCCGGCCCATGCAGCATCGCCTGCAGCGCCGTCGCGAGGGCGAGGTGGAGCAACCCGAGGGTGAGGCTGGCGCCGAAATGGATCGGGACCGCGCGCTCCCAGTTTGCCCGATCGACGCGGAAGCGACGAGCCAGTGCTCGCACCGCGAGCGCCAGCACGCCCCAGAGATACCAGTCGAGCATCTCGGAGCGCAGCGCCTGCCACCAGGTGGCCGGCTGGGCGGAAAACCGCTGTTCGGCAAGGAACAGCTGGGTCGCAAACACGAGCCCCAGCAAGGTCCAGAGCGCGAAATAGCCCAACCAGCGTTTCCAGGCTTGCATGTCGCGGAAACTATAGTCGTCGAGCGAAGGCGTCGAGCGAAGGCGTCAAGCGACCGACGTCAAGCAAGAACGTCGAGCAGAACCGTTGATCTACGGTTTTGCTCGACGTCTTTGCTCGACGATTCTGCTCGACGCCTAAGTGCCTGTGGCTATTTGGCCAATTTCGACTTCCTGACTCCGTAGGCGAAATAAATCACGATGCCGATACCGAACCAGATGAGCAGCCGCTCCCACGTCCGCCACGGGAGCGAGGCCATCAGATACAACGCGGAGATCGCCCCCATGGGCGCGACGAACCAGACCCAGGGCGTCTTGAAGGCGCGTGGCAGATTGGGCTCGCGCACGCGCAGCACCAGAATGCCGATCGACACGATCACAAACGCCAACAGGGTGCCGATCGACACCAGGCTGCCTGCTTCCCGGACCGTGAAGAATGCCGCCGGGATCATGACCGCGATACCGGTGAGGATCGTGGTGATCCATGGGGTCTGGAACTTGGGATGCACCTGGTTGACAAACGGTGGCAGCAGCCCGTCTTTCGACATGGTCCAGAAGACGCGCGACTGCCCGAGCAGCATCACGAGAATCACGCTCGAGAGCCCCGCGATGGCGCCCATCTTGATGAGCGACGACATCCAGCCCAGTCCGGCGGCATCCGCGGCGACCGCGATCGGGTCGGGGACGTTCAAATCCTTGTACGACATCACCCCCGTCGCGATGCCCGACACAATGATGTACAGCACGGTACAGATGAGCAGCGACCCGATGATGCCGATCGGCATGTCGCGTTGCGGGTTTTTCGCCTCCTGGGCGGCGGTCGAGACCGCGTCGAATCCGATATAGGCGAAGAATACCACGCCGGCACCCGTCATCACGCCCGTCCAGCCGAACTCGCCGCGCACGCCGGTGTTGGGCGGCATGAAGGGCTTCCAGTTGTCCGGGTTGACCGCATGCGCCGCGGCGATGATGAACAGCAACACCACCGCCACCTTGATGAACACGATGATGTTGTTGACGTTCGCCGATTCCTTGATGCCGATCACCAGGAGCGTAGAGACGAGGGCGATGATGATCACCGCCGGCAGGTTGAACAAGGCGGTGGTGGTCGTCCCGTCGGCGCACATCACCGCGGTACCTCGGGCCGCCGACAACGTACAGGGGAAGTTGATCCCGATGTCCTTCAGGAAGGAGACGACGTAGCCCGACCAGCCGATCGCGACGGTCACGGCCCCGAGCGCGTACTCGAGCACGAGGTCCCACCCAATGATCCAGGCGAACAGCTCGCCCAAGGTGGCATAGCCGTAGGTGTAGGCGCTGCCCGCCATCGGGACCAGCGAGGCGAATTCGGCGTAGCACAACGCCGCGAAAATCGAGGCCAGGCCCGCCAGGACGAAGGAGAGCACCACCGCGGGTCCCGCATTTTGCGCCGCCACCGTGCCGGTGAGCACGAAAATGCCGGTGCCGATGATGGCCCCGATCCCGAGCATCGTCAGATTGAGCGCGCCCAACGCGCGCTTCAGGCTGTGATCGGTCTCGGCTTCCTTCTGGAGGTCGGTGACGCTTTTCCGTCGAAAGAGATCCATGCGCACCCCTTGGACGTGGGAGGATCGAACCGGAGCCGGGCGCTAGAGTAGCGCCACGCTTTCCGGCGTGTCAAGCAGGTCGGCGTCAGAGGCTGTAGTTCGGCGCTTCTCGCGTGACGACCACGTCGTGCGGGTGCGACTCGCGCAACCCCGCCGATGTGATGTTGATGAACTCCGTCTCGGTACGCAGGCCGGCCACGTCCTTCACGCCGCAGTAGCCCATGCCGCTGCGCAGTCCTCCCACCATTTGAAAGAGCACGTCCTCCACCGGACCACGATACGGCACGCGCCCCTCGATCCCTTCGGGGACGAGTTTGGTCGCCGAGACCTCGCCTTCCTGAAAGTACCGGTCTGCCGAGCCTTCCTCCATGGCGGAAAGGCTGCCCATACCGCGGATCACCTTGAAGCGACGTCCTTCGAGCAGAAACGACTCGCCGGGACTTTCCTCGGTGCCGGCGAGCATCGAGCCCATCATCACGCTCTCGGCGCCGGCGGCCAGAGCCTTCACGATGTCACCGGAGTACTTGATGCCACCGTCGGCAATGACGGGCACGTCCCCCGCCCCGCGGACGGCGTCCACGATAGCGGTGATCTGCGGGACGCCCACGCCGGTCACGACGCGCGTAGTACAGATCGAGCCGGGGCCGACCCCGACCTTCACCGCATCGACGCCGCGCTCCACGAGGGCGCGAGCGCCGGCCTCGGTCGCGACGTTGCCGCCCACCAGCTGCGCTTCGGGGAACTGCTCGCGCAGACACGCCACGGTGTCGAGCACGCCGCGCGAATGGCCATGCGCCGAATCCACCACGATCACGTCGCATCCCGCGTCGAGCAGCGCCTTGGCGCGCGATAGGGCGTCGGGCGTCCCGCCCACCGCCGCCGCGACGCGCAACCGCCCGTGCTGATCCTTGTTGGCGTTGGGGTGTTGGCGACGCTTGAAGATGTCCTTTATGGTGATCAAGCCGCGCAGCACGCCGTGCTGATCCACGACGGGGAGTTTCTCGATCCGATGGGCCCCGAGGATCTTCTCGGCTTCGTCGAGCGTGGTGCCGACGGGTGCGGTGACCAGCTTGTCCTTGGTCATCGCCTCTCGGATCGGGCGATCGAGCTGGCGCTCAAACTGCAAATCGCGGTTGGTGATGATGCCGACCAGCTTGCCGGCCGAATCGACGATGGGGACGCCGGAAATTCGGAAGCGCGCCATCAGCTGGGCCGCCTCGCGCAGCGGCCGGTCGGGGCCGAGGGTGATCGGGTTGATGATCATCCCCGACTCGCTGCGCTTGACGCGGTCCACCTCCGCCGCCTGGCGGTCGATCGGCATGTTCTTGTGGATCACCCCGATGCCGCCGGCCCGCGCAATTGCCATCGCCATCTCGGCCTCGGTCACCGTGTCCATCGCGGCCGCGATCAGGGGGATGTTGAGCGGGATGTCGCGCGTGAAGCGGCTTTTCACGTCCACGTGTCGCGGGTGCACGGCGGAGAGCCGCGGCACGAGGAGCACGTCGTCGAAGGTGAGTGCGGGGGTCTGGCGGAAGGTTCCCATAGCGGAAGTTACTGCGGCGCGGGCGACTCCTCAACCGCGCCACGGTTCACAAGCGATCGAGCACCCGCTCGGCAAATGCCCGCGCCCGACCCTTCAGATTGCCCTTGCCGCTGAAGTCGCTGATCGTGAGCGACACCGCGTAGGGGCCCTGCACCACGACCAGGTTTCCGCGTGTTTCACCGGCCGGCAGCCATAGAGCCCTGTCGCCAAGGCCCCCGAGCGGCTCGGCCGCCTGCTGCGCAGCGAAGAAGTCGTACACGTCCGCGTTTCCGCGCGACACCTTGAAGTCCACCGAAACGCCGTGAAACGCGTCGCCGGACGCGGGATCGAGCGTGCAACTTTGGCCGGTGCCATCCGCGTTTCGGTACTTCGACGGCTGGTCGAGGGCGCGGGAAGCCTCGGCTTCCGTGATGTAGCCGCAGATTCCCCGGGGACGCGCGATCGTCGACTCGGCGGCGGCCCCCGACGGGGCCGCGGCACGTTCCCCAGCGCCGGCATCCTGCTTGACATCCTTGGAACATCCGACCAACAGCGACAGCGCGACCGCGATTCTGAAGGCGTGCATGAGGATCCTGTCTGGCTACTGCGGTGGCTCCTGCTCAGGTGCCGGGGTTGGGGCCGGGGGTTCGTCCGTCGACTTCTTGCGCGCCTCGTCCACCGCCGCTTTCCCCGCCGCCGCAAGTCCCTCGAAGAACTTGCCCGCCTTCCCCACCGTGTCCATCGTGCCTTTGATGATATTGATCGGCACGCGGCCGGCACGCAGCGTGTCCTCGAGCGTCTCGGCGACCTTCTGGAACGCCGGGGCGCCGGCGGGCCGATCGACGTATTTCGACTCGAGGAACTCCACGTAGTCGAGCACCTGGTAGGCCTTGTCATCGGGCAGCGCCTCGAGCTTGCGCAGCAGGCGCTGCAACAGGATGTCGTTCATGGCTGCACCTCGAGCGTCACGAGATCGACCACCGGATTGCCGATGAAGCGGCTGCGCCCGGTGCGCACGCGCGCCGTGACCAGCACGGTCGCAAGCGGAGCGAGCGCTTCCACCGCGGCGCGCTTCGATTCCGGCACGACGACGTAGACGAACCCGCGCTCCGGCGTCGGGCCGCGCGCCAATAGATAGCGCGCGCCATCCGGGAGGTCGGGACGCAGGTCGTCGGCGGTTCGAACGGCGATGACCTGCAGCGTCCAGCGCAGCGTCTGGCCCCGGTAGCGATCCGGCTCGGCGCGCAGCTCCGCCGCGCTCACCCCAATCAACACGCCCGGCGGCGCGGCCTGGAGGTCGGCCGTCTTCACCCATCCCTCGAGCTGCACCCGCGTCCACTCGCCGGTGCGACCCAGCACCTTGAGTGGCGCATTCGCCGACAGGGAGGCGTCGCCGGCTCCTTCAGGAGCGCGATACAACGTCGTGGTGCGTGCCGACTGAATACGGGACGGGTCCACGCCGACCGGCGGCGCCGTATCCGGCTGCGGGACGGCGGGCGGCAGCGGCCGGCTCGTGGAGGGAGCCGGCGCCGGTGCGGTCGCTGTTTGGGCATCGGCGACCGCTCTCAACCCGGCGCGCCGCACCCACCCTTGGCGCCGGACGTGCACCCAGCGACCCTGTTGGCCCACTTTGTCGAGCGCGAAGCCGACGGTCAGGCGTGCCAACACCGTGCCGGCCGGCGCGATGCGCAGATTCTCCGTCGGTGCCTTCGTCACCGCGAGATCGAAACCCGGAACCCTCGACGGCCCGACGGAAGTCGCGAAGATCCAGCCGTCCAGTGTGACCTGCGTCCACTCGCCCTGCGTCTCGCCTTGCTCGAGCGTGGTACCCGCTTCGAGCTGCGCGAGACGGCGGCCGGCGGCCGCTTGGTAAAACCATTCGCCGTCCGCGGCCACGCGGGCCTTCCCCTGGGCGGCGAGCGGAGCGGCGACGAGGACGACAACTGGTAGGAGACGCAGCGCACGGATAGATTGCATCCCCTTCAATATGAACAACAGGTCTGGGTCGCGCACCCCGGTCGCGCTGATCGTACTGGACGGCTGGGGATTCCGCCCTGGCCGTGAGGGAAACGCCATCGAGCTGGGCGCGACGCCAACCTGGCACCGCCTCTGGCAGCGGGCCCCCAAGACGCTGCTCGACGCTTCGGGGCTCGCCGTCGGTCTCCCTGAAGGGCAGATGGGAAACAGCGAGGTCGGGCACCTGAATCTCGGGGCCGGCCGCGTCGTGCCGCAGGATATCGTTCGGATCTCGCAGTCGATCGCGTCCGGCGAGTTCTTCCAGCTGACGCCGCTCGTGGAGCTCTGCGCCAAAGTGAAACGTTCGGGCGGCACGCTCCATCTTGCCTCGCTCATCGGCCGGGGAGGGGTGCACGCGCTCGACGAGCACCTCATCGCCGCGCTGGATCTCGGCCGACGCGCCGAAGTCCCCGTGGCGATCCACGCTTGGACGGATGGCCGCGACACCCCCCCAAAGTCGGGATTGGGGTTCATGCAGGACCTGCTCGACGCGGTGGAGCGCTCGGGCACCGGGGCCGCCGTCTCGACCGTCGTGGGACGCTATTACGCCATGGACCGCGACCGGCGCTGGGAGCGGACCAGACGCGCATACGACGCGATGGTGCATGGGATCGGTGCGGAGGCGCCTGATGCCATCGCCGCCGTCCGGGCGGCCTACGACGGTGGCGAGACGGACGAGTTCATTACGCCACGCGTCATCGCCGGCGCGCCGCGCATCAAGACCGGCGACGGAGTGTTCGTCGTGAACTTCCGCGCCGACCGGGTGCGACAGATGTGCCGCGCACTGGCGATCGAAGGCTTTGACGGGTTCACCGATCCCGCCCGCCCCGCGATCTCGCTCGTCACCATGACGCAGTACGACGAGACGTTTCCGTTCCCCATGGCGTTCGGGCCGATGGTGCTACATAAGATCGTCGCCCAGGTGCTGGCGGACCACGGGAAGACGATGCTCCGCACGGCGGAGACGGAGAAGTACGCGCACGTGACGTACTTTTTCAACGGTGGGGTTGAGACCCCGTACAAGGGCGAAGAACGACAACTCGTCCCTTCGCAGACCGGCGTGTCGACCTACGACCAGATGCCGGAGATGAGCGCTCCGGCGGTGACCGACGTCCTCTGCAAAGCACTTGAGGCCCGGAACCACGACTTTGTCCTGTGCAACTACGCCAACGCCGACATGGTGGGGCACTCCGGGGTACTACCGGCGGCGGTGCGGGCGGTGGAAACGGTGGATGCCTGCCTCACACGGGTGTTGGCCAGCGCGGAACGAGCCGGTACGACACTGCTGATCACCGCCGACCACGGCAACTGCGAGTTGATGATCGACCCGTCGACCGGCGGGGCTCATACCGCTCACACTACCAACCCGGTGCCGTTCCTGCTGGTCGGCGCCGAAGGCGTGCGAAGCCTGCGACACGCCGGCTCGCTCCGCGACGTGGGACCTACGGTGCTGCGCCTCCTGGGGATCGAGCCACCGGAGGAGATGACGGGAACCGACCTGAGAGAGGGAGCATGACGCCACGCAGGACCAACGCAGGAATGATTCTCGTCTGTCTCGGCATGCTGGTGCCGTCGCGCGCTGCGACCGCCCAAGTCGGCCACGATCCGGCCCATTCTCCCTATCGCGACGTGCTGCGCGGCCCCATGGTGCGGATCATGACCGGGTATTTCAGCGGGACCCGCGGCCGGGTCCCCGTGAGTCCATCCGACGGGCCGACGGGCGGCGTGCGCTTCGAGTACCCGATGAGCAACCTGCTCACCTTCTCCGCCGGGGCCGCATACGCCCAAACGGACGCGTTTTTTTTCGATCCCAATGACTCGGTGCCCCAGGCGAAGGGCCCGATCAACAGCGACCTCATGCTGTTCGACCTCGGGCTCCAGGCCTCGATCACCGGAGCCAAGACGTTCCACGGCTTGCAACCATATGTCGGCGCCTCGCTGGGGCTCGTATTCGGCTCGGCGTTCGCCTCCGACACGAGCGGCTACAACTTCGGCACCAAGCTCAGCTACGGACCGGAGCTGGGCATCCGGTGGCATCCAACGCGGCGACTCAGCTTCGAGGCCGGCTACCGCCTCCTGTTCTACAAGCTGCGGTACCCGTTCTCGTACCGGCCGGAACTGCTCCCCCTGGGCGCGTCGCTCTCGCAGCTGACGGTGCATCCCTGGGCGATGTTCGGCATCGGATGGACTTTCTAGGGGACGGACTGCGCCGCGCGGTCCATCTGTTGGTGTCGGGTGACGCCGAAGTGCTTGGCA
>DATBLG010000015.1:0-3586 GCA_036555485.1 Gemmatimonadales bacterium | reverse complement strand
CGGGTCGACAATCGACGGTCGTGACCAGCCGCCTCCCAATCGCGAGGATTGTCCGCCGCCCGACAGCTCCGTCCCCGGGGTTATCGCTGGCGCGATCGCGGAGATTGGCAGTCCCCAAATCAACGGTTCGCCACCGACAGTGACGCGCCAGGCTGGCGACACCGGTCTCCCTGCCGAGGATCAGGTCGCGTTTGACCAGCTGTCCTCCCAAGCCACGATCACCTTGTCGGGCGGAAGTTGGGAGACCTGGCCACTTTCCAATGGCTCCGACTGCGATACTGGGTCACTCTACAATTGGGGCGACGGATCGAGCGCGGGTGGACCGTGCAGCAACTACGTCCCAATCGTGCTCGTCTCGGGGGACCTGACGCTCACCGCCGGCCACGGGCAAGGTATCCTATTGGTGGACGGTAACTTAGCGATCACCGGAGGATACCGGTTCTTTGGTATCGTCATGGTCCGCGGTACATTCGCCGCCGGAGGTTTAGGCGTTAGGTCGACGGTGTGGGGCGGCGTTTCGGCCGCCCGGACCGCAACCGAAACGCGGCCGCTGACCGGAGTTTCTGTGATGTACTCCAAATGCATGATTTCACAGGCGTTACGCACTTCCGGCACGTTGGTCCCGCTGCGTTCACGCGCGTGGAAACAGCTCTTCTAAGTCACCTAACTCTATCTCATCAAAATAGTTGTTCGATTGGCCTCAAGTAGGTTCGAGGCTTGACAGGATAAGGGCAGGGCTTTACTGTATTTTGCCCTTGTCCCATCATGTCCTTCACGCTTGGGGAGTCATGGCCCTGCTAGGCTTTCTTGGCGGCAAAAAGACGTCTGTCGGCCTGGACATCGGCTCCGGCATCGTCAAGCTGGTGGTCGTGGACCACCGTGGCGCCGAGCCGGAGCTGATTCGGGTCGCCACCACGGAGGTGGCGGCGGATGCCATCGTCGAAGGCGAAATCATGGACCCGGGAATCGTCGCCGAGGCGATTCGGGGCCTGTTTTCGACGGCGGGGGTGAAACCCAAGGGGGTCGTGACGGCGGTCGGGGGGCGGGACGTCATCGTCAAGAAGATCCAAATGGACCGGATGCGCGAGGTCGAGGCACGGGACGTCATCCGCTGGGAAGCCGAGCAGCACGTGCCGTTCGACATGGCCAACGTCGAGCTCGATTTCCAGATTCTCGATCCCGAAGCCGAAGGGCTCCAGATGAACGTCCTCCTCGTGGCCGCCAAGCGCGAGCTGGTGGAGGGACGCGTCAGCCTGTTGCGGGAAGCCGGTCTCGAGCCCGCCATTATCGACGTGGACGCCTTCGCGATTCACAACGCGTTCGAGCTCAACTACCCCGAGGCCATGCAGGGCGTTGTGGGGCTCGTCAATATCGGCCATGAAGTCACCAACGTGAACATCCTCGATGACGGTGTCCCGGTCCTGACCCGCGACCTGTCCGTGGGCACGCGGCGGTTTCGCGAGGACCTGCAACGCGAAAAGGGTCTGTCCGCCGAAGATTCGGAGCGGGTGGTCACCGGGACCGCGCAGAGCGTCGACCTCGCCGGGTATGTGGAGGCGCGCGGCGAGGAGGTCGCCGTCGGGGTGGAGCGGGCGGCCGCATTCCTGGCAACGGCGTCGCGCTCGGCGGGCGGGCTGTCGCGGGTGTTCACGAGCGGGGGCGGCGCGCGCATCCCTGGCTTGAACGACGCGCTGGCCCAACGGCTCAAGGTCCCGGTGGAGCTGGCCAACCCAGTGCAGCGACTGAAGGTCCGGGACACCGTCTATGAATCGGTGTCGCTGGACGAGGTCGCGCCGCTCTTGATGCTGTCGGTCGGCCTGGCCCTGAGGCGTGCCGCATGATTGAGATCAATCTTCTCCCAGGACAAAAGCGCAAGGCGCCGGGGGGCGGCAAGCTCCGGATGCCGGATTTCCGCGCGGTGGCCGCGAACGTCAAGGATCCCTGGTTGCTCGGGGCGATCGCGGCGGCCGTGGTGATCTTGGGCGGGAACGGCCTGTTCTACGTGATGAACAACGCGCGCCTCAATCGCGTGGAGACCGTGTTGCGCGGCGTCCAGGCGGAGAAGCGGCGCTACGATGCGGTGGTCGCTCAGAAGCGCCAGGCCGAGCGCGTGCGCGATTCGCTCGCGGCGGAAATGACGATCATCCGCAGCATCGACGCGGACCGCTACATCTGGCCCCATCTCATGGACGAGATCACCAAGGCGCTGCCGGCCTACACGTGGATCACCACCGTGGCGTCCGTGGCGCCGCCGCCGCCGGCCACGACGACCACTGGTACGCAGTCGATGGATTCACTGATCGCGACCGAGGTCCGGGTCTCCATTGACGGGCGCACGGTGGATATCCAGGCCTATACCACCTTCCTGCGCCAGCTCGCGGCCTCGCCGTGGCTCACGGAGGTGCTGCCGACGCGCGCCGCGACGGTGATCGAGCAGGATCGGCCGGTGACGGAGTTCAATATCACGATGCGGTACCGCGGCGCGGACTCGCTGTACATCCGCACGGTTCCACTCGTCGAGTCGGTGAGGTAGGCCATGGCGTTCGGCATTCCCCAGGACCAGCGCAGCCAGATCATGCTGCTCATCATCGTCGGATGTCTCGCCGGCGGGTACTTCCTGTGGGACAAGGTCCAGAGCCCACGGCGGGCCCAGGCGATCGCCGGCGAGAGCCAGATCGACAGCCTCAACAACATCATCCGCAAGGCGAAGGCCGACCTCGCGAGCGGCAGCGTCGAGAGCATGCGCCGCGCCGTCGAACGGTACCGCGCCGCCCTGGGGCTGATGCGCAGGCTGGTTCCCGAGGTGAACGAAGTGCCGAGTCTGCTGGAGGACATCTCCAACCGCGCCAAGGTCCGCGGCATTTCGTTGGGGAGTTTCCAACCGCTCCCTGCGGAGCCTGGACCGGCGCTGGCGCTATCGTATCGCGAGCCGGGTGATACCTCGGCACCACGGCCGGCCGAGCCGGCCTTCGACATCTACCGCTACCGGCTCCAGGTCTACGGGCACTACGACCAGATCGGCGAGTTCCTCGCCGATGTGGCCAGCCTGCCCCGGATCATGGTGCCGCAGAGTCTCGTGCTGCGGCCGGCGAGCCAGCAGACGCAGAAACTCGTCGGTGACACGATCGGCGCCCTGTTGGAAGCGAGCTTCGACCTGCGGACCTACGTGAAGCGCACGTCGGCCGCGAGGACGGCGAATGCGCGTCAGTAGACTACTCGTCCTGGGCGTGACGTTGACGGCCCCGCTCACCGCGCAGGCCGCCGGTCGCGACACGACCGCGCGGGCCGACACGGCACCCCTGACGCTCGTGCGGGAATCCTTTTCCTATCAGGGCGGTGGACGGGATCCGTTCATCTCATTGCTCAAATCGGGCGACGTCCGCCCGTTGATTACCGATCTGAAGCTCGTGACCGTCGTGTACGACGACCGCTTTACCACGCGCAGCGTCGCCATCCTGCGGGACATCACGACGGGTCGGCGGTATCGCGCGAAGGCGGGTGACGTCATCGGCCGTCTCCGGGTCACGCAGATCCGGCCACGCGAAGTTGTGTTCACTGTGCAAGAATTCGGCTTTGAGCGGCAGCA
>DATBLG010000006.1:0-3854 GCA_036555485.1 Gemmatimonadales bacterium | reverse complement strand
AGCTGATCATGTGCTGGAACTCGTGAATCATGATGACCGGCATCGCGCGCTTCACCTGCGCCACGGTCAGGGGGCAGGTCACCTCGCCGCTCGGATCGGCCACGAGCGAATAGATCACCTCGGCGTGGTTCACGCGTGGGTTGCCGGCGAATCCGGGATCGATATCGGCACCCAGGAAGAACCCCAGCACCACGCCGTCCGAGCACTCTCCGACCGGCGTCAACCGGTTCACCGCGCTCGTCATCAGGACCATGACCACCGAGTCCTGGTTGATGTCGGATGGCCGGCCGAACGCGGACGTATCGATCGGATAGAGGCGTGTATCAAAGATGGTTACGAGCGAATCGAGATCGGCGTCGCTGAGGCCCGTGGCGGGCGCGGCCGTATCGACGAAAATGGCGAGGTGCTGGCCCACGGCTCGAGCGCGACCTCCGACCTGTTGGAAAACCTCGCAGCCGGCGCTCACGCACACGCTGAACGACTTGAAGTCGCCCACGACCGGCTTGGGCACCCGAATCTGCGCGGCCGCGCCTTCGGGGGCTGGCCGGGGCATCAGCTGGTGGCCCCACGACCTGGTCTCCTCACCCTGCCGCAGAAAACTGTGGAACTCCTCCGCACGGCTGGGAGGCGGGGGGGGCGGGGGGGGCATGGTCGCGGCCTCGATGCGCACGGCCGCAGCGCCGTTGGCCGTGCCCGCCAGCACGAAGTTCAGGATCCGGCCCGGCACGCCGGTCGCCGCCTGGGGCGCGATCAGGTACTCCGCTTCCTGCGTACCGCTGTTTGCGGCGAACAGGAAACAGCCATCAGTGTCGTCGGCGAGGGCAGAGGTGTACTGACCGGGAGCCAGCGACAGCGACAGTGCGGTGGCGTCCGAGCAGGGTGGCGGTCCGGGATCCGAAACGCCACAGGCCCCAAGGAACAGGACCAGGATTGCGGGCCAGCGCTGTCGTGTCGCGAACATACGGTTTCCTCCCTGCGTCAGATATAAGCCCCAACGGCCTGCGCCCCGCAAGAGCGCCCGTCACGCTTGACGGTACGCGAGAGCCGGGGGTAAAGAATCACCGTGGAGGGATGCGGCGTGAACGTTCGGTGGTGGGGAGTTGCCTGCTTGGCGCTGCAGCCCGCGGCGCTGCTCGGGCAAGACAGCACCCGGTCCGACACTCTCCGGCCCATTGTCCTTGCCCCGGTCATCGTGGCGGTCACCCGCTCCCAGCGGCCCATGGCTCTAGTACCCCACGCCGTCGCCACGGTCGAGCGTTCTGACATCAGCCGGGCGCGACCCACGTGGGGTCTGGACGAAGCCCTGCTGGCGGTGCCCGGCGTCTATACCGCCAATCGTTACAACTTCTCCCTGGACCAGCGTCTGGCGATTCGCGGCTTTGGCAGCCGGTCGGCGTTCGCCGTGCGGGGCGTCAAAGTACTGATCGACGGCGTGCCTCAGACGCTCCCCGACGGCCAGGGACAGCTTACCAACCTCGATTTGGGGATGGTCGACCGGATCGAAGTGCTGCGCGGCGCCTCCTCCGCCCTCTACGGCAACGCATCGGGCGGCGTGATCAGCATTTGGACCAACCCCGAAACCGAGGCGCCATGGAGCGAGGAGGCGCGGGTTGTGTGGGGGGCGTTCGACCGTGAGGGACGGCGCAGCTGGAGCAAGTGGCACTCGAGCACGCGTGTGCGCGCCGCCGGGGGCAGCGCGCTGCTGCACCTGTCGCGGCTGCGATACGCGGGGGAGCGCGACCACAGCGCTGCCGACCTGCGCTACGCGAGTCTCCGCTTCCGACGCTCCGTCGGGCCCGGATGGTGGCTCGGTCTGATGGTCGATGTGGGAGATCAACCCCGGGCGGACAATCCGGGCGCACTCACGGATGAAGAGGCGAACGTCGATCGTAATCAGGCTGCTCCCGCGAACCTGGCCCAGGGCGCCGGCAAGGATGTCTTACAGGCGCAGGCGGCGGCAACGCTACGGCGCACGTTTGCCGACGGCGGCGAGGTCGCGCTCACTCTGTTCGGCCTGTCGCGCGACCTCGAGAATCCGCAAACCTTCGCCTACATCAGCATCGATCGTGCCGCGCACGGGGCGCGCGTGACGGTGTCGCGCAACCTGAGGGCGCATCGTCTCACCGCCGGGCTCGATTTTCAGCGGCTGCGGGACGACCGCGTGAACTTTACGATCAGCGGTGGCGCCCCCGGCACGACCCGCACACTCGCGCAGCTGGAGCACGTCACCGAAGTCGGCCCCTTCGTGCAGAGTACGGTCCAGCTGACGCCGGCCGTGGCGGCGACGGGCGGGCTGCGCTACGACCGGGTCGCGTTTCGTGTGGCCGACCGCCTGGTCTCACCTGGGGATCCGAACGACTCCGGCCGGCGCCTCATGGACGCCATGAGCGGGTCGCTGGGGCTCACGCTGGCGCCTGCGGAGCGCGTGACGCTATACGCCAACATCGGCACCAGTTTCGAGACACCCACCACTACCGAGCTGGCCAACCGGCCCGACACGGCCGGCGGATTCAACGCCGACCTGGCGCCGCAGCGCGCCCGGAGCATGGAAGTCGGGATGCGCGGAACGGCCGGCAGCGTGGCATGGAGCGTGGCCGCGTTCCGTGCCGAGATTCGCGATCTGCTGACGTCGTTCGAGGTGCCGAGCGTGCCGCAGCGCCGTTTCTTCCGCAATGCGGGCCGCGCGCGCCACGACGGGCTCGAGGTCGGCGCCAGCGCCACGCTCGGTGCCGGCGTTCGCGTGGTCGCGAGCTGGACGGCGTCACGCTTCAGATATACCGACTTCACGATCGAGTCCGGCGGCCGCGAGTGGACGCTCGACGGGCGTCCGCTACCGGGGCTGCCGGAGCATTGGGTCAGGATGCTGGTGCGGGCGCGGCCCGCGTGGGGTCGCGGCGCGTGGCTCGAGGTCGAGCAAGCGGCGTCGTCCGGCTACTTCGTGCACGATACGGCCAGCACGCGCACGCGGGGCTGGACCGCCACCCATGTGCGGATCGGCTGGGACGGCTCGCTTAGCGGTCTGGAGGTGGCCCCATTCGTCGGTCTCAATAACGCGTTCAACCACCACTACGTCGGGTCCGTGGTCGTCAATGCGGCGGGCGGGCGGCACTACGAACCGGCGCCGGGGCGGAATGCGTACTTGGGACTGCAGCTCACTACGCCAAGGAAAGACGTCGCGGAACGACGTGGAGGGGAACCCTAGCACGACGCAGTGGCGAGAGGCTGTACGCCTCCACTCGACGGTTCTTCGCGACGCGGTTTCTCGACGTAGCTACTTGTAGCGGTAAGTAATCCGGCCCCGCGTCAGGTCGTAGGGAGAAAGGTCAACGGCGACGCGGTCACCCTGCAGGATGCGGATGTAGTTCTTGCGCATCTTGCCGCTGACGTACGCCAGCACTTCATGCCCGTTTTCGAGCTTTACGCGGAATGTGGTATTGGGGAGAACCTCCGTCACAGTCCCCATCATCTGGATGGCGTCGCCGGCCACAGCCGTCTGGTTCTCCTTTCGTCGGTGTCAGGGCGCGAAGTGCGGCTCGGTGCGGCTCGCGACGTACGCGGCGTGGCGGCCACACTCCCTGCAGGTGAGGCTGATGCGCTCGCCCGACGGTTGCTCGGGCGCCAGCCTCAGGGATCGGCGCCGCGGCACCCGCAGGATCGCCCGGGCCCCGCAGGACGGACAAACGAGCGGGGAATGATCGCGGTCCGCCGCGATCAGCGTTAGTACCTCGGGTGGCCGGTACTCCTTAACTCCGCGTCGGCTCATGGCTTGCTCCTGCTGCTCGAACGTGAGAATCTAGCGCGCCCCAATCGGCGGGCAAAGCGGGACGGGCGCGCTTGACGGCGTCGCCCGGTGG
>DATBLG010000005.1:0-65135 GCA_036555485.1 Gemmatimonadales bacterium | reverse complement strand
GACGCCGCTTCGGGGCGGGCAGCCCGTGCTCGTGCTTCGTTCGAGCGGCGCCGGCGACGCGCGGGACCTGCTCGACGCGGGGGTCGACTTGCTGGTCACCGACGATCCGGCGGCGTTGAGCTACGCCGCCGATCGCCCCGGTACCACCGCGACCCCGCTGCCGTGGGACCGCACATACGTCCTGCTCGGCGTGGCCGGGGTCCCGGGAATCTCGGACGTCCAGCGCGTTGGGCTCGCTCGCGACGCGGTGCGCGTCGCCGCTCGACCAGCGACGGCGGCCCCACAGTTCTGGTGGTTCGCGTTCGAGTCTTGTCGGGGCGCCCCGCCACCGTTCGCAGGGTCTTCACTATCGGGGTCTTCGCGCGGGTCTCTGGCGTACGCCGACGACGATCGGCCCGCGCGCGATCTGGCGGAACGGCTCGTCGCCCTCGGGACCGTTGGGCTGGTGTCGACACGCGCGCTCGGGGTGCCGGCGTCGGACTTCGCGGTGGCACTGGCCGCAGGTGGGTTGTCGCACTACGTGGTGTCGTTGCCGCGCGCCGCGCTCGATCCCTGTGCCGAAGTCCGGAGGCTCCTCTTGCGGGCCCCCTGGCTCGCCGCGGCGGGTGCCGGCCTCGAACCCCTCGTGGACACACGCCGCCACGTCATCGTGCGCCGGGGCGCGGCGGCGTTTACCGTGGACTGGGACGGGATCCTTCGCGTCCGATGATCCTATGACCTTTCGCACCCGCATCCTTCTGGCTACGGCGCCGGTCGTGCTGATCCCGCTCATCATCTTCGGGCTCGGGGTGCGGCGCGCCGTGCGGCAGCGGATCGCCGAGCAGTATCGCGTGCGCGTGGCCGCGCTCGTCGATCTGATCGGGCGGGACCTGGAGCGGCAGGGAACGGTGCTCGCCACGCGACTGGCCCGGCTGCGTGGCGCGGCGGTGGCGGACAATCGCTTGCGACTCGCCGCGGTGCAACGTGACTCTGCGCTGCGGCCGTATCTCCTTGACTACACCGGCACGGCGATGCGACTGGCGGGGCTCGACTTGCTCCAGATCCAGGATGACTCGGGGCGGATCGTGAGCTCCGGCCATTTCCGCAACGAATTCGACCGTGCCGAGCCCGCGCTCCCCATGCTGCTTCCCACGGCCCCCAACGGGCTCGCCCTGGTCGACGCGCGTACCGCGGAAGGGCCATTCACCGCGCTGGCGCGACTCGACTCGCTGCCCCTCGCCGACCGGCGGTTCACTGTCGTGGGCGGAGTCGCGGTGGACTCGGGATTCCTCGCCCGACTGGCCAGAGACAGCACGCTCACCGTCTCGCTCATCATGCCCGGCGATACCCTGTACTCCCGCTTGCGGGACACAACGGTGCGGCCCGACGAAGTGGTGAGCGAGCTTCCCATCCCGTTCGTGGACCAGTCACGTCCGGATAGCGCCCGACTGGTACCGGCGCGTCTCGTGATCGCGGCTCCGCTCACCGGGTTGCGTGAGATCCAGCGCAGCGTGGATTTCTGGTTCGCGGCCGCGGTGCTCACGACGCTGCTCGTCACGCTCGTTCTGGCCGGGTGGTTGGCTTCTCGGGTCAGCCTGCCGCTTGCCGAATTGGCGGGGAAGACCACCGAGATCGACGTGGACCGCCTCGACGTCGTGTTCGCGAGCGACCGGAACGACGAGATCGGCGCGCTCGAGCGCCTGCTCGGCGAGATGACGGAGCGGCTGCGCAGTGGCGCCGCCCGCCTGCGCGAAGCCGAGCGCAAGGCGGCGACGGGTGAGTTGGCGCAACAGGTGAACCACGACATGAAAAACGGTCTCGCCCCGCTGCGCAACGTGCTGCGCCACCTCGCGCAGATCGCGCGCGACCGACCGACGGAGCTGCCCAAGGTGTTCGCCGAGCGCCGGCACACGCTGGCCTCGAGCCTCAGCTACCTCGAAGGCCTCGCGGCTCACTACGCGAAACTCTCACCCACGACCGAGACGGCAGGGTGCGACGTGAACGCCGTGACCCGAGAAGCCGTGCAGCAAGTGCCGGCGGGTTCGGCGGAGCTCACGCTGCACCTGGCGGACGCTCTGCCCGAAGCGCGCATCGACCCCCTCGCGTTGCGCCGCATCCTCCAGAACCTCGTGAGCAATGCGGTGGAGAGTCTTGCGTCCCAGCCCGGCCTGGTCACGGTGTCCACGGCTCCAGCCGGTGAGGAGGGTCAACCGCCGACCGTGCGGGTGGTGATCGAGGATACGGGGAAGGGAATGACCGAGGCGGAGCTGGAGCGCGCGTTCCAGGATTTCTATTCCACCAAGCCGGGCGGTACCGGTCTCGGCCTGTCGATCGTGCGCCGGCTTGTCACCGACGCGAGCGGACGGCTGCGCGTCGAAACGTCGCCCGGTGCCGGCTCACGGTTCATTGTGGAGGTGCCCGCGGCCGGAGCGCCCGAGTGAGCCTGGTACTGATCGTGGACGACGCCCCGGTTCTGGCCGAGCAGTACGCGTACGACTTGAAGCGGCTCGGGGAACACGAGACGCTGGCCGCGGCCGACGGCCGCGAGGCGTTGGACCTGCTGGCCCGGGAAGCGGTCGACTGCGTGCTGCTCGACCTCGAGATGCCGGGGATGGATGGGTTCGAGGTGCTGCGGCAGGTCGAGCACCGCGGCATCAAGGTTCCCGTGATCGTCTACACCGGGACCGGCAACTACGACCGCTGCGCGCAGGCGATCCGACTCGGCGCCGTGAGTTTCATCGACAAGGCCGAGCCGATGGAGCGGGTGGTGCAGGAGATTGCCAACGCCGTCGAACGCCAGCGCCTCGTTCGGGAGGTCGCCGCGCTGCGCCGCGACCTCGACAGCGACGCTCCCCTGGTCGGCTCGAGCCCGGCGATGCAGAAGCTCGCGGACGCGATCGCGCGCGTGGCCCGGATCCCGTCTCCGCTGCTGATTGTCGGGGAGAGCGGATCCGGGAAAGAGATCGTGGCGCGCGAAGTACACCGGCTGAGCGGCGTGCGCGGCCCGCTCGTCGCCATCAACAGCGCGGCGCTTCCCCACGAGCTGGTCGAGAGCGAGCTGTTCGGACACGAGCGCGGTGCCTTCACCGGCGCCGTGACGCTGCGCAAAGGGGCGTTCGAGGCGGCGGCGCACGGGACGTTGTTTCTCGACGAGATCGGCGAGCTGCCGGCGCCGGCGCAGGCGAAGTTGCTACGCGTGCTCGAACAGCGGCAGGTGACGCGCGTCGGCGGGACACGGGCGATCGCAGTGGACGCCCGTGTGGTCGCCGCGACCAACCGCGACCTCGCGGCCGAGGTCGCTGCCGGCCGGTTTCGTGAGGATCTGCTGTACCGGATCAACGTGCACGTGCTGGCGGTGCCGCCGTTGCGCGAGCGGCTGTCCGATGTCCCGGAGCTGATTCGGCACCTGCTGGCAGCGACGTGCGCCCGCTTCGGCATGCGCCCTCGGACGCTGGCCAGCGCCGCCGTCGAATGTCTGATGACCTACGACTGGCGCCGCAACAACGTGCGCGAGCTGCGCAACATTCTCGAACGGATGCTGATCGCATCGGACGCCGACGAAATCGGGATTGCCGGTGTGCCGCCGGAGATCCGGGACGACAGCGCCGCCCATCGCGTCGGCACCGGTGCCACGCCGCAAACGTTTCACGAATTGAAGGCGGAAGCCGAGCGCCAGATCGTCATCGCGGCGCTGGAGCGGCATGACTGGCATATCACTCGCACGGCGGAAGCCCTCGGCCTGGCCGATCACGCGAGCCTGCTCAAGATCATGCGGCGGCACGGGATCAGTCGCGAGTAAGTGTCCAACCGGACACAGTCCCTCCCTCTGTTACGTGTCCGTCGCGACACGGACCATCCACGTTGGAATTCTGCCCTACCGCGAACTCCCTGCCGATCAATGGGTTGCGACAGGCTCCTGCTGGTCTCGTCTTCTGGTCTCCGGCCTGCCTTAGAGGGGAGCGACCCCTTCTGAGGAGAGCCGTATGCGTACCACGTTCCGTTACACACCTGCCTGGTTGATGACCGGTTTGATGGTCCTCGCCGGTTGCGGCGACAAGACCCCCAGGCAAGCGATTGCACGGGAAGCCGATTCCACGAGTGTCGTCGTCAGTGTGGAGCCGGAATCGACGACCGGCTCGAGCGTGACGCCGGCTCCCATCGTTCCTGTGTCGTTCGAGGAAGCCGATACGGCCTTCCGCGAAAAGCGGTACGACGAAGCCGTGGCTGGCTTCGCCGCGTATACCATCCGTCGTCCGTCGAATCCGTGGGGCTTCTACATGCTCGGCCTGTCGTCCTGGAAGGCCGGCGACCTCCCGGGCGCCGAGGACGCGTTCAAGCAGGCGCTGGCGCTCGATTCCACGCACGTCAGGAGCTACTTGAATTTGAGCCGCGTCCTGATCGAGTCGGGCCAGCCGGATTCGGCGATGGGCTACCTCAACATCGTGCTGGGTATCGACGAGACTCTCGGCGAGGCGTACCGGCTGATCGGCCGCGTGCACGATGCCAAAGGCGAGCTGGATGAGGCAGTCACTGCCTACCATGAGGCGCTGCTGCTCGATTCGACCGATGTGTGGTCGATGAACAACCTCGGGCTGGTGTTGATCAACCAGGGCGCGTTCGACGACGCGCTGCGGCCGCTGGCACGGGCGGTGGAGCTGTCGCCCGAGGTCGGGACGTTCCAAAACAACCTGGGTATCGCGCTCGAGCGGACCGGACACTTCGTCGCGGCTGCCGACGCCTATCGCGCGGCGCTGGCCGCTGACTCGAATTTCACGAAGGCGCAGGTCAACCTGGACCGGGTGTCCGGGCTGAAGGAAGATCCGAACATCGGGGCCATCGATCTGAAGGTCCTGTCTCAAGGGTTCAACGCCCAGATCGCGGCGTGGGCGACGCAAGAAAACTGAACTGAGCGATCTCTATCGGGAGCGGGCGGTCCGGTTGTAACGGGCCGCTCGTTTCGCTTTCAACGCAACCGTTCCTTGCGCAGCTCCATCTCGGCATCAACTTGGGCGGTGAAGTCGTTGAGCGCGACGAGGTCCCCGGTCAACCCACCGGCGGTCTCGAGGCCGGCACGTTTGCGCAACAGCTCGAGTCGAAGCGTCTCCATAGCACTCACGGTCGTGCCGAGCCGCTCGGTGGCCGCGCGTCGCGCCGCCTCGAGATCGCCCACCAGTTCCTCGCGTTGTGTCGACGCCGCGCCGCCGACTTGCGCGACGATCGTGTCGAGCTCGGCCAGGCGGGCGCGTAGGCCGGCGGCGTCGGCTTCGAGCCGCGACAGCAATTGCTCGACACCGCCCAAGCGACCCTCGGGATCCGGCAGCGCACGCAGGAGATCACGTGCCGCGTCGGCGATCAGGACCTCGGTGTGTCGATCGGTCCCGGTGGGTATTGATTGCACCGACCGCCGGGAGGCGAGTCGTGCTGCCCAGAAGAGGCCCTTCAGCTTGAACCTGGCGACCAGGCGGCTGAACAGTCCCGGGCGACCATCGCGCGGCGCCTCAATACGCGTTCCAATCCACCGCCCCAGCGCCACCGGCGCGATCAGGCTGACAAGCTCGATCAACCAGGCGAGCGGTCCCTCGAGCGAGACCTGTCCGAGCTCCTTCGGTCCCAGCCAGAACGCCACCAGTGCCGCGAGCCCGGCTGCGAACACCGCAGTGCTGGCCGCCCTCCCAGGCCTCGGGGGAGCGGTTGTGGCCGTCGCTATGCGAGCCTCGCGCTCGATGGCGGCCGCCAAGTCCTGCTCGGTCCATCCTTCGTTCACGGCTTCCCGCACCAACCTGGACAGCGACATGCCGCGCAACGCGGTCAGCGAGAGCAGCACGAGGGCGACGGCGAACGTGTAAACGAATCCCATGCCGAGGAAGTCGTTGCCCCTGAGCAGTTGGGTCATGATTGCCACGAACGCGAGCGATCCGTACCCCGAGAGATCGATCGCGAACGCCGAGATTTCCCGTGTGATGCGCTGCAGCGTGGAGGGGGTGGCCGATCCTTCGCGCACCGGGGCGACGGCGTCGGCCAAGTCGGCGGCGGTCGCAAAACGGCCTTCGGGCGACTTGGCGAGACAGCGGTCGATGGCCGCCGCCAGCGCCGGAGGGATACCCGGACGGGCAGACAGCACCGGGGGGGCGGGCAGCATGATGTGCTGCGTCAGGACCGCACGCGGATCCAGAGCGTCGAACGGATAGCGGCCGGTGAGCGCATAGTACGCGGTGACGCCGAGCGAGTAGAGATCGCTGCGACCATCGCTCGGCTCTCCCGCGGCCTGTTCCGGCGACACGACCCGCGCCGTCCCCATGATGCGATCCGATCCCGACCCAGGGGTGCTCCCCTGCAGCCGGGCGATGCCGAAATCCGTGACCAGGGCCCGTCCGGTGCCGCGCTCGAGCAGGATGTTCTCTGGTTTGACGTCACGGTGCACGACGCCGTGCTGGTGCGCGTGGGCCAGCGCCCAGGCCACCTCTTGCAAGAGTCGGGCGACTTCCGGGGCTGCGAGCTGACCGTGGTCGCGCACGCGCTCGGCGAGCGTCATTCCCGGGATATATCCCATCACGAAGAAGACGAGGTCACCGATTTGCTCCACCGCGTGAATCGGGACGATGTGCGGGTGGGCGAGCCGGGCTGCCGTTCGGGCTTCCTGGAGGAATCCGGCAACCAGCTCCGGCGTCGCGAGCTGCGGCGGTAGCAGTTTGATCGCCACCGGCCGCTCGAGCGCCACCTCGCGCGCCAGGAAGACGATGCCCATCCCGCCGCGGCCCAACTCACGCTCCAGCACGTAGCGGCCGGCGACGGCCGCGTTGAGCGCCACGAACTCGGGGGTGGGACCGTCCGTCATGACGAGGCAGCCACGCAAACGCTTTTGACGTTCAGGAACTCCCGCAGGCCGTACTCGGACAGCTCGCGTCCGTAGCCCGAGCGCTTGACGCCGCCAAACGGCAGGCGTGGATCGGATTTGACCATCCCGTTCACGAACACGCACCCCACGTCGAGCTCCCCGGCAATGCGATCGCCGCGTGCCTGGTCCTCGGTCCACACGGCGGCGCCGAGTCCGTACGGCGAGGCGTTGGCGAGGCGCACCGCGTCGGCCGCATCGCGCGCCCGAATCACCGCGGCAACCGGTCCGAACACTTCTTCATCGAACGCCGGCATGCCGGGCTTCACGGCGCTGAGCACGGTCGGCGGGTAGAAGGCGCCGGGCCCCGCTGGCTTGACGCCGCCCAATGCGAGCTTCGCGCCACGCCGCACGGACACCTGCACCTGGTGGTGCAGCTCGTCACGCAGCTCGGTCCGGGCCTGCGGACCAACCTGCGATCCGGGGACGAGCGGATCTCCCATGCGGCGCGAGCGCATTTCCTCCACGAACAGCGACTCGAACCGGTTGGCCACGGCCTGCACCACGATGAACCGTTTAGCCGCGATGCAGCTCTGTCCACTGTTGATCAGTCGGGCGTCGGCCGCGGTCTTGGCAGCCCGGGGAAGGTCGGCGTCCTCGAGCACGATGAACGCGTCGCTGCCGCCCAGCTCGAGCACTGTCTTCTTAAGGTGCCGTCCTGCTGTTTCGGCCACTTGGCTGCCGGCCGACTCGGATCCCGTGAGCGTCACGGCGCGGACCCTGGGGTCTGCGATTACGGCGGCCACCCCTGCACTGCGCAGCACGAGGGTGCGGAACACGTCCTCGGGAAACCCGGCCTCGCGAAACACGCCCTCGATCAACAACGCGCAGCGCGTCACGTTGGACGCATGTTTCAGGAGGCCGACGTTGCCTGACACCAGCGCCGGGGCGGCGAACCGGAACACCTGCCAAAACGGGAAATTCCACGGCATCACCGCAAGCACCGGGCCCAAGGGATCGAAGCGGACGTAGCTCTGCGTACCCTCCACGTCACGCGGTTGTCGCGCGAGAAAGCTCTCGGCATGATCGGCGTAGTATTCGCACGCCAGCGCGCACTTCTCCGCCTCCGCCTCGCCCTGCGGCAGCGGCTTGCCCATCTCGAGCGCCATCACCCGTCCGTATTTTGTCTTGCCGTCTCGCAGGATCTTTGCCGCGCCGCGCAGCAGCGCGACGCGGTCCGCGAGCGGGCGGCGACGCCAATCCTGGAAGGCCCGCTCAACGCCCGCCAGCAGGCCCTCGAGCGCCGTCTTCCCGATCTCAGTGAACGTTTCCAGCACGTCACCGGTGGTCGGGTTGATCGAGCGGATGGTGGCGGCGCGCGAAGCGGTCGGCCTGCGCGCGGGGCGAGATGCGGTCCTGGCGCGTGTCATGATCGGCTCCTCGAAGTTGGCGCTGGCGGAAAGATATCCAGTTGCGGACCTCCCCTTCGCTCCCCCACTATTGCCTCACTATGCACCGACTCGAGGGCCTCGCCAAGCTCACCGGCCGCGAGCGCTACGTCGACGACCTCCCGCTCGACTCGTTCCTCTGGGGGATGACGGTCCGCAGCCCGGCCCCACGGGGGCGGATTACCGCCGTGCGGTTCGGGGCGGGGATCGACTGGTCCCAGTACACCATCGTGGACCATCGCGATCTGCCGGGGCCGAACGAGATCGCGCTGATCGAGCCCGACCAGCCGGTGCTCGCCGCGAACATCGTGCGGCACGTCCACGAACCGGTGCTGCTGTTGGCCCACCCGGACCGGGCTGCACTGCGGCGGGCCGTACGAGCGGTGACGATCGAGATCGCCCCCGAGCCCGCGGTGCTCGATTTCCGCATCGCCCCCCGTCCCGATCAGATCCAATACGGCGCGGACAACGTACTGAAGCACCTGGTTATCTCTAAAGGCAACGTCGAACGCGCGCTCGCAAAGGCACCGCTGGTGGTCGAGGGCACCTACGAGACCGGCGCCCAGGAGCATGTGTACCTCGAGCCGCAGGGGATGATCGCCGAGCTGGACGGTGGCGTCCTGGTGCTGCGCGGCTCGATGCAGTGTCCGTACTACGTCCTGAAGGCGTTGCTGCACGCCCTCGGCCGCGACGCGCAGCAGGTGCGCGTCATCCAGACGCCCACGGGCGGCGGGTTCGGCGGGAAGGAGGAGTACCCGTCGACGATCGCGCTCCATGCCGCGCTGCTCACGCTGCAGAGCGGCAAGCCCGTCAAGGTGGTGTACGATCGGGGCGAGGATATGGCCGCGACTACGAAGCGGCACCCGTCCCTCGTGCGTCACCGGACCGGTGTCACGCGCGACGGCCGGCTCCTCGCGCAGGACATCGAAGTCGTGATGGATGGCGGGGCCTATGTAACGCTCTCTCCTGTGGTGCTATCGCGCGGGATCATCCACGCCGCCGGACCGTACCATTGCGAGCACGTACGCATCGACGGCCGGGCGATGTTCACCAACGCCGTGCCGTTCGGCGCGTTCCGCGGCTTCGGCGCGCCGCAGACCCACTTCGCGAACGAACGCCACATGCACCGGATCGCGGCCTGTCTCGGGTTGGATCCGGCCGAGCTGCGACGCCGCAACTTGCTCGCCGATGGCCAGTCCACCGCCACCGGCCAGGTGATCGCCGACGGGACAGACCGCCTCGCGATTCTCGACCAGGCGCTCACGCTGGCGGACTACGACGCGAAGCGAACCGCCCACGCCGGTTTCAACGCGACCAACGCCACGAAACGCCGTGGCATGGGCCTCGCCACGTTCCATCACGGCGCCGGATTCACCGGGAGCGGGGAAGTGATGCTCGCGTCCCGGGTGCACGTGGCGGGACTGCCGGACGGACGGATCGAGGTGCGCAGCGCCAACATCGAGATGGGACAGGGCACGCTCACGGTGTTCACGGAGCTCGCGGCCGCGCGCCTCGGCCTGCGCCCGTCGGACGTGATTATCGCCACCGCCGACACGGCGCGGGTTCCCAACAGCGGACCCACCGTCGCGTCGCGGACGTCGATGGTGGTGGGGGGCCTGGTGGAGCGCGCGTGCGACGACCTCCGCAAGCAGCTCGGGTTCGACCGCAGCATCAAGGGTGACGCGGTGCGGGCGGCGCTGGTCCGCTGGTACAAGAAGCACCCGGGCGAAACGCTGCTCGGCGAGGCGCTGTACGAGCGGCCACCGGGGATCGTCTGGGACGACGTTGCCTATCGGGGCGATGCTTACGGCACGTACGCCTGGGCGGCGTACGTCGCCGAGGTCGAGGTCGATCTCCGCACCTACGACGTCCGGGTACTCGACATCGTCGCCGTGCAGGAAATCGGCAAGGTGCTGAACGAGCTGCTGGCACGCGGGCAGGTGCAGGGCGGCGTGGCGCAGGCGATCGGCTGGGCCTTGCTCGAAGAATGCCGCTGGAAAGACGGCGCGATGGCCAACGCCCAGCTCACCAACTACATCATTCCCACGAGCGACGACCTGCCATCAATCCGCGTGGCGTTTCTCGAGAACCCGTACGCGTTCGGGGCGCAGGGAGCCAAGGGACTGGGTGAACTGCCGATGGACGGCCCGGCTCCTGCCGTGCTCAACGCCGTCGCCGCCGCGACGGGGGCGGACCCGTGCGTGATTCCGTTGACGCCGGAGCGGCTGATGGAGCTTATCGAGAATGCGGAATGGGGAATGCGGAATGCGGAATGACAAGGGAGAGTCGAAGCGCGATGCGACGCCCGGAACGGCCAATTCCGCATTCCGCATTCCGCACTCCGCATTGACGTTCACTTTTACTCTAAACGGGGCACCAGTCACGGTCTCTGTCGACCCCACCGAACGCTTGCTCGACACTTTGCGCTACCGGCTCGGCCTTACGGGAACGAAAGAAGGGTGCGGGGAAGGGGAGTGCGGCGCGTGCACCGTGTACCTGGACGGGCTGCCGGTCAACTCCTGTCTCGTGCCGGCGTACCAGGTGCGCGAAGCACGCGTGGAAACGGTCGAATCGCTCGATCCGGCCGCGCTCGAGTCGCTGCTCGTCCACGGAGCGACGCAGTGCGGCGCTTGCACTCCCGGCGTCGCCATGACGGCCTGCTGGATCCAGTCGCACCGCGACCTGCTCACCACTCATACGATCCGGGAGCTCATGGCCGGTAACCTGTGCCGCTGTACGGGCTACGACGGCATCGTGGACGGGATCACGGCGGCGCTCGAGGCGCGATCGTGAACCTGCTCCAGCCTCAGGGCAAGGCGGAGGCTCTGGCCATGCTGGCCGACCATCCGGAGGCCATCCCGATCGCCGGTGGGACCGACCTGCTGGTACACTGGCCTGTACGGTCCGCGGAACACGACCGGACGTATGTCGACATCTCCCGCGTCGCCGAGTTGAAGGGCTTGCAATGGACCGACGCGGAGCTCGTCCTGGGAGGACTCGCGACCTATTGGGACGTGGTCACGGACCGTCGCGCGGCGCGCGAGCTGCCGCTGCTCGTCCGCGCGGCGCGGCAGGTGGGCGCGGTCCAGATCCAGACGCGCGGCACGTGGGCCGGCAACATCGTGAACGCCTCGCCCGCGGCCGACGGCGTGCCGGTGCTGATGGCCTACGATGCGGTAGTCGTGCTCGAATCCCGCCGCGGCCGCGAAGAGGTGCCGCTCGCCGATTTCTACACGGGCTACAAGCAGATGCGACGGGCCGCGGACCAGCTCGTGGTCGCGATCCGTGTGCCCCGCCGGCCCTATGCCGCTCAGGTGTTCGAGAAAATCGGCCCGCGACGCGCTCAGGCCATCGCCAAGATCGGTCTCGCCGTCACCCGCTCGTCGGCCGGGTGGCGCGTCGTCGCGGCGAGCATGGCGCCGACGATTCGCCGCTGTCCCGCACTCGAACGCCGGCTCGCCGACGGGCCGGCGCCCCGCGCGCCGGAAGACCTGTTGCCGGCGATCGAGCAGGACGTCACGCCGATCGACGACATCCGCTCCACGGCTGAATACCGCAAGCGCGTGATGGCGCGCGTGCTCTTCTTCGCCTTGCCCGAACTCCAGGCGTGAAGGCCGTCTGGCTCGAGGGAGGCCAGCTCCGGCTCCGCCATAGCGTGCCGGTGCCGGAGCCACCGGCGGACGAAGCGCTGGTGCGCGTGCTCCGTGCCGGCATCTGCAACACCGACGTCGAGTTGGCGCGCGGCTACTATCCCTACGCCGGGGTGCTGGGCCACGAGTTCGTCGGCGTGGTGGAGCGCGGTCCGGACGCGCTGATGGGCCGGCGCGTGGTGGGTGAGATCAACGCGACGTGCGGCGCATGCGGTCCCTGCCGAGCCGGCCGACGCACGCACTGCGAGCGTCGCACGGTACTTGGCATCGTGAACCGGCACGGCGCGTTCGCCGAGTATCTCACGCTGCCGCTCCAAAACCTCCATCTGGTTCCGGACGGTGTATCCGAGGACGCGGCGGTTTTTACCGAGCCGCTCGCCGCGGCACTCGAGATCCAGGAGCAGGTCCACATCGCGCCCGGGGACCGGGTGCTCGTCGTCGGGGATGGAAAGCTGGGGCAGCTCGTGGCGCAAACGCTGGCGCTCACCGACTGCGACCTCCTGGTGGTCGGCCGCCACGGACCAAAGCTCACCCTGCTCACCGAGCGCGGGATTGCGTCAACCGCGGCTGAGACGATCCCCGCGGGCTCATTCGACATCGCGGTCGAATGCACCGGCAATCACCTCGGCTTCGGCCTCGCCCAGCGGGCGCTGCGTCCCCGCGGCACGCTCGTGATGAAGAGCACGTACGCCGACCAGTTGACGCTCGACGCATCCGCGATCGTGGTGCACGAGCTCACGATCATCGGGTCGCGCTGCGGCCCGTTTCCAAAGGCACTCGCCGTGCTTGCTGAACAGAAGGTGGACGTGCTACCGCTGGTGCAGGCGCATTACCCACTGGAGCGAGCGCTCGATGCGTTCGACCATGCGCAGCGGCCGGGGACGATGAAGGTGTTGTTCGACGTGGCTGAGGTGTGAACTAGTCCGTTTGGAGGAAAAGAGGGGCTTGGGTCCAATGGGCTCACTCGGATCAAACATGAAAACGGGACTCACTTGGGGTCTCTGGTTCGCACTAGTCATTTCGGTATTGGCGACGCTGCTCGTTCTCGTCAGAGGGCCAGAACTACTGCAGGAGTACAACACTTCCTATATCGCCCTAATCGGTGGCTACCTAGGGTGGAATTGTTGCAGGCGGAATCGTGGGGCTCCTGTTGCCACTGTGCCGGCACGCTGCCGGGGCGATGCTGGTGGGATTCGTCGCAATACTCCCATACGCTTTCCTCACTGTCTTAACACTCTTTCCGCCCGCCGAATGGGGGACCCAGTTGCCATGGACCCCGATAGTGGGCGCAGCCATAATGGGACCCGTCGGTGCACTGGCGATTCGGATCGGCATTCGGGAAGGAGGTGGCCGCGGCGGTGGCTGAGCTCGTCGACGTTGTCCGGGTGGGTTAACCCCGGGCCCACGGCCCGGGGTTCAATGTGTGCCATTCCCACACCGGGGCTTAGCCCGTGGTTACCCACCCACAGCAATTCACGTCCTGGGGTCACGTGTGACATTCCCTGAACCCAGGGGCAACGCCCCGGGCTTAACCCACCTGTGGCAATTCACGGCCAGGGTATACGTGTGCTTGCCCTGAACCCCGTGGCACGGCCCCGGGGTTAACCCACCCTAGGCAATTCACGACCTGGCATACGTGTGCCAATCCCTGAACCCCGGGGCATGGCCCCGGGGTTAGCCCACCCCTGGGAGTCTGTTGCTGCAGGTCACCGGAGCGGAGCCCCCGCTTGAATCCACCGCCCGAGAAGATCCCGCTCCTCCGGAGTGATCCCCGTGACGTTGCCGAGTGGCATCGTCTGCCGGGCGACCACCCGCTCGGCGATGCGCGAGGCGCGGACGCGAATCTGCTCCGGCGTGTCAAACGCCACCCCGGCCGGTGGCGCAGTGACGCCCGGGAAGGTGGGCGCTGCGGAGTGACACGGAGCGCAGCGCCGCGCGATGATGATACGCACGTCGGCGAACGACGACACGGCGCCGTCCGGTGAGGCCATACCGCTGGAGCGCGGCGCCGTCACGAGCGCCAACGCGATGAGTCCCACCACAGCCGCGGGGAGCAGCCAGGCGTTGCGAATCCCGGCGTTGCGCAGATTGAACCAGTGGCGCGTCAGGACGCCGACGACGAACAATCCCGCGAGGATGGCCCAGCCCCAGGCGCTGCCGTACGTCGCGGGGTAGTGGCCGCTCACCATCACGAACAGCACGGGTAGGGTCAGATAGTTGTTGTGCAACGAACGCAGCGCCGCCTGACGGCCGCGTGCCGCGTCCGGCTCGCCCCCCGCCGCCAACGCATCCACCATTTCCCGTTGCGCCGGGATGATCACCCGGAACACGTTCGCCGCCATGATCGTGCCGAGGGCGACACCGACGTGCAAATAGGCGGCGCGAGCACTGAATACGCGCGCCAGGCCATAGCCAAGCGCCGTGACGAGTACCAGGCCTAGCGTCGCCAGCACAACGGGCCGATACCCCGCCGGCGAGCGACACAGCACATCGTAGACGAGCCAGGCGACGAGGATCGTGCCGATGCTGACGGCGACCGCCGCGCCGGGGGCGATCGAGGAGACGCCGGGATCGAGCAGGTTCACCCGCGCGCCGAAATAGTACAGGAGCACGAGCAGCGACGCGCCGGAAAGCCAGGTGGCGTACGCCTCCCACTTGAACCAGTGCAGCGTGCGCGGCAGGCGCTCGGGCGCGACGCTGTATTTCACGACGCGGTAAAACCCGCCGCCATGCACCGACCAGAGCTCGCCGGTGACGCCGGGCTCGGGGGCGTCCGGCGGTCGAATCCGTCCATTCAGCCAGTTGAAATAGAATGATGTGCCGATCCACGACACGCCGGTGATGATGTGGATCCAGCGCAGCGCGAGGCTGAGCCATTCCGCGAGGTGCGCGCTCACGGCGCTAGGTACCGCGGTAGGTCGAGTAGCCGAACGGACTCACGAGCAACGGCACGTGATGGTGGCGATCGTCCTGCTGGGTGAACACCACCTCGATCGCGGGATAAAAACTGGCAATGCCCTGGGCCGCGTAGTACGCACCGATTTCGAATCGTAGCCGATAGGTGGTACCCCGGGCGCTTGGTGACGGGAGCAGGTTCGGCACGCGACCGTCCGCACCCGTCGCGGCGCGACCGACCTCTGTCCAGCTTTCGCCCACCATCACTGACAGGGTAACCGCGACTCCGGCGGCGGGCCGGCCGTGCGCGGTGTCCAGCACGTGCGTCGTGATGCCGCTCATGTCGTCACCAGTTTCTCGAGTCGTAGTCGGGTGATCTTCGCCTGCTCCCCGGCCGCGATCCGGAGCTCGCTCGCCGGATCGTTGCCGAGCCGGCGCTGCAGCTCGGCGGCCAGGTCATCCGCACCCCGACCCGTGGCGCAGATGAGAAACACATGTCCGAAGCGCTCCTCGTACGCGCGGTTGCCATCGCTGAATGCTCGGCGCATGGCAATGTCCGCGCCCGCCATGCCGGATTGCTCAGCCCGCGCCCAGGTGTCGTCCGCGCGCTCGCCGATCCGCGGATGCGCGGCGAACGCCTCGAGGCGGTCGTTCGTCCCGAGCGACCACCAGCAGCGCTCCGCTGTGGCGAACACACCCGAGTCATCGGCGAACGGGCGCCCGGCGAGCATCTGCTCGACCCAGCTCCGCGAGCCGCAGCAGCGCAGCAGCGCCGCCCGAGCCGCGGGCTCGGCGAGCGCGTTCAGATGGCGGGCAATGCCGTCGGCCCGGACTCCCGCGCTCACACCACCGGCTTCCCGAGCAGCCGCAGCCGGGCCACTCCGCCGTCCGGGAACATGCTGAACCGGACGTGCGTCACGGGTCCTGAACGACCGACCGCCCGAAAGCGGTGCGGCGTGTCGGCCTTGAGCGGCGTGCGTGCCACGAGCTCGCGCCACGCCGCGCGGTCGTCGGGGGCCACGGTGGGGTCGAGCTCGGGCGCGTCCAAGCCCTCGAGGCGGCAACTGTCGGGGAAATTGCCCTTGAAATGCGTGGTGTCCACCACGACCTCGTCGATCGTGCCGCGGTGGCCGAGGCGCAGCACGACCCAATCGTGCCCCGGGCCGCGCCGGCGCCGGGTCTCCCAGCCGTCGCCCATGTCGACCGGCCGTCCCGGCAAGAGCAGATTGAGCGGCTCACTGAAGAACTGATCGCTCGCGGCCAGCGGCACACCACCGTGCTGCACGGCGACGAGATCCACTCGCGTACGCGCGGTCCGGATGCGCGCCCAGTCCGGCCGGGCCTCGCCCCAGATGCGCAGCCGGGCCACGCCGCCGTCGGGGTAGATGTTCAACCGGACGTGGGAGTACCGCGCGTCGCTCGCGATCGGGAAGTTGTTCTCGGAATCCCCCTGGAGCGGGCTCCGGGTCAGCACTTCGGCCCATGCGGTGCCCAGCGCACGGAGTCGAGCGGGCGTCGGGGTGCCCGGCAATGCCGCGGCCTCGATCGAACACGCTTCCGGATGGTTGCCGCGGAAATGGTGCGTATCCACCGTGACGGCGCGGATCACGCCGGGAACACCGAGGCGGACGATACACCAGTCGTGGCCCGGCGTCCGACGCCGCCGCGTTTCCCATCCGTCCATCCACTTGCCGCGGCTCGTGTACTTCCCTTCGACAAACACGCCACGCCCCGGCTTGAGGAGATTTGCCTTGGGGGCGAAGAACTCGTCGTTTGCGAGAACGGCCCGGCCGCCCATGCGGGCAGCGGCGAGGTCGATCAAGCCGGATCGCACAAGGCGCTCCCAAGCAACGCAAACGATACCGGACCAGACGCCTGGCGCACGGGCACCCTCCCTTGGCATCTTGTGACTGAAGCAAGCGGACGAGGTCGCATGGCAAAACGCCACACAGGGCCAGAACGACGGAAGACCAAACGGCGCGCCGCGACCCGACGCATCGTGGCGGACCGACGCGCGTGGGTGGAACGGCGCCACGTGTGGGGCCGAACCTCGAGCGATAAGCGCCAGGTGAAAGACCGCCGCATGCTCCGTCCACGACGAGCGGGAGACGAGCGCCGCGTAGAAAGCGATCGGCGATCCTCGGCGTCGGCCTGAGCAACCACAAGCGTAGACGTCACACACCCTCCCGCTGTATCCACCGCCCGGCCGCTTTCTCTGGAAAGCGGCCGTTGTCGTAAACGGAGTTGCCCCGCAGAAACGTTTGCCGAACCTCACCCGTGAGCACCAAACCCTCGTAGGGCGTAATCGGATGACGCTGGCGCAACCGGCTCTGATCCACGGTCCAGGTCGTGTCCGGATGGAACACCACGAAATCGGCATCGTACCCCGGGGTGATCGCTCCTTTCCGGCCTAGCCCGGCAAGCCGGGCCGGCCCAGAGCTCATCCAACGGGCCAGGTCGCCGAGGGTGCGGCCGCGCGCGCGCGCGCGGGTCCACAGCGCCGCGAGTGCCAGCTCGACCGACGCGATGCCGCCCCATGCCTCGAGGAAGCTCCCGCTCTCGAGCTGCTTCAAAGCCCTTGGCGCGGGAGAATGGTCGCTCGCCACGAGATCGATGATGCCCCGTTCCAGCCCGTCCCACAACCGCTCCCGATGTTCCGCCTTCCGCACCGGCGGCGCGCACTTGAACGCCGTCGCGCCGTCGGGGATATCCTCGGCGGCGAAGGATAGGTAGTGCGGGCAGGTTTCGACCGTCACGGGCACGCCGCGACGCTTCGCGGCGTCGATCCGATCGAGCGCGTCGGCGCACGCCAGATGCACGATGTGCACCCGGCACCCCGTTTCCCGTGACAGCCGCAACACGAGATCGATGGCCTCGAGCTCGGCCTCCGCGGGTCGCGAGGCGAGCCAGGTCGCGTAGTGGCGCGGATCGCCCGCGACGTTAGCAACACGCTCGATCGGCCCCGGAAGCTCGGCGTGCACCAGCAGGACGACGCCCAGCCCGGCGAGCCGCCGCATCGCCGGTGCGAGGTCGCGCTCGGTGATTGCCGGAAACTCGTCGATCCCCGAAGGCACGAGGAAGCACTTGAACCCGAGGACCCCGGCATTCACGAGAGGGCCGAGTTCGTCGAGGTTCCCGGGTACGACGCCTCCCCAACAACCAAAATCGATCAGGGCGCGACCCGTGGCGGCAGTTGTTTTGGCCGCCAGGGCCGCGACCGTGGTCGTGACGGGGATGCTGTTCAGCGGCATGTCGACGATGGTGGTGACCCCGCCGGCCGCGGCCGCGCGGGTCGCGGTCTCGAACCCCTCCCACTCGGTGCGGCCCGGCTCGTTGACATGGACGTGCGTGTCCACGACGCCGGGTAGGACTGCCGCGTCACCCGTATCCACGCGGCTCGCGGCCGGCGGCACGTGGCTCAGGGGCTCGACGGCGGTAATGATCCCGTTCTCTACCACGACTGCCCCGGGGACTTCGCCCCGGGGGGTTACGACGCGTTCGCTCGTGAGAACGAGATCCGGCAGGGCCATGGGCAGTCACGATATCGATCGGTCGGGCTCGGTGCAACGATTCCGTCGCACGGCGCATCATTCGAGGGTCGAGCCTCCTTCCTCTCGGGTGAGGGATCCGAATGAACCGCCACGTCACCACGTGCTTTGCGCTCCTCCTGCTTGCCGCGACCGCCCGGGCGCAGACCGCGGCCCAGGAGCCTGTCATCCCCGACACACCGGCGGGTCGCCTGGTCCGCGAATGGCTGCGCGCCGCTGCCTCCGGCGATACCGCCCTGGTGCTGGATTACGTCCGCCGCTACGAAGCGCAGAATCCCACCGATTCAAACGAGGTCCGCGACATTGCCGGACAAATCCTCGGGTTCAGGGAACGATCCGGAGGGTTCACGGTCAAGCAGATTCTCCAGGACCAGCCCGAAGAGATCGTCCTGCTGCTACAGACGGTCCAAGGGCGTGCGCTACGGTTGCGCTACGGCGTGGGCCAGACGGGCGACAGCGGCGGATATCGCGCGTCCACTGTAGGCCTGCGCCCCGATGAACCGGAAGAGCGTCCCGAATCGGTCCCGCCCCGGCTCTCCGACGAGGCCATGGCACGATTGCTCGGCGAGCGGCTGGATGCGCGCGCCGCCGGAGACCGCTTCTCGGGCGCGCTGCTCGTGGCCCACGACGGCCGGCCCGTGTTTCGAGCGGCGTATGGCATTGCCGATCGGCGCACCGGAGCCCGCAACACCCTCGACACGAAGTTCACGCTCGCGTCGATGGGGAAAATGTTCACCGCTGTGGCGATCGCCCGGCTCGTGGAACAGGGGCAGGTGGCGCTCGACTCGCCCATCGTGCGATACCTGCCCGACTATCCCAACGCCGATTTTGCCCGTCACGCGACGGTGCGGCACCTGCTCTCGCACACCTCCGGGCTCGGCAGCTTCTGGAACCGGCTGTACGAGGAGCGGCGCACCACGCTGACGACTCTTGCCTCACACCTGCCGTTGTTCGTGAACGATCCACTTCCCTTCGCTCCCGGCGCGCGGTTCCGCTACTCCAACGCCGGTTTTCAGGTACTCGGCCTCATCGTGGAGCGCGTGAGCGGTCAGAGCTACTACGACTTTGTCCGTGATCACATATTCGCCCCCGTTGGCATGACGAACACCGGCTATTACGGGTTGGACGGGGAGGTGGCAGGCGGCGCGGTGGGGTACTCGCGAGATGGCCCTGCGGGCGCGTTGAGCGACAACCTGGGGGTCCGCGAGATCAGGGGCGGCGCGGCGGGCGGCGGCTATTCGACGGTGGAAGACCTGCGGCGCTTTGCCGAGGCTCTTACCGGTGGGCGGTTGATCCGCGCCGAGACGCTGAAGCAGTTCACCGCGCCGAGCGACAATCGGAACGGCTACGGTTTGGGGTTCGTGACCGAGACCCATCATGGGCACCGCACCTTCGGCCACTCGGGTGGGGCCCCGGGGATGGGGACCAACCTCATCATCGTCCCGGACCTCGGTTACGTCGCGGTGGTCCTCACGAATTACGACCCGCCGTTGATGCGACCGGTGAACGAGATGGTACGGGAGATGGTGACGAGCCGATAGCTGACAACAGCCCGAGAGTACATCTTGCCACCATGAAACTCACCGGTGGCGAGATCGTCGCCCGAGCCCTGGCGGACGAAGGGATTCGGTACACGTTCGGCATCCCGGGCACCCACAACATCGAGCTGTACGACGCCCTGGCGGAGTCGGACCGCGTTCGCCCGGTGCTCGTGACCGACGAGCAAAGCGCCTCGTTCATGGCCGATGGGTATTGGCGTGCCTCGGGGCGACTCGCCTGCGTCAACGTCGTCCCCGGCGCCGGGCTGACCCATACGCTGTCCGGGATCGCCGAAGCGTTCATGGACAACGTCCCGCTGCTGGTCCTGGGCTGCGGCATCCGCCAGGACTTCAAGAAAGCGTATCAGCTGCACGACATCGACCAGCTCGCGGTGGTGCGACCGATCACCAAAGACGCATTCCGCATCGAGCGCGGTGCGGACTTGTATCCCGAGATCCGGCGCGCCTGCACGTTCGCGCGGGCGGGGACACCCGGACCCGTGATGGTGGAGGTGCCGGTGAATCTCTACCTCACGCGGCACGATGTGGATCCTTCCTCGTGGGGGGACCCGGCGCCGATGCCTCCGCCTGTCGCAACGCCCGAGCAGCTCGACCGGGTCGCGGCGGCGCTGAACGACCCGGCCGCCCGGCCGTTTCTCTACGTTGGCCTGGGTGCCGCCGGCGCGGGCGGCGATCTCGTGGCGCTCGCTGAGCGTCTCGACGCGCCAGTAGCGACGACGTTCCAGGGAAAGGGCGTGTTCCCCGAATCGCATCCGCTGTTCGTGTGGAATGGGTTCGGGGACGCGGCGCCGCCGTTCGCGCGCGCGGTAGCGCGTAGGCGCGCCGTGACGCTGGCGATCGGCTGCCGGTTCAGCGAAGTCGGCACCGGGAGCTACGGGCTCACGCCGCCGCAACCGCTCATTCACGTGGACATCGATCCCACAGTGCCCGGACGGAACTACCCAACCGCCATCGCGGTCGCCGCCGACGGCGGGGCGTTCGTGCGAGCCCTCCTGCCGAGGATCACCGGCCGGCTGCCGGACGCCGAGCTACGGGCCGGCATCCGCGCCGGCCACGAGGGCGTGTGGCGCGACTGGCGCTCGCGCGCGAGCCGCGGGCAGGTCACCCCGGCCCTGCTACTGCGGTCCGCGCAGGAGACGTTCGGCGCGGACACGATCTACACGACGGACAGCGGCAACGGCACGTTCCTGGCCATGGAGTGCCTGCGGCTCGAGTCGCCGGGGAAGTTTCTCGCGCCGGTCGACTATTCGTGCATGGGGTACGCCGTGCCCGCCGCCCTCGGTGCCAAGCTCGCGCGGCCGGAGTGTCCGGTCGTCGCCCTGGCAGGCGATGGGGCGTTTCTCATGACGGGACTCGAGCTCCTCACCGCCGTAAACCAGGGAGTCCCGATCGTGGTGCTGGTGCTGCGCGACCGCGAGCTCGCCCAGATCGCGCAGTTTCAGGGCACCGCCTTGAACCGCAAGACCGCCAGCGTGCTGCCGGACTACGACGCCTGCGGACTCGCCGCGGGATTGGGAGTGGAAGGTGTACGGCTCGCGCGTGACGCCGACATCGGGCCGGTCCTGACGAGGGCGCGCGACATCTGCGCCTCGGGCCGGCCGGTGCTGGTGGATGTGGCGATCGACTACTCGGAGAAGACCTATTTCACGTCTGGGGTCGTGAAGACCAATCTGTTGCGCTTCTCGTGGCCGGAGCGGCTGCGCTTCATCGGGAGGGCGGTGAAGCGCAAGTTTTTCGGGTAACCGACCCTAGAAGAGGCTCCGGACGACGAACCACACGTTCGCCGGCCGCTCGGCGAGGCGCCGCATGTACCAGGCGAACCAGTGACTGCCGTAGCTGATCAGCACCCGCACTTTCACCCCGGCGGCCACGAGCGCACGCTGCTCGGCGTCGCGGATGCCGTACAGCATGTGCACCTCGTAGCGGCCGGCGGCGCCCCGAGCCACGCTTTGCTCACCTATCCGCTCGAGCAGCCGCAGGTCGTGGGTGCCGAATACGGGCGTCGCCCGGCCGATGGCGGCGGCATCGAGTAGCCGCACGGCCAGGGTGAAGTACTGCGCGTCGACGTCCTTCTTGCGGCCCAACGCGATCTCGGCGGGCTCGTTGTAGGCTCCCTTTACGAGCCGGATCGCCGGGGCGAGTGGCAGCAGGGCGGTGAGGTCTTGCGGCGTCCGCCGCAGATACGCCTGGAGACACACGCCGACACCGGCTCCCGCGGCCCGCGCGCGGCGGTAGATCTCGAGCGTCGCGTCGACGTAGCGGGACTCTTCCATGTCGATCCACAGGAAGGCACCCTCTTCCCGCGCCTTCGCGGCCAGCGTCATGACGTGCTGCACGCAGGCGTCGTGTCCGACTTCGAGACCGAGGTGGGTGAGCTTCACCGAGACGTGGGCGGGGAGAAATCGCTCGCGGACCTGGTCGAACACCTCGAGGTAATGATCGCGCACCGCCTGGGCCTCGGTGGCGCTGCGCACTTGCTCTCCCAGCTGGGTGAGCACCGTGCCCAGCCCCGCGGCCGCCAAATCCCCACTGGCCCCGAGCGCGGCGTCGAGATTCTCCCCCGGCATGAAGCGACGCACCGCCCGGCGGGCGAAGCGCCGCCGGCGAAACTGGTCGGCGAGCCATTCGCTGCGCGAGGCGCGAAGCAGCAGGGAGCGAGCGATTGACATGTGCGTGGAAGCGCGACGGACGACCGGCGGCGACGGGAGAGGTGGTTGCCCACTCCCTCCCGTTCACCCGGCCGGCTTCAGCTTTCGACGATGATCAGGAACTTCGATGCCGCCCAGAATCGGTCTGGGGCCGCGATCTGCACGCTCCCGTGGATTCTGCCGTCTGTGTCGGGGGGCATCGCGAGCGAGGTGAGATCCTGCCGCGAGGCGATGCGGTACGTCTTGCTCGAGTCCGGCAGCTGGATCGTCGTCACCTGTCGCTTGTCGATCGCGGTGAACGCGCTCGGATCCAGCGAGCGCGCCGGCTGCAACGACTTGCCGGACTTCCAGAAGATGAACAGGAAGCGGCTGCCGCCCGTCTCCTGAACAATGCCGCGGCGCGACAGCTCGTCCTTCGAGCCGATGACGTAATACACCGTGTTCTCGCGCAGCGACAGATCGTTCACGGTGTCCGTCAGCGCCAGATTCGCCGTCGCGAGCGCCGTATTCTGGCCCCGCAACGTGTCGATCTGCGCGGTAAACGACGTGATCTGGTCGCGCTGCGAAGCGACGATGGTGTCGTAGTTGGCGATCGTGGCCAGCAGCGTGGTGCGCAGGCTGTCCGACACGGTCGTCAAAGAGCGCAAGCGCCGCTCGCTCTGGCGCAGCTGGCTCTCGGTCTGGTTGAGGCGCGTCGTGATGTAGCGGACCTTTTGGACCACGCTGTCTCGCGCGGCCTGGCCCGGCGATTCGCCGGAGACGTTCAACTGCCCTCGCACCTGCACCTTCGAGAGGTCCATGGAGATCTCCGAGAGCATGCGGGCGTTCTGGGCCATCTCCTGCACCAGACGGTCGCGCTCACTCGCGGCGGCCGACAGTGAGTCGAGCCGTGCCTGCATCTCCGGCGATGGTTTTCCCGAGCACGCGAGCGCGAGCGACAGCGCGAGTCCCGCCGTGATTGCGGTCCGAATATTCATGTGCACGTCCTTTCCCTGCCGGGGCACCACACAGCGGCCGGGCGAGCGGCGCCCCGCGCCCGCAGCCCGATAGTCTCGGTGAGACCTCTCATCAGTGTCTGACCCCGGTAAACCGCTTCGAAGGGGGTCAAGGGAGTGGAATATACCAGCGGAATCGCCCGGCCGCGCTAGCGTCCGATTCGGAATGGAGCCAGGTCGTACCAGCTGGTGCCGCCCGTCAACAGGTCGGCCAGGATCTCCCCGATGGCGCTGGCGAACTTGAACCCGAACCCCGAGCACGGGCTTGCGACCAGGACCGTTCGGTGCGACGGGTGCCAGTCGATCACGAAATTCCCGTCTGCGGAGTTGGTATAGAGGCAGACGGCCGCGTCGCGGTGCTCGCCCACCAAGTCCGGGACGTGGCGTCGAAGCAACACCCGCGTCTCCTCGATCTCATCGTCGGAAACAGCGCGACGCACGGTCTCGGGGGTGGTAGGCTCGCCGTCGTGGTGCACGGCCACCTTGATGGTGCCCCCGGCCGGCGGGAAGGCATAGAACACTCCCGTCGGGCTCTGCCAGATGAAGATCGGCATGCGCGCGAACGCCGCGGCTGCGCGTGCCGGCGCGAACCAATGCTGCACCTGACGCTCGACCCACAGCGTCGTTCCGACCGTTCCCAAGAGCCCCGGCATCCAAGGGCCGGCGGACAGGAGCAAGCGCTCGGCCAAGTAGCGCCCGCGCGCCGTCGTCACCGCGACGCCGTCGCCCTCGGGCTCCCAGCGCTCGATCGGCTCGTCAAACCGTAGGTCGACGCCGTGTTTCGCGGCATGCCCTAAGCACGCGGCCACGCAGCGCTCGGGATCCAGCCATCCACCGCCGGGCTCGAGCACGCCGACCGCCCCGTCGAGACCATCGAAGAGGGGATACCGGTCGGCGAGCTGTCTTGCGGTCATCCGCTCATGCACGATGCCGTGCTCGGTGGCGCTCGCGAGCGTGCCGGAGATGACAGGGCTGGCCGGTGCACCGACGAACAGCGTCCCGGTGATGTGCAGCAGACTCTCGCCGGTGAGCGCTTCGATCCGCCGCCAGCCCTCGAAGGCCCGACGCGCGAGGGGGACGTAACGCGGATGCTCGAACGCGGTCTCGCGGATCACGCGCGAGCCTCCGTGCGTCGATCCCAGGTTGTGCGGAGGGTGGAAGCGGTCCAAGCCGAGCACTCGCAGCCCCCGTCCCGCGAGGTGCAGGGCCGCAGCGCTTCCCATCGCGCCCAGGCCGGCGAGGATGATGTCATATGGCACGCTGAGAACTTAACTTCCGAGTATCGAAACGACCCACGTCGTACCTGAAACACCCGCGGCGCCGTCCGATCAGCAGCGTCGCGCGATCGAGGCACCCCTCGGACCCGTGCTGGTCCTCGCCGGTCCAGGGGCAGGGAAGACGTTCTGCCTGATCGAGCGAGTGCGCCAGCTGATCGATCGTCACCGCGCCGATCCGGCGCGTATCTGCGCCGTCACCTTCACCAACAAGGCCGCCGAGGAAATCGTCGCGCGGTTGCGCCGCGAGGTGGGCCCGGCGGGCGAGCTGCTCACCCGCGGTACGCTGCACGCCCTCTGTCTCGAGATCCTGCGCGTACACGGTGAGCGGCTCGGGCTGCGTCGCGGGTTCGGCGTGGCCGACGAAGAGTATCAGCGGCTCGTGCTGCGCCGCCTCGGGGTGGCCCGCAAGCGCATGAGCACGCTGCTGACGCAGTTCGGCAGGCGCCGGCTCCAGGGGTTTCACCTGAGTGGCGGGGACCAGGACTTGCTGGACCGCTACCTCGCGACGCTCCGTGCGCGCAACGTCGTCGATTTCGACGACCTCGTCGCACTCACGCGCGACCTCTTTGCCGAACATTCGGACGTCGCGGCCGCGGTGGCCGCGCGCTGGGACCACCTGCTGGTGGACGAGTTCCAGGACCTGAACCCCGCGCAGTACGACACGCTGGTACGCCTCGCGGAGCCGCACGGCAGCTTCTTCGCGGTTGGCGACGACGAGCAGTCGATCTTCTCGTGGACGGGGGCCGACCCGGACGTATTGCGCCGCTTTCGCGAGGAGTTCGGGATCGACGACCCGATCGTGCTGGACCAGAATCGACGCTCGTCGCGCCAGATCTTTGCGGCGGCGCGCCGCTTGGTGGAGTGCAACCCGAAACTGTTCGAGAAGCGCATCGAGGCGGTGCGCGACTCCCCGTTTCCCGTCCTGGTGCGCCGCTTCCCGGATGAAGCGGCGGAAGCGGCGTGGCTGATCGAGGACGTGGTGCGCGACCGCGCGGAGCACGGGCTCGGGTGGGGCGAGGTCGCGATGCTGTACCGGCATCACCGCCTGGGTGAGGAGCTGGAGAACCACCTCCTGCGAGCCGGCATACCGTGTCGGCTGGCACGCGGCCGCGCACTCGTGGACGACGACGTCATCGGCCAGGTGATCGCCTCGCTGCGCGTGATCCGCGACCCGGACGACGCGCTGGCCCTCGAGGCGCTGGCGGAACGGCTGCTCCCCGCTGAGCTGCTCGAGCGCATCCGCGCGGTCGGCGCGGCCGCCGGCCACGATTTGCTGGCGGTCGTGCGCCGAATCGCGCGCGACAGCCATGCGAGCGACCCCGATACGAAGAAGGCGTGGCGCTTCGTGTTTCACGTCGAAAACCTGCGTGCCCTGCGCCAGAGCCATGAGTCGCTGCGCGGTCTCGTGGCGGAGTTGCTCACCCAGCGGATGGGGGCGTACAAGAACCCGCTCGAGGAGCATGCCGACGAATTGACCGACCCAGCTGTCTATCCCGGAGCGGCGCATCTGGCGGACCGGCTCGTGACGGGCGCGCGGGTGTGGATCGTCCCGCACCACGGTCTGGAAATCGCCCTGCGCGGGATGCTGGTGCGCTCGGGGCTCGTTCGCGTCGTGACCTACCTCGGACCGGACGACGGTCCGGCGCCCGAGGATTTGTTGCTCGGCGCCGACCCGCAGGAGCCGGGGGAAATCGTGGTGCGATTGTTCAAGGCGCTGCAGTTGGCCAACGGGCGCGGCTTCGGCGAGATGTTCCGGGAGTGCGTCACCTTCGACCTCGAGACGACTGGCAACGACATCGCGACTTGTGAGGTGATCGAGATCGGCGCGGTGCGGGTACAGGACGGCGAGGTGGTGGACCGGTTCCACTCGCTGGTGCGGCCGCGGCAGCAATCCGTGGCCGCCGCCGCGACCGCGGTGCACGGGTATGCGGATGCGGACCTCGTCGGCCAGCCGTCGTTCTCGGAGGTGTGGCCGCGGTTCCGGGCGTTCGTGGGTGACCGGGTGCTCGTCGCTCACAACGGGCAAGGGTTCGACGTGCCGGTACTGCGGCGGCTCGCCGCCGGGCTCGATGGCGGCGACGGGCTCACCTGCTTCGACACCTTGCCGCTGGCGCGCGCGCTGTTTTCCGAGAGCGCGAAGCTCGAGCACCTGGCGGAACGATTCGGTGTGGACAAGGGTCGCGCGCACCACGCCCTGGACGACGCGCTGACGCTCGCTCGGGTGTTGCGTCATCTCGTAGCTCACAAGCTCGTCCGGGCGCGCAAGGCGGCCCTCGTGAATCTGCTCGACCATGTCGGGCTCGGTCTTGCCCTGGCTGATGATCGGGCACCGACCGACGAGCGGCGCTTGCTGCGCCAGCTGGCGCGCACCTATGCGCTGGGTCGTTACAGTGACTGCCTCGAGTTCTACGGCGCGGAACGGTCGCGCACACCAGCCGTCGACGCGCCGGACGAAGCAGAGGTTATCGAGCGCCTCGGCGGCCACGCCCTGCTGGAGCGTCTGCGCGCCGATCGCACCGCGGCCGAACGCTACCCGTCGGCGGTGGCGCGGCTCGAAGCACTCGTGGCCGCCAGCGAGCCCGATGCCGGGGACGGCCTGGACGCGGGGATCCAACGGCTGCTCGAGCGGGTGGCCTTGTCATCGTCCGAGGGAGTGGAAGCCGATCCGGACCGTGTGAACCTGCTCACCCTCCATTCCACCAAGGGACTGGAATTCTCGCGCGTGTACATCGTGGGGGTGGAGGACTACGAGTTGCCGGGCTACTGGGCGACGAAGGAAGCGCGGCGCGAAGAGATCGAAGAGGGACGCCGGCTCCTCTACGTGGGGATGACGCGGGCGCGCGATCGGCTGGTGCTGACACGCGCGGTGCAACGGTTCGGCAAAGATAGTGGGGGGACCATGTTTCTCGAGGAGATTGGCGTCGAGCTGCCCTAGCTACCGCTTCAGCTCGTCGTGGCGGTAACAGGTCACGATATGGTCGTTCACCATCCCCACCGCCTGCATGAACGCGTAGCAGATTGTCGGGCCTACGAAGTGGAATCCGCGCTCGACCAACGCCTTGCTCATGCGCTCAGATTCTCGCGACTTGGCCGGGAGCCGCCGTAGCGATTTCCATGCGTTGTGCTTGGTGCGCCCGTCCACGAATCCCCACAAGAACGGACCGAATCGCACTCCGGCGTCTCGCAGCTCGAGAAACGCTCGGGCGTTGCCAATGGCCGAATCGATCTTCTGCCGGTTGCGCACGATGCCGGGATCCGCGAGGAGCGCGCGGCGCTTGCGGCTATCGTAGCGGGCCATGCGCTCGGGATCGAAGCCGTCGAACGCACGCAGAAAATCGGCGCGCTTGCGCAGGATGATGGCCCACGACAGGCCGGCCTGGAATCCATCCAGCACCAGCTTGCCGAAGAGCCGCGCATCGTTGCGAATGGGGACCCCCCACTCCTTGTCGTGATACGCGAGCATCAGGGGATTGTCGCCCAGCCATCCGCAGCGGCTTCGTCGGTCGTCGTGGATCTGTTTGCCGTCGGCCATGGTGTAGATTGTCACGACCATGCCGCTTTTGCCAGCGCTCGCCGCCGGCCTGACCGACGCCTTACGGCACAGCCCACCCGTCGCGGCCGCGTTGCTGTTCCTTGCGGGGGTGGCCACGAGTCTCAATCCCTGCATTTACCCGATGATCCCCATCACGGCGGGAGTGCTGGGGGGTGGCGCGCGCCCAGACGCTCCGCGCCGCCGCGTGGTCGTGCGCACGGTCGTGTACATCCTGGGGCTCGCCTCGTTCTACGCCTTGATGGGCCTCCTCGCGGGGCTGACGGGGACGCTGTTCGGGACGGTGGCCTCGAACCCCTGGACGCGGTTCGCGATCGGGAACCTGCTGCTCGTATTCGCGCTGGCGATGCTTGACGTGTTCCCCGTCGCCGCGCCCCAGCGGCTCGCCGGGTGGGCCGCCGGTCTGTCGGGCGGATCGTATCCGGCGGTGTTCCTGCTGGGCGCCACGTCGGGGATCGTCGCGGCGCCCTGCGGGGCGCCGGCGTTCGGGGCGGTGCTCACCTGGGTCGCCACCACGCACAGCGCGGTGCTCGGCTTCACCTACCTCTTCATGTTCTCACTCGGCATGAGCGTCGTGCTGGCCGCGGTGGGGTTGTTTTCGGGAGCCCTGGCCGCGCTGCCCCGGCCTGGCCCGTGGATGACGTGGATCAGACGGCTGGCCGGCGTGGTACTTCTCTTCATGGCCGAGTACTACTTCGTGCAAATGGGAAGGGTGTTGTGATGATGGTGCGGGGTGTGGCGTGCGTGGTGTGCTTCGTACTGGCGGTCGCGCTCGGTACACCGGGTCATGTGGTCGCGCAGGACGATGCGATCGGCATCGCCATCGGCACAAGACCTGAGGCGGTGACGATCGAGGACCTGGACGGTCGCCCGGTGGCCCTCGGTCAGATCATCGGGAAGAAGCCGGTGCTGATCGAGTTCTGGGCCACGTGGTGCCCGCTGTGCGCGGCGTTGTTCCCTCGCATGGCAGCCGCGCACGCGCGCTTTGGGGACCAGGTGGAGTTCGTCGTGGTCGCCGTGGCGGTGAACCAGAGTCAGGCAGGCATCAAGCGTCACCTGGCGCGGCACCCAATGCCGTTTCGGATCCTGTGGGATGGCAATGGTCGGGCGGTACGCGCCTTCCAGGCTCCATCGACGAGCTACGTGGTGGTGCTGGATAGCGCCGGGAAAGTCGCCTATACCGGCCTCGGTGCGGATCAGGATATCGAGGCGGCGGTGCGGCGGGTGGCGCGATAAGGACCACGCACCACCCACCACGCACCTATTCGGTCAATTCCCCGGCTCTATGGGGGCGAGCCGTTGGATCGCTTGCCCCAGTTCTTCGTACGCTGTGGGATCAATCTCCCGAAACGGCGTCGCGCGATACGCGATCTTCCCGTCGGGTCCCACCACGAACAGGTTGCGGTTGTTCAGTGAGGCGCGACTCGAGAATGCCCCGTACATCCGGCCCACTACCGACCCGGTGTCGCTGGCAAACAGGAACGGGAACTCGGCATCCCGCGCCCAGGAGTACAGCGCGGTGTCGGGGTCGGCACTGATGGCGACGAGCACGATGTTGCGGCCGTTCTTGAAGAGCTGCGCGTACTGATCACGGTACGCGTTCATTTGAACCGTTCACCCTCGTGTTCGCGCCTTGAAGAAGAAGGCGAGCACGACGGTTTTCCCCTTGAAATCGCTCAGGTGGATCGGGTCCCGAATGACGCCGTACCGGGTGGCGCCCGTGAGGGTGAAATCCGGCGCGACGGTCCCGACCTGCAGCGGCTCCGGGGCAGGGGCGGGTGTGGCCGTCGGTTGCTGCGCCGCGACCGGGGCGGCGAGCAGGAGGAGGCCGAGGGGAATCAGTTCAGAAGGGCGCATCGATGCGAGCCTCATCTGGGGTTGTTCCGCAATATATGCCGCGCTACGGCTTGGTTGGGGGCACCATCTCGATTTGGCCCGTCATTCCTTCCGAGTCGGTGCACGGGCCCTTGAACCCGCCGCTCTCCTGCTTGGCCAGATCGCATTTGACGATCGTGGGACCGGCGGCCCATTGGAACAGCAGCTTGCCGTCGGCCAACCGGAGTTCGTTGAACGGCGCGCGTTGGCCGGTGGGGAGCACCATTGATATGGCCAGCGAATCGCCACTGCCGGAGACTTCGAACGTCACCGGCACCGCGGCGTCTGTCGGCGGGCTCATGGTGCCGGTCCACGTGCCGGCGGGGAGGTTCTGAGCCGGAAGCGTGACGGGAGCGGCGAGCGCCGTAACGATTACGAGAATGATGCCCAACGGCTTCAACATGGACGGACTCCGAGTACGAGAGGTGGAACCGGACCGACGCGACCCGAACATAGCGGCTCCACGGCGAACCGGTGAGGGGTTGCGGTCGCCGGTCGGTCGCGCGATGCTCCTCCCGATGCGGCTTCACGTCGGCACGTCGGGCTACAACTTCCCGGAGTGGAAGGGCACGTTTTATCCTGTGAAACTCCCTGCCGCCAAGATGCTGCCGTACTACGCCGAACACTTCTCCGCGGTGGAAATCAACTACACGTTCTATCGCATGCCCAACGCCAAGACGGTGTCCGGCTGGAGCCAGGCCGTCCCCGCGGGGTTCACGTTCGTCCTCAAGGCGTCGCAGCGCATCACCCACATCGGCCGGCTGCGAGACGTGGACGACCCGCTGCGCTATTTCACCGAGACCGTTCGACCGCTGGGCGACAAGCTCGGGCCCATCCTGTTTCAGCTACCGCCCAATTTCAAGAAGGACCTGGCCCGGCTGAAGGATGTGCTCACGTTGTTTCCCGCCGATCTGCGCTGTGCATGGGAATTTCGCCACGACTCCTGGTTCGCCGACGACGTCTACGACGCGTTGCGCACTGGCAATGCGGCGCTGTGCGTGGCTGATACCGACGCCGGGCACACGCCGCTCGTCGCCACGGCGGATTTCGGGTACTTCCGGCTGCGTGATGAGGGCTATGCGAAGCCGCAGCTCGAACAGTGGGCGGAGTCGGTGAACACGCTCGGCAAGGAGTGGAAGGACGCCTTCGTGTTCTTCAAACACGAGGAGTCGGGAGAGGGCCCGAAGCTCGCAGAAGAGTTCCGCGCGCTGTTCTAGGGCGGACGCCGATTCGCGCACCATGTCACATCTTCTGGGACTGAGCCTCAGATTGAGTTAGCGCCCTTCGGTCAGCAATCGATACTTGGAGAGATTGCGCAGCGCGGCGGCCCGCTTACCCGCCTGCTCGTACAGTCGCGCCAGGTTGAAATAGGCATCCGCCAGTCGCCGGTCGGCGACGATCGCCTGCTCGTACGCTTTGATCGCGTCCTGGGGCCGGCGCTGGTCTTCCAGGGCGATGCCCAGGTTGAACCAGGCCGTGGGGTGTCCAGGGTCGTCGCCGAGCACCGCGCGATAGTGCGCCTCCGCGTCGCCTGCGCGGCCCGTCTCGAGCAGCAGCCGGCCGAGATTGACGTGCGCGTCCGCGTGGTGTGGGTCGAGCTCGAGCGCCCGGCGATAGGCATCGCGCGCTTCATCGGGCGCGCTCACCTCCAGCTCCAACCCGAGCTCGAACCATTGTTCCGCGTCGAGCTCGTCCTCGACCTGCCGGGCCGCGGCGGCCTGGCGCCGGGCGAGCGGGGCCGCCCGCTGAGCCAGCGACGCTACGTTGAAATCCAGCACCAGCTGTCCTGAGTCGGGATGCCACGTGACGGCGCCGTCTCGCGCCACGATGCGGTGGCCCTCCGCCGTGATCCGCAGCTCGGAGAGAGCGCGTCCCCGCGGCAGCTGCTGCTTCAACCGTCGCAGTGAGCCACGGATCTTCGCCGCGGGAATGCGCGCGGCCATCAATCCCTTCGCCGCCCGCAACAGCACGAGGTCCTGGAACGTAAAACGCAAGTCCCCGCGGCGGCTGCGCGCGGGGGATAGGAATCCGGCTCGTGTGTAGGAACGGATCTGCGCGGGCGAGAGGCCGAGGAGCCGCGACACCTCCTCGGTGGTGTAGCCCGTCATCGCGTTAGGCGCTGGCGGCCTTCCGCTTCATCGGCTTGACCTTCGCGGCCTTCGGCTCGGCGTCGCGATCGGCCCGTTTGGCGGGCTTGCGCTCAGCGCCGGCCGATCCTTTGCCCTTGGCGAGGCTCGCCTTGAGCGCCTCCATCAGGTCGATGATCTGCGTCTTGGGCGCCTCGGTCGGTTCTTCGGTGATCTCCTTGCCCTGCACCTTGCGCTCGATCTGCTCCAGGATCCGCTTCTTGACTTCGTCTTCGTACTTCTCCGGCTCGAACTGTCCCCCCGCCTGCTGTTGAATGAGCTGCACCGCCAGATCGATCTCGGTCTTCTTCAAATCCATCTTGTCGATCGGCACGTCGTCAATGGAGCGGACCTCATCCGCGTATCGCAGCTGCTCCATCACGAGGCCATGACTGAGCGGCCGAATCATGATGAGATACTGTTTGCCGCGCGCCGCCCACTGGCCGATCGCCACTTTGCCGGTCTTCTTCAGCGCCTCGCCCAGCAGCCCAAACGCGCGCTCGCCGCCTTTGTCCGGCCCGAGGAAATACGCCCGGTCCATGTACATCCGGTCCACCGTGTCCGCGTCCACGAACTCGGTGATGTTCATCGAGTTACTGGACTTGTCGTCCATCTGCAGCTTTTTCAGCTCGTCCACGGTAAACAGCACGTACGAGCCCTTGGAAAACTCGTAGCCCTTGATCCGGTCGTCGTTTTCGACTTTCTCGCCGTCCTTGGAGCAGATGTACTGCTGTTTCAACCGGGCGCCGTCCTTCTTGTGGAGCCAGTTGAACGAGATCGCGGCCGACGATTCGCCGGCCGAGTACATCTTGATCGGGACGGAGACGAGCCCGAAGGAGATCGTGGCGGAGCCAATTGCATGAGCGGCCATGGGGGACCTACTATACGAATGGTGACATGTGAGCGCAAATCGTAATCCAACCAACGATGCGCTAAGTACTTACCGCGCCAAGCGCTCCGCCGATCGCACTCCCGAGCCATCGGGCAGCGTCGCGGCGGCGCCAGGGCGTCGCTTCATCATACACCAGCACGCCGCGACCCGCCTCCACTTCGACCTGCGCCTGGAAATGGACGGCGTGCTGAAGTCGTGGGCGGTGCCCAAGGGCCCGTCACGCAACCCTGCCGACAAGCGGCTGGCCGTCCATGTCGAGGACCACCCGATCGAATACGGCGATTTCGAGGGGATCATTCCAGAGGGGAACTACGGCGCCGGGGCGGTCATTGTCTGGGACCGCGGCTTGTGGGTGCCCCTCGAGGACCCGGTGGAGGGCATGCGGAAAGGCAAGCTCCTGTTCGAGCTGCGGGGCTACAAGGTGCGCGGCGTTTGGACCCTCGTGAAGCTCAAGAAGGGCGTGAAGGAGTGGCTCCTGATCAAGGAGCGCGACGGCTACGTCTCGACCAACGGCGCCGAGTTCCCGCCGGGGTCCGTGCTCTCGGGGCTCACGGTCGAAGAGCTGCGCGACGGGGCCGACAAGGCAGCGAAGCTCCGGTCCGAACTCAAGAAACTTGGCGCGCCGCGGCGCCCGCTCCGCGCCGAGGACGTGCCGCCGATGCTCGCGGAGACGCGCGAGCAGCCGTTCTCGCGCGCCGGTTGGGTGTTCGAGGTGAAGCTCGACGGGTACCGCATGCGCGTGGCGCGCGAAGCCGGAGCCGCACGGCTCATCACGCGCAATGGGAACGACTACACCGCGGCGTTCCCGGAGCTGGCCCGCGCGGTGAAGGCGCTGCCCTACGACGGACTCGTGATGGACGGTGAGCTCGTGATCCTGGACGAGCAGGGGCGCCCGAGCTTCCAGCGGCTGCAGAACCGGGCGCGGGTCTCCCGCGCGCCGGACATCCGCCACGCCGCGGTCGAGAACCCCGGCACCATGTATCTGTTCGATCTCGTGGCGCTCGAAGGGTTCGACCTGCGGCCGCTGCCGCTCGTGAAACGCAAAGCAATCCTGAGGAAGGTCCTGCCGGAAGCGGGCCCGCTGCGGTACTCCGAGCACTTCGAGAAAGACGGCGAGATGCTCTATGACCGGGCGGTGGGACTCGGCCTCGAGGGAATCGTCGCCAAGAAAGCGGACAGCCCCTACAAGACCGGGCGCTCCGAGCTCTGGCTCAAGGTCCGCGCCGACAAGACGGGTGACTTCGTGGTGGCGGGCTACACCGCGCCCAAGGGATCGCGCGGCGGGTTCGGCGCCCTGCACCTGGCGGCGTACCAGGACGGATCGCTCGTGTACATCGGTCGGGCGGGGAGCGGGTTCAATGCAAAGCAGCTGACGGAAATCTCAGCGGAGCTCGAGCGCCTCGCGGTGGCGAAGCCGCCGTTCGCCGGCCCGGTGCCGGCCGAAGCCGACAGCCGCTGGGTGGCTCCGGAGCTCGTTGCGGAGGTGCGGTACAAGGAAATCACCGGAGACGGGTTGCTGCGTCAACCGGTGTTTCTCCGGTTTCGAGACGACAAAAAGCCGGAAGAGTGCGTAATCGAGGGCAAAGGGAAGGGGGAAGGGGGCCGCGACGCCCCCGAGCCCGATTTACCGTCGCGCTGGAGCGAGCCACTCCCCGCTGCGACCGACATCAAGTTCTCAAACCTCGACAAGATCTTCTGGCCTGAGGAGCGCTACACTAAGGGCGATCTGATCGAATACTACCGCGCCGTGTCGGCCTGGATGCTGCCCTACCTCACCGACCGCCCGCTGGTGCTCACGCGCTATCCCGACGGGATCAACGGCAAATCGTTCTTCCAGAAGGACGCCCCCGAATACGCGCAGGCCTTCGTCAGGACCGTCACGATCTGGAGCGAGGACTCCCAGCGCGAGCTGGACTACTTCGTCTGCGACAACCAATCCTCGCTGCTCTACATCGCGAACATGGCGGCGATCCTGTTGCACGTGTGGTCCTCCCGCGTCGCGACCCTCGAAACGCCGGACTGGTGCATTCTCGACCTCGACCCGAAGGGGGCGCCGTTCACCGACGTGGTGACCGTGGCCAACACGGCGAAGGCGTTGTGCGACGACATCGGGTTGCCCGCCGGTATCAAGACGAGCGGCTCTACGGGCCTGCACTTGCTGATCCCGTTGGGACGCCAAATCACCTACGAGCAATCCCGTACGCTGGGCGGCCTCCTGGCGCGCGTCGTCGCGGCCGAGCTGCCGGAGATCGCTACCGTCACGCGGCAGGTGCAGAAGCGGGGCGGCAAGGTCTACCTCGACTACGTCCAGAACGGCCACGGACGCCTGCTCGTGGCACCGTTCAGCGTGCGTCCCTTGCCGGGGGCCCCCGTGTCGACACCCATCACCTGGCGGGAAGTGACGCCCAAGCTCGACATTCGCGCGTTCACGATTCGCAACGTCCCCGAGCGCATGAAAAAACTGAAGCAGGACCCGTTGATCGGGATCATGGACGAGAAGCCGGACTTGATGAGTGCGCTGGAGCGTCTCCATGCCCGTCTTTGAGATGCTGACGGCTGGCGACTGATGACTGACGACTGATGTCGCAGTCGAAGGAGCTCCGATTCCCCGTGGGTGACATCGGCGACGTGTCGGGGTTGCTCGTGTTGCCCGCCGACGCCCGGGTGCTGTACGTCCTCGCGCACGGCGCTGGCGCGGGCATGCGGCACCCGTTTCTCGAGCAGATTAGCGTGGGACTCGCCGAGCGGGGTGTGGCGACCCTGCGCTATCAGTTCCTCTACATGGAGAAGCAGCAGCGCCGTCCAGACCCACCGGCGATCGCATGCGCCGGTGTGCGCGCGGCCGTAACGGCCGCCGCCCGCGCTGCACCGGGGCTGCCCCTCATCGCTGGTGGGAAATCTTTTGGCGGGCGCATGACATCCACAGCGCAGTCCCAGGAGCCCCTGCCGGGAGTCGTTGGCCTCGCGTTCCTCGGGTTTCCGCTCCATCCACCAGGAAAACCCGGCGTCACTCGGGCCGACCATCTCGCGGGGGTGCGGATTCCGATGCTGTTCCTCCAGGGGGATCGGGACGAGTTTGCCGAGCTGATCCTGCTCCGGCAGGTCCTCCAGCCGCTCGGCAAGCTCGCGCTGTTGCACGTCGTGAAGGGTGGGGACCACTCATTCAACGTTCGGAAAAGCTCGGGGCGGACCGCGGAGGACGTGCGGGCGGAGCTGGCCGACGGTATCGTCGCGTGGGCGACCAGTCTGGACCAGTGAGGAGATTGCGATGACCAGCTTCTGGATTCTCAAGACCGAGCCCTCCACCTACAGCTTCGACGACCTCGTCCGCGAAGGGTCAGCGGTCTGGGATGGGGTCAAGAACCCGCTCGCGCTGAAGCACCTTCGCGCCATGCGGCCGGGCGACGAGGTAATGATCTACCATACCGGCGGCGACAAATGCGTGGTGGGACGCGCCCGCGTGACCAGGGCGGCGTATCCCGATCCGAAGAAGACGGACCCGAAGCTGGTCGTGGTGCACCTCAAGGCAGGACCGCGCCTGGACACACCCGTGACGCTCGCCACCATCAAGGGCGATCCGGCGTTTGCCGCGTTGGCGCTCGTCCGCATGCCGCGACTCTCGGTTGTCCCGGCGACGGCTGCCCAGTGGAAGCGGCTCTTGAAACTGGGGGAGGCGGGCTAGATCGCGCTGAAACGGTCGAGCAACGCGCGCTCGTCGGCCGTGAGGCCGGCGGCACCGAGCGTGGTGAGCTTGGCGAGCACGCGCTCGACCTCCTCGCGGTTCACCGGGTGCAGCTGGTCGAGCGCAATCCGCTTCCACTTTTCGGTCGTCTCGGCGTTCGGCGCGGGGCCTGCCGCCGCGGGCACGGGGAATCCGGATCGCGCCCGGGCCGCGAGTTGCCGCGCCGCGAACACCCGCAGAACCAGCCACCCGCCCAGGAATCCGCCCAGGTGCGCGAAGTGGGCCACATTCGGCTCCAACAGGCGGGCGCCGCCCAGCAGCGCCAGCACTGTCATGATGACGACGAGGACGCGCGCCCGGACCGGGATGATGCCCCAGATCAAGACTTGGGCGTGCGGCCAGAATTGCGCGAACGCGAGCATCACGCCAAAGATCGCCGCCGACGCGCCGACGATCCTCACGTAGGGCGTGAATACGGCGGACGCCGCGGCGCCCGTGAGTCCGCTGATGAAATACAGGATGAGGAACCGACGCCCCCCCAAGCGGTCTTCCACCTGGGGCCCGAAAAAGAACAGGCTCAACATATTGAAGAGGATGTGCCCGAAGTCGGCGTGCAGGAACATGTATGTGAACGCGGTCCACGGCCGCACCGGTAGCAGGGCCGGGACAAGTACAAACGCGCTGGCTTGCTGGGGGAGCTGTTGCTGCCAGAAGTACGCCAGGATATTGGCGACGAGGAGCAGGCGGACCCAGTGCGTGGTCATGGCGGCGAAGGCTAACATATGAAGGCCATGAGCGCCTCCCCGCGCCGTATCCTCCTCGCCGACGCCGATGCGTTCTACGTCGCCGTGGCGCGCCTGGTCGATCCGGGCGGCGCCGGGCGCACCCCCCTGCTGATCGTCGGCGGCTCCGCCGAGCACCGGGGCGTCGTCACGTCGGCCTCCTACGAGGCCAGGCGCTTCGGTGTGCACTCGGCCATGCCGATGGCCCGCGCGATGCGCCTTTGTCCCCAGGCGCTGGTCGTCCCCGTCCCGTGGGAGGCGTGCGCGGCGAAAGCCCACGAAATCCGTGAGGTCCTGGAGCGGTTCGCTCCCGTGGTCGAGCAGGCGTCGAGCGACGAGTCCTATCTCGACCTCACCGGCACCGAGAAGCTGTACCACGAAGAGTCGCTCGCCGACACGGCGCGCCGCATCCGGGCAGCGGTGCACGAAGGCACCACGCTGTGGGTGTCAGTCGGCGGGGGCACGTCGAAGCTCGTGGCCAAGCTCGCCGCCGGGGTGGCCAAGCCCACTCCCGAAGCGCCGGGACCCGGTGTGCACGTAGTGGCGCCCGGGGAAGAGGCCACGTTCATGCGGCGGTTTACGCTCGCTGACATTCCCATGATCGGACCGAAATCGCAGCAGCGGCTCGCCCAGATCGGCTGGAGAACGGTGGACGACGTCACCCGTCTCGACCGCGCCGAGCTCATCACCCGGCTGGGCGAGCGGGAAGGGGTGTGGCTGTGGGAACGGGTGCGCGGGATCGACTCGTCCCCGGTCGCGGCGTGGGCCGATCCCAAGTCCATCAGTCGCGACAACACCTTCCCGACTGACCTCGATGCCGACGACGACCTGCTGCGCGAGCTGCTCGCGCTCGTCGACCGGGCCACCACCGACCTGCGCGCGGATGGTCTGGTCGCCCACACCATCACCGTCCGGTTGCGCGACGCCGACTTCACCACGCGGCAGGCGAGTCGCACGCTCCCGGCCCCGGTGCTTACCGACGCCGCCGTGTACGCCGTGGCGCGCACGCTCCTCGCGAAGCTCAGGAATGCGCGGCACGTCCCTGCTCGGCTGATCGGCGTGGCGCTGTCGCAGCTCGAGCGCCCCGGGGCCGAGGCCCAGCTCGCGCTGCTCGAGACCGAACGCAGTACCGGGCCCGAGACTGAGCGGGACCGCACCCTGGCGCGCGCCATCGACGCGGTGCGGGAGCGTTTCGGCCCCGACGCGTTGGGCCGGGCACGGACGCAGGGCTGAGCCCGCTTTGCGCTTTCCCCGAAGGCGCGCCACTTTCCCTTCCTCACTTCCGGAGACATGACAGCATGGCGCTGCGTCGCACCGCCTTCGCGTTTGCCGCCACGTTCGTGTGCGCGCTCATCGTGTTCACGGTGCCGCGTCTGGCCTGGAACACCGTCCACGCGGCGATGGGACAACAGCCCGATACCACCGTGCTCGTCCAGCCTCCCCCGACGACCATCATGGACACCGTGCCTGTGGCCCCGCCCGCCGCGCCTCGACCCCTGGGTGCGCGGTTGGTGGGACTGTTCGGCATCGTGGCGATTCTCGGGATCGGATACCTGCTGTCGAGCAACCGCCGGGCGATCAGTTGGCGCGTGGTGGCCTGGGGAGTCGGGCTGCAGGCAGCGTTCGCCATATTCGTGCTGCGCGTCCCGGTCGGCCAGCAGATCTTCCAGGCGCTGGGGCGCTTTGTCACCGCGATCCTGAGCTTCTCCTACGTCGGCTCCGAGTTCGTGTTCGGCGAGATCGGCAAGCAACACTCGAGCCTGGGGGTGATCTTCGCGTTCCAGGTGCTTCCCGCGATCATTTTCGTCTCGGCGCTGTTCGCGGTCATGTACTACCTCGGCGTCATGCAGCTGGTCGTGAAAGCCTTCGCGGTGGTGATGAACAAGGTGATGGGCGCGAGCGGCGCCGAGAGCCTCAACGTCGCGGCATCCATTTTCATGGGGCAGACGGAGGCGCCGCTCACGATTCGGCCCTTCCTGCCGCGTATGACGCGCTCAGAGCTGATGACGGTCATGACCGCCGGAATGGCGCACGTGTCCGGCTCGATTATGGCCGCCTACATTGCCTTCGGCATCGAGGCCCGCCACCTGCTCACCGCGGTCATCATGACCGCCCCTGGCACCATCATGATGGCGAAGATCCTCGAGCCGGAGACCGGCACGCCGGAAACGCTGGGGGGCGTGAAAGTCGACATCCCGCGCACCGACGTGAACGTGGTGGATGCGGCCGCGCGCGGTACCACCGAGGGTTTGCAGTTGATGCTGAACGTGATCGCGATGCTGGTTTCCTTTATCGCGCTCGTCGCCCTCGCCAACGGCGCGTTCGGCTGGGTGCACGGCTACCTCCCCTGGTTCCCGGAGAACATCCAGACCGTGCTGGGCTGGCTGTTCAGCCCGATCGCCTGGGTGATGGGCGTGCCGTGGAATGACAGCGGGACCGTCGGCAGCCTGCTCGGGACGCGCATGGTGCTGAACGAATTCATTGCGTACGCGCAGCTGGGGCCGCTCAAGGACACACTCAGCCCGGTGTCGTTCACGATCGCGACCTTCGCGCTGTGCGGCTTTGCCAACATCGGATCCGTAGGCATCCAGATTGGTGGCATTGGCGCGCTCGCCCCCGAGCGCAAGGGCGACCTCGCCCGTCTCGGCTTCAAGGCCATGCTCGCCGGGACGCTGGCGAACTTTCTCTCGGCGACGCTAGCCGGGATTCTGCTGTAACCGGTCGTCAACCTCTCACCTTGAAAGCCATGCGGATTGTCCGTCGTCTCGTCACCTGCTGCGCACCGTTGCTCGTGGCTGTCCCGATCGCGAGTGCGTCACAGGCCGCGGCCTGCCCGGCTGTCGTTGCCCGGGCGGACAGCCACTACCAGGCGACGATCGCGGCGGCGCGACGTTTGGTGTGTGACAGCCTCGTCCCGCGGATTCCCGGCTTGCAGGTCGCGGTGGCGGTGGATGGTCGACTGGTGTGGTCCGAGACCTTCGGCTACTCGGATGTCGAGCGTCGCGTGCCCGTCACCCGGACGACGCTGTTCCGCATCGGCAGCGTGTCGAAGCCGCTCACCGCCGCGGCCGTGGCGCGACTGGTGGAAGCGGGCAAGCTCGACCTCGACGCTCCGGTACAGCGGTACGTCCCCTCATTCCCCCAGAAACCGTGGCCCGTCACCACCCGCGCGCTCGCCGGTCATCTGGCCGGGATCCGTCATTACCGCGGCGGCGAGTTCATGCTGAACCGGCGCTTCGCGTCCGTCACCGAGGGCCTCGGTATTTTTGCGGATGACACGCTGTTGTTCGAGCCTGGGACCCGTTTCTCCTACTCGAGCTACGGCTGGAATCTGATCTCAGCCGTGGTGGAAGGGGCGTCGGGGGAGGACTTCTTGCGCTACATGAGCACTCACGTGATCGGTCCGTTGGGGCTCACCCACACCGCGCCGGACCGCGCCGACAGCCTGATTCCCGACCGGACGCGTTTCTACGATCAGGACAGCTCGGCCGGCTTCGTGCTATCGCGGCCGGTAGATAACAGCTACAAATGGGCCGGAGGCGGGTTCCTGTCGACCGCCGAGGACCTGGTGCAATTCGGCTCGGCCATGCTGCGCCCGGGTTTCGTGCAAGCGACGACACTAGACCTGCTGTTTACTTCGCAACGGACTCGCGATGGAATGCCGGTCGGCTACGGCATCGGCTGGTTTCTCACGAGTGACAGCCTTGGCCACCGGCTCGCATTCCATGGCGGCGGCTCGGTCGGCGGCACGACCGCATTCGGGATCGACCGCGACTCACGCGTTGTGATCGCGATCACCTCCAACCTGAGCGATGCCCCACTCGGCGCGGGAAGGCAGATCCGGACCCTGTTCGATCGCGCGGCACGTCGTTGACTATTTCGTTGCCTTCCATCGCCTCACGTCGAACACCGCGTCCGGAAAAACGGGGTTGACCTTCACGTCCGCATACTCCTCCAGCCAGCGGCGCTGCCCATCGATGAGGAACAGGACTTCGATGGCGACCCATCCGCCGCCAAATGCGGTGTACTGGTTGAACTGGGATTCGCTGACGCGGCTCGTGTCGCGGCGCACCGGCTCGAGCATCCGCACGAATACCAACCGTTCCTTGTCGACCCAGAATTGCCGTGTGCGCAGGTCGCCCGATTTCGCCCCCACGACGTAGACGGGGCGACCCTGCCACGTGTCTTCATGCACCGTCGACAGATCGAACCCGATCTGACCAAGCTGCGCGATGGTGCGATCGACGGGTTGCGCGTACACATCGAAGCCGAGGACCATGAGCGGGTGAATGAACGCAGTGGCTTGGGACAGCGTGTCACCCTGGAAGACGAACTGCGAGTCACGTGTGAACAGGAGCCCCCCGTCCGGAGAGAATCCGGGGCCGTCGCGAAAATCGATGCGCAGCGTACCGGGGATCTTCGCGCGCTCGAACCAGGTCGAACGCTCCAGGCTGTCGCCCGGCAGGTAGGCGGTGTTGCGCTGTACAAAACTCAGCGTCTGGTACCACTTGCCGGCGTAGCGGTCATGCATGGCCCGGACCACTTCCTGGCCGGATTTCGGATCGTCGCCGACCAACAGGGCGGCGAGCAACATGAAGTCGAGTCTCACGATGGTTCTCTCCGGGAAAGCAGTGGATCGAGCGACGCGAGACGTCGCTCGAGGTCGGTGATTCGATCGACCGCGGCCGCGGTGAGCGCCGCATCGGCGAGCGGGCCTACGCCGCGGTACAATTCCAAAGCGCGCGCGAACAGGTCCATCGCGTCATGCGGCTCCGCGCGGAGCGCCTCGACGTAGAGGTACTCTGCGGCCAGCAGTCGCTTGAGGGGGTCGGGCTCGCCGGCGGTCAGCAACAACGGGGCGAGACTGTCGTTGCTCAGCACACGGATGAGCGCCAACGGAACGCCGGCCTGTTGGGCCACGACCTCGATCTCGCGCGCCGCCTCCGCCACGAATTGGCCCGTGAGCAGCTCGCGCACCCGCGCCACCGCACGGCCCATCTGCTCCAGCAGGCGCAGCAAGTAGTCGCGTCGATCCAGAGGTCGCCTCCGTCAGCCCGACCCGTCCCTCACGGCTGCAACCGGTAGCCCGCCTTGCGGGCCGTGAGGATGTGGCTCGGGGCCTGGAGATCGTCTTCCAGTTTGCGGCGCAGCTCGGCGACGTGCGTGTCCACGGTGCGGGAGAGCACCGCGGCACTGTAGCCCCACACCTCGGTGAGCAGCTCGATGCGAGTCGCCACGGCGCCCCGCCGCCGAATCAGGGCGATCAGCAGCTCGTATTCCTTGGGCGTGAGCGCCACGGGTTGGCCGCGGCGCAGCACGGTACGTGACGCGCAGTGGACTTCGACGTCGCCGAAGCGCTCGACCAGGGGCTCGGCAGGCTCGGCGCCTGCCGTGGCCACGCTGGCGCGTCGCATCAACGCTTCCACGCGCGCCAACAGCTCGAGGACGCCAAACGGCTTGGTGACGTAATCGTCGGCGCCGAGGCGGAGGCCGCGTACCTTGTCCGCCTCCTCGCCGCGCGCGGTCAGAATCAGGATGGGGGTCTGCCGTCCTTCTTCCCGCAACGCGCGCAGCACGCGGTAGCCGTCCATACCCGGCAGCATGAGGTCGAGGATGATGAGGTCCGGTCGGCTGGCGCGGGCGCGCACCAGACCTTTGGGGCCGTCTTCAGCGACCTCGACCTCGTAGCCTTCGATCTCGAGGTTGTTGCGCAGGCCATACGCGAGGTCGCGGTTGTCTTCGATGACGAGTACGCGCTTCATGCGTCAGCCCGCGAGGCGACGGGTTCCACGCGGCCGGGCGCAGTGACCGGATCGGGCGCCTGCGCGCTCGCGGCCGGGACCTCGATCACGAACCGCGCACCGCCGCCCGGTGCACCTTCCACCCAGACGCGCCCGCGATGCAGGGTGGCGAGCTCGCGCACCACCGACAAGCCGATCCCGGTCCCCGCGACCGTCGAGCCGCGGTCCCGCTCCAGACGCCAGAACTGATCCCAGATGCGTTCCCGGTCCGCCGCCGGGACGCCGGGGCCCTGGTCCTGCACCCACAGGCGCGCGCGATCGCCTCCCGGCGGATCGATCCCGACGGTCAGCGTCTGGCCGTCCGGTCCGTATTTCACGGCGTTGTCCAGCAGGTTGAGCAGCATCTGGCGCAACGCGCCCTCATCCACACAGCCCACTACTCCGTCCGCCAGCGACGTGCGCAGCCGCACCTTCCGCGTTTCCGCCAAGGGCGTGAAGCTCTCCACCACGGCGCGCACCAAGGGACCGAGCACGGCCGGAGCGGGCGCCACGCGCAACGACTGCCGCTCGGAGCGGGAGAAATGGAGCAGGTTCTCGACCAGGTGGGTGAGGCGGCGCGCCTCCTGGTCGATGATCTCGAGCGAGCGGCGGCGCTCTTCTTCCGAGCGCACGCGACCCAGCACCAGGGTCTCGGCGAACATGCGGATTTGCGCCAGCGGCGTGCGCAGCTCGTGCGAGACGCCGGAGACGAAATCGGTCCGCAGCGCGGCGATCTCGGACTCGCGGCGCAACTGATACAGCGCGATGACGATGAGGCCAGCCGTCAGGCCGAACAGCGTGAACAACAATGGGAGACGGGACTTCGGCAACCCGCCGATCACGAGCTGTCCCGCAAGGTCGGGTCGCAGCGACGCCTCCACCTGGAGCCCGGCGACGTAGATCCCCAGCGTATCGCGCCCGTTGATGCTGGAGACGTATTGCTGACGCGTGCGATAGACGGCCACGCCACGCGCGTCGCGCACGACGACGGAGCCGATGGAATCGAGCGCCACGCCACCGGTCAGGACGCCGGGGATCAACGGCGAGCTTTCCGCCACGTAATCGAAGTACGGCTGCAGCGCCTCGATGTCGGCGACGACGCCGAGCACGCGCGTGCGTGCCGCGATCGGGTCGTGCGGCAGCCCGAACACCACGACGGCCCGCGCATCGCCCGGCCCGCCGATCAAGGCAGCCAGATCTTCCTTGGGCGGGAGGCGGCGCACCTGCGCGGCAACGGTGTCGGCGAGCCAGCGCCCCCACTCGGGTCCTGGGGACTTACCCGCGAACGTGATGCCGCGCTTGGGGAGATCGAGTTCGAAGGCGTAACGCACGCGCCGCCGGAACGCGAGCGACATCGTGTCTTCCGGTGGTTTGAGCTGCGCCGGCGTGGGCAGGCGGCCGAGTTGGTCGCGCGTGTAGTCCAGGGTCTTCAGCGTGGGCATGAAGGCGTAGTAGTAGAGCCCCTGGATCGATCGGCCGGCGAAGCGGGCGGCGGCGTAGGCGGAATAGTCACGCAACACGCGTTCGGCCTGCGCCTTTTGGTACTGCGACGCGCCGAACGCCTGCATTGCGAGGACCACCGCGAACCCCAACGCCAGCACGAGCAGGGCCGTGATGTACGCGGCACGCGGTCGCCGACGGCTGGGCAGCGGGAACCTCATGGCCCTCTCATGGTAACCGCGCGGCGCGGGGTCGGTGAGTGCTTCATGGTTTCCTGACACGCCGCTTGCGCCGTGTTCACCTGCCGAACCCGTAACGCGGGCAGATTGGCGGCGTCCAGCGGGAACTCGCGTGACCGTGTGAGGTATGCAACAGGCCGCCGCGCGACGGCGGCAGGTTGAACGCAATGCAGTAACGGTCGTGGAGGGGGTGTGACGGCCACCTCACCCGACCGGCCAACCCGGCGAGCTTTTAGCGCCGGGTTTGGTTTTTCTGAACCGTCAGTCATCAGTCATCAGTCATCCGTTGTCAGATGATCTGGGAGTGTCAAGACTGACGTCTGAAGACTGATGACTGACGGCTCCTCATCGCACATCCGCGTCGAACCGTCCGGTGAGGATCTGCCCTCCCCGCTTGACCTGCACCCAGACTCGATAGAGTCCTGGCTTGGGGAACGCGTACGGGAATGACACGACTCCCCCCGGCATCGGTCCCATCTGCATTGCCTGACCCTCGGCGGCGGTGATTCTCGCGCCGAGCCGGCCGCGGACGGTGTCTTCCGGCACTCGCAACGCATAGACGAGCTGCGATGCCATCGCGATCGTGCCGGCGGGATGCAGGTGCACGAACACGCTGCCGTCTTCGCGCGTGACCACGGCGTGACTCATCATGCCCATGTAGGGCTCGAGCGCAGCCGGCCGGCCATCGCGCCCCGTTACCGCAAACTTGAGCTCCACATCGCGTCCGGCGAACAGCGTCGTGGAATCCCGTACCCAGACCATCGCTGCCCCATCTTCCAGCTGCACAGTCTGCTGACTACTGACGGCTGACGACTGAGGACTACTCCACCACGAATCGTCGGGATCGGACGGTCGCCACCTCGTCACCGCGGCTGGAATGGTCACCGAATCGAGCAGCGTCTGCGTGAACCCGCTCTCGTGCACCACGTCGGCGTACAGGCGGTAGTTGCCCGGGGCGAGAGGGGGAAGCGCCGCCTCGAACGTGCTGGAATCGCGCATCAGAGGGTGGAGGTGGGCCAACGTCCCGAGGTCCTGTCGCACCAGAAACAGGTGCATCAGCTTGCCGTGATCCGGGATGAGCGGGGAGTATTGTCGTCCGAGCCATTCGGAGTCGGTGATGGCGATGCGCAGGGTTGATGCGCTATTCTGTTCGGCGACGGTCGTCGTCACCTGCATCGGTTGGTAGAGGCTCTGCGCATGGCTGGCATCCGCGCCGTCCCACCAGAGTTTGCCGCCGTACACGCCGAGGCCGAGCAGCCCAACCGCCGCGACCCGTACCCACCATGAACGGCGCCGGCGCGCCGTATCCGGCTCCTCGCCGGGCGACAGTACGCTCTCCCGCACGGCGGCACCGACGATCGTCAGGGCGCCGATGAACAGCAACAGCCCGAGTCCGAGCAGCCCAGCGGCGAGGGGAGTATCGAATCCGAGGCGCCGCGTCGCGATCGAGTTCACCGGGACGATGACGCTCCCGGCGCCGGCCGTGCCCGCGACGTCCACGCGGATACTGTAGGCACCGCTCTCCATCAGCCACAGTTGTGCGCTGTACAACCGCGCATCACCCGGCACGGGTTTCGCGCTGTCGGGCGGCGGCTCGAGGGCGGTGGGGCGGCCGCCGCGTAGTGGCAGTACCGCGACCGAACGCACGCCCTCACCGGAGAGGACGCGCACCGAGATCTCGGCGAGTCCGGGCACGATCCCGGGGGGCCGGACAATTACGCGTACGTCGTAGGGACCGGCGGAGCCCTGAAAGACGGTGTCGGGGCTGCCGACATGCGCGGCCGAAACCAGCGCGACCGCCGCGACGAGCAGCGTGCGCGCGAGACGGCGGCTCATCGTTTCACGCGCGCCATCCAGGCGCCCCACCACAGACCCAGCCGCGCGGAGGCGACCGCCAGGCCTGCGGCCGTGACGACGTCGGCGGCCGTCAACGGATCGGTTCGGAGCCTCCAGAACTCGTAGCGCCAGGGGCCCAGTCGACTGTTGTAGTTCCAGCGCTGGGCGCCGAACAAGAAATTCTCTGAACTGGGACTGACGAGAAACACTGCCACAAACCACTGCACGAGGAGCAGCACGAGGATAAAGCCGATCCCGGCGAGTGCCGCGCGGCCCCAGTCGCTTGCCGGCCCGCGACGGACCACCAGGTCGATCGCGAGCGCCGGGACGACGAGCAGGATCGGAAACGGCGGTGGGACGAAGTGGTCCAGCGCATTGTAGATCGGCGCGAGTTTTGGCGTCGCCGGGAACAGCTGCAGGGTCCAAATCATCAGGACGTTCACGGCGACATAGGTCGCGGCGGTCGTGGTGGCGGGCCAGCGTAGCGTCGACGTGCGCGCGGCGGCCAAAAGCAAGATCGGGAAGGCCGCCCCGCAGATCTTGTAATAGAGACCGTTGTGAGCTTCGTTTGGGAAGCCGATGTACTCGAACCCCATGATCGCGATGGTAGAGACGAGCAGCCCCGCGGCGCAGGCAAACATCACGCGGTAGGCCCGGGCGTGTGGATCGTGGGCGGTCACGGTGTTCTGCCGTGCCGCCAGCAGCAGCAACGCACCGACCTGGATCCCCGTGAACCCGAGGGCGAGCAGGACATGCGGCGGCGACAGCACCTTCACGTCGAGCCCGTAGGCGTTGTGCCACCAGTTGTCGAACGGAGCGGACGTGATCATCGCGATCGCGCCCCAGATGCACACCCAGGCGCCGAGGGGCCCGCGGAACCCCCAAAACCGGACGGTCGCCGCCTTCTCCCCGGGCGATCCGGCGAACGTCGTGCGCAGCACCAACCAGCCGCACGCCAACCCCGCCACGACACCGCCCAGGTAGATCGCCATATGGGCCGGGGTCCAGAACGTGTCCCGTCCGATCGAACGGTGCCACGAGATGTCCCAGATGACGCCGACCACGACGCTGGTAGCGGCGAACAGAACGGCGGTCAGGTGCCAGGGAATGGCGCCGGCGCTCGTGAAGGCCGACCCCGCGGGAGTGGGGGCGACGGTGCTGGCCACAGGTGTGCTCCTTGAAGTCCCGGTCAGTACGTCAACCTACGCTCGAACGGATTGCTTCCTTGTCTGGCGGTGCAGATCCCACCACATCGCGATCGGCCCCACGATCGCCAGCGCGAGCAGCGGCGGTGAGGGGTAGAGCGGCCGCAAAAGTGACACCTGGAAGTCGCCCGCCAGACGGATCACGGTCTCGACCACCGCCACGATCGCGACCACGACCATTCTGCCGCGACGCGTTCCCACCGTGGTGCGTGGATCGGTGACCATGAAGAACACGAACAACTGGTACATCGGACCCGTGATCGGCGCCAGCTCGGCGAGCAGCGGGCCCGCGACGATCACATTACGCGCGACCGCGAGCACTACGAAGCAGACCACATATGTCAGCGTCACGTGCAGTACGCGGGCTCGCGACGCCACCGCCAGGCCGAATGCCCAGATCACCAGGTTGATGCGGAGATCGTTGCCCCACTGGTGGCTGAGGATCGCGACGCTGTCGGCCGCCACCAGTACGAACAGGGCGATGGCGAAATTGCTCGGGTTCCAGAGATGGCGACCGCGGTAGGTGAGCACGTATTTCGAGCCGATCGCCAGGAAGCCGCCCAGGGCGAACGGCCACAGGATGTTTGCCTGGGGCTTGATCAAGAGCGCCAGGCTGATCCCCGTGATGTAGGCACTCGAGATATTCGCGACGCGGCCGCGCAGCAGCCGTGACAACAGCACTTCGGTGGCGATGCAGGTGCCGAGCGTCGTCGCCAGCCGGTCGTAGCCACCCAGAATGCTGTAGCGAGCCTCGCCCGCCACCAGCACTAGTGTGATGAGCAAGACGATGAGGTACTTCGGATCGGCCCACCAGCGGGTACCGACCGGCGCTTGAACCGCGGTCACCGTTGCTGTGCCCCGGGGGAGGGCTCGGTGATCACGTGCAGCCGATCCGGCGCCAGGCCGTTCAACACTTGCTCCGTGCCGGTCGGCCACCGGATCGTCACCCGGCCCAGTCGCTGATCACCCAGGCCAAAGTGCAATCGGCGATCGTTCTGGCTGCAAAACCCCATACCGCCAGCCACCACCTGGCGCTGGCGCACCGCACCGAACTCCACCGTCACTTCGGCGCCGATCGCGCTGCGGTTGCTCCGGGTCCCTATCAACTTCAAGGCGATCCAGTGACCTGGATAAGCGGTGCTGCGGTACACCAGCGCCTTACCCTTCTCGTTCGCGATTACCACGTCCAGCGTCCCGCGATTGAACAGATCGGCCAGTGCCACCGAACGTCCGTCCAGGAGATCCGCGACGCCGGCTTCCTGGGCCACATCCACGAACCCTTCACGGCCGCGGTTCAGGAGCACGCGGGAGCGCTCGTACCCGGAGAGACTGGCGGTCCCGATGGGCGGCCAGTTCTTCGCGTCCTCGAAAATATTGCCCTGCGCGCCGGCGATCTTCGACATGGCGTACCAGTAGTCGCGCCCGCTATCCGCGGAAATGAAGCCGTTGGCCACCACCAGATCGAGCAGCCCGTCGTTATTCAGGTCGCCGAACTGTGCGCCCCACGCCCACCCCGCGTCCGCCACGACGCCGGAAGCGATCTCGTCGAATCGGCCCAGCTCCCGCATGAAGTTGATGCGCAGGTTGTTCCCCTGGAATAGAAAACCGCGCACCGAAATGTTCGTCACGAACACATCGAGGCGCCCGCGGTTGTAGACATCGCCCAGGGCCACCGCCATCCCGCTCTTGGAATCGTCCTCGAGGCCCGCGCGGGCCAGCTCGAAGCGTCGCCCCCCGCGATTCAGAAACAGCTCCTCGGGGCCATAGTCGTTGGCCAGGTACAGGTCCGGCCAGCCGTCGTCATTGAAGTCCGCCGCGGCGGCCGCCAGAGTCCATCGCGTGCTGCCCACGCCCATCGTGTCGGTCACGTCCTCGAAGCGGCCGTCCCCGATATTCTTGAACAGGAGATTTTTCCCGCCGTTCGAGGCGAATTCCCAGCTGTGTTGCATGATGCGCGTCGTGCGCAGGTTCCAGAAATCGATGTCGGAGCGGAAATAGCCGGTGAGATAGAGATCGAGCAGCCCGTCCCGGTCGAAGTCGAGCCATACGGCACCGTTCGAGTTCATCCAGCGGCGCAGGCCCGATCGCTCCGTGACATCCTCGAACCGGCCGTTGCCCAGGTTGCGCAGCAGCTGCGGATAGCCCCACTTGGTGACGAGGAGGTCTTCGAAACCGTCGTTGTCGTAATCGCCCCATACCGCGCCCATCGACACCCCTTCGCCCGCCTGGTTGAGCTCTGCCACACCGGCTTCGGCGGACACGTCGCGGAATGTGCCGTCCCGCTGGTTCAGGTACAGGGCATTCGCGGCACCAAAGCGGGAGGTGGTGAAGTAGAGGTCCGGCCAGTTGTCGTTGTTCACGTCGGTGACCGATACGCAGGCACCGAGCGCGGCGACATGGGGAGCGATGTGTGCGAGCATCGGGTCCAGCGTGGGGGCCTGGTGGACGAAGTCGATCCCGCTCTGGTGAGCCACCTCGCTCAACCGGATTCCCTCGCGCGCGTCGCCGACGCTTCCGACGGCACGGCGATTGAGTGCCACGACACCAGCGACCGCGGCGGCGAAAGCCGCCGTCACGAAGAAACGGCGCCACGAGACTTGGGGCATCCGGTGAACGTTATCCCGAGTTAGCTTCTTTGCCCATGCTCCGACCCTGGATTCGTGCGATCGGAACCGCTGCGCTGGCGTCGATAGCGTCACTCGCGCTTGGTTGCAAAGGGCGAGACCGCAGCGCCGCCGATGCGGGGACGATCCTCACGGCTCGCACGCTGGGGCTCGCCTACCTGGAAGAGAACCGGTTCGCCGACGCGGAAGCCGAGTTTGCCACGTTGATCCGACTGGCGCCTGATGAACCGTCCGGGCATGCGAACCTGGGTGTGGTCTATCTCAGGCTCGGCCGCTACCAGGATGCCGCGCGTGCCATCGATCGCGCGGTCGCCCTGGCCCCTGAGGATCCCGACATTCGCCTCCTGCAGGCGACCGTGTTGCGATTGACCGATAGAGCGAGTGATGCGCAGCGCGCGCTCGAGACGGCCCTCACAACCACTCCGACACACGTGAAGACACTGTTCGCGCTCGCGGAGGCCGACAGCAGCCCACGACGGCGGGAGTACCTCGCCCGGCTGGTCGAGGCCGCGCCGGCCAACGTGCCGGCGCGGCTCGCCCTCGCAGCCGCGTTGCTCGATGCCGGCGCCACCGTCGAGGCGCGCGACCAGCTCGAACAGCTCCAGCAGCGGCTGCCGGAGCTGCCGCGCCAAGCGGAGCGGTTCTACACGGCGACCGTCACGAACCTCCAGGCCAATCGCCCGGTTGAGGCGCGCGCGGCATTGGCTCGCGCACAGGGGTTTCTGGAAACGACGGCGGTCTATCAAGCGGGAATGGCGGAGCTGCGGGGGCCGTCGGGCGCACCGCCGGGATACCCGGTGTTGACGCTCAGCACGCGGCTGGCGCTCCAGCAGGGAGACCCGCAGGCCGTGGTGAACGCCATGCGATTCACCGAGGTCACGGCCTCGAGGATGGCCGACTCGCAGCTGATCATCACGGGCCGATTCACTGAAATCGTGAATGGTCAGCGCGTCTCGGTCGAGCACGCTGGGCCGATCGCCATCGGCGATTACGACAATGACGGCCACCTCGACGTCTACGCGGCAAATGCGCTGTTCCACAACACGGGCGACGGCACCTTCACGCGCGCAGCTGCCGGCGTCGACGTCACCGACGCGACGACGGCGTTCTTTGCCGACCTCGATCACGACGGCGACCTGGATCTCTTCGTCGGCGCGTCAGGCGGCGACCGATTCTACCGCAACAACGGCGACGGCACGTTCCTCGAGCAGGCAGGCGCCATCGGGCTGAGTCCCTCGCCACAGTCTACACGAACAACCGACGCGGCGTTCGGGGATCTTGATGGAGACGCGCGAACCGACCTCCTCGTGGCGCGAGAGGGCGGCGTGGCGTTGTACGCGGGCCGAGAGGAGGGGCGGTTCGAGGCGATCGGCACGCTCCCGGCCGCGCAGGCGATCGCGGTGGGCGACTACGACAACGACGGCTTTCTCGATCTGTTCGCGGGTGCGTTCTATCGTAACGATGGCGCTGGTCGTTTCACCCGCGCTCCACGGGCTGGACTCGAGGCCCTGGACGCGGCCTTCTTCGACTTCGACAACGACGGCTGGCTCGACCTGGTGGCCGCGGGGCGCGAGGGGCTGGTGCTGTTGCACAACGATGAACGGGGCCGGTTCACCGACCGCAGCGACCTCCTGCCCCTCGACCTGGCACGGAGTGGAGGCCGGCAGGCGCTGCCCTTCGACCTCGATGCCGACGGCGATCTCGATCTGCTCGTGGTGAGGATCGATGGGGGCGTGCGCCTGGTGCGCAATGACGGCGGCAACGCCAACGAGTTCGTCACCGTCGGGCTGGTCGCGCTGCGCGATGGGAGCGGGAAGAACAACCACTTCGGCATCGGCTCACGGCTCGAGCTGCGGGCCAAGGATCTGTATCAGATGCGGGTGGTCGACCAGCCGGTCATCCATTTCGGATTGGGCAACCGCCTCAAGGCCGACGTGCTGCGCGTGGTGTGGACCAACGGCGTGCCGCAGAGCTACTACTATCCCGGGGGCGCCGCGGCGGGCTCGGACCGCGTGTTGGAGCATCAGGTCCTCAAGGGGTCGTGCACGTTCCTCTACACGTGGGACGGCGAGGCGTACCGCTTTCTCACTGACGTCACGTGGGCCAGTGCTCTGGGTATGCCGCTCGGCATCATGGCCGGCGAGCAGACGGTGTACGGACCGCCCCAGGCGGCACGCGAGTACTTCCGCATTCCCGGCGAGGCCCTGAAGCCCGTGGCCGGCCGGTATCGGATGCAGCTCACCGAGGAGCTATGGGAAGTCGCCTACGTGGATCAGCTCGCGCTTCTCGCGGTGGACCATCCCGAGTCGGTGGACGTGTTTGTGGACGAGAGCTTCGTGCCACCCGGCACGCCGGCGTCGGGGCAACTGGCGATTCATCAGGTGCGCGAGAAGCACCTTCCGCGCTCCGCCACGGATGAACGGGGCCGCGATCTCCTGCCGCTGCTGCGCGCGAAGGACGATGCGTACGTCGGCGGGTTCGCTCCCGGGCCGTATCAGGGAATCACTCAGTTGCACGATCTCGTGCTCGATTTTGGACCATTGCCTCGAACCGGCGAGATCCGCTTGTTCCTGCAAGGCTGGCTGTTCCCGACGGACGCCAGCATTAACGCGGCGGTGGCGCAGTCGGCCGCCGTCCCGATCATGCGCCCCGTCGTCCAGGTGCGCGACGCGGCAGGGCAATGGCGCACGGTCCGCGAGCTGACGTTTCCCGCCGGCAAAGACAAGACGATGATCGTGGACCTCACGGGCGCGTTCCTGTCGAGTGACACCCGCGTCCGCATTCGCACCAACATGGAGATCTACTGGGATCACGCCTTTGTTGCGGTGGGCCGCAATGACGCGCAGCTCACGGTCACGCGCCTCCTGCCGGTCGCGGCCGATCTGCATGCCCGCGGCTGGTCGCGGGTGTTCCGCAAGGGCGGCCGCTATGGGCCGCAGTGGTTCGACTATTCGCAGGTGTCGCGGGAGTCGCCCTGGCTGCGGGTCGGGGGCCGCTTCACCCGGTACGGCGACGTGCTCCCGCTGCTGAGCGAGGCGGACGACCAGACGGTGATCATCGCCTCGGGCGATGAGCTGACGCTCGAGTTTCCGGAGACGGGCGCGCCGCCGTTGCCGGCCGGCTGGAAGCGGGACTTTCTCTTCTTCAACGTGGCCTGGATGAAGGACGCCGATCTGCATACCGCGACGGGGCAGACCGTGGAGCCGCTGCCGTTCCACGCGATGACGCGCTACCCCTACGGCCCCGACGAACGGTACCCTGACGACCCGGCGCATCGCCGCTACGTCGCACAATACCACACGCGCACGTGGCGTCCATGAGCGGTCGTGAAGTGTCCGCCGGAGGTGTATCTTCAGCCACTATGGTCAGCGCTTTGCGCGCCCCGCTCCTCGTTCTCGCGGTCCTCGGCGGCCTGCAATTTCCCGCGCCGGTCGCCGCGCAGGCAACTTCCGAGCGCCGCATCGACTCCCTCCTCGCGCGCATGTCCCTCGAGGAGAAGCTCGGCCAGCTGAACCTGATCCCGGTGTTCGGCCGCGTGACGCCGGCGCAGGTGGAGCTGGTGCGCCGCGGGCTCGTCGGCGGGTTTCTGAACCTCGAAGGCGCCGAAGCGGTGCGCGAGGTTCAACGAACAGTGGAGCAGTCGCGCCTGCGCATCCCCCTCCTCCTCGGCCTAGATGTCATCCACGGCTACCGCACGATCTTCCCGATTCCACTCGCTGAAGCGAGCACATGGAATCCGGAGGTCGTGGAAGCGACGGCACGCGCCGCCGGCCGGGAAGCGCGGGCAGCGGGAATCAACTGGACGTTCGCTCCCATGGTGGATATCGCGCGGGACCCGCGCTGGGGCAGGATCGCCGAAGGCGCCGGGGAAGATCCGTATCTCGGCTCGGTGCTGGCGACCGCCCGGGTGCGCGGCTTCCAGGAAACGATACTCGCCACGGCGAAACACTTCGCCGCTTACGGCGCGGCCGAGGCGGGCCGGGACTACAACACGGTCGACGTCTCCGAGCGCGCGCTCCGCGAGATCTACCTGCCTCCCTTTAGGGCAGCGGTCGACGCCGATGTCGCCTCCATCATGACGGCGTTCAACGAGATCGCCGGCGTACCGAGCGCGGCGAACCCCTGGCTAACGGACACGGTACTGCGCCAGGAATGGGGATTCGACGGCTTCGTGGTGAGCGACTGGACCTCGATCGATGAGCTGCGGGCGCACGGGATCGCCGCCTCGCGCGCCGAGGCCGGACGGCTGGCGCTCGCGGCCGGCAACGACATGGACATGGTGAGCGGGATCTACGTGGACAGTCTCGCCGCGCTGGTGCAAGCGGGGCGGGTGCCTGTCGCGCAGGTGGATTCGGCGGTGCGACGCGTCTTGCGGGCGAAACTCAGGCTCGGCCTTTTCGAGGATCCCATTCGCGGCCTCGCGACCACCGCTCCGCCACTCGATCGCGAGCTTGCCAGACGCGTGGCGCGGGAATCGATCGTGCTGCTCAAGAACGAGGGCGGCCTCCTCCCCCTCGGGGCGCGTGCCAGGACGATCGCGGTCATCGGACCGCTCGCCTCCGACACGGCCGCTCCCCTCGGCCCCTGGCACGCGCGCGGACAGGCCGGTGACGTCGTGTCGGTGCTCGCTGCCATCCGGGAGCGGGCGGGCGCCGGAGTGACGGTTCTGCACGCTCAGGGGACCGGACTGACGAACGGCGACACCAGCGGCATCGCGGCGGCGGTGGCGCTGGCGCGGCGGGCGGACGTGACCGTCCTCGTCGTGGGAGAACCCGATACGATGAGCGGCGAGGGCGGCAGCCGCAGCCGGCTCGACCTCCCTGGCGCGCAGGAGCGGCTGCAGCAGGCTGTGGTGGCCTCCGGCCGGCCCGTGGTGCTGGTCCTGATGAGCGGCCGGCCGCTCGTCCTGTCGTGGGCGGCTGAGCATGTTCCAGCGATTCTCCAGGCGTGGTTTCTCGGCGTCGAGTCCGGCCACGCGATTGCCGATGTGCTGTTCGGCGATGTAAACCCAAGCGGCCGGTTGCCGGTGACCTTCCCGCGCACGGTCGGGCAAATCCCGATCTACTACAACGCCAAGAACACCGGGCGACCAGGGGTTGAGGGGCAGCACTACAGCTCCAAATACCTGGACGTCCCGAACACACCCCTGTACCCGTTCGGCTACGGTCTCAGCTACACCAGCTTCGCGTACCGTGATTTGCAGCTCCGCGCCGCGCGGCTCGGCCCCGCGGACACGCTCGTGGTCACCGTGACCGTCGCCAATACCGGTACCCGTCCGGGCACTGAGGTGGTGCAGCTGTATGTGCGTGACGAGGTGGGGACCGTGACCCGCCCCTTGCGCGAGCTGAAAGGGTTCCGGCGCGTCAATCTCGAAGCCGGTGCGGCGCGCGCGGTCGAGTTTCGTGTCCCGGTCCAGGATCTCGGCGTCTGGGGCTTGTCGATGAAGTTCGCCGTGGAGCCGGGGACGTTCCGGGTGTTTGTGGGCCCCAACTCGACCGCCGATTTGGCCGCCGGGTTCGAAGTGGTGGCGCGATGAACGCGCGGCTTGCCGTTCTCCTGTGCGGGCTGGCGCTCGTGTCTCTGTCCGGGTGTCACCACCGCCAGTCTGACCCCTCGGAGCCGCCAGAAGAAAAGGACTTGGGCCCGCGAGAGATCCACTTCCCGGGCGTGGACGTCATCCGCATGCCTGGCGGGGGCGTCCGGATTCGCCCGATCAGTAACGTCGCCTTCGACGGTCACCAGCCGCTGTTTGTCATCGACGGCACACCCACAATGGTGGATCCGCAACGGGGGATCGATTGGCTCACTCCCGAGCAGATCGCGAACATCGAGATCATCAAGGATCCGGCCAAGACAGCGATCTACGGTCCCCGTGGCGCCCATGGCGTGATCGTGGTCACGACGAAACGCAACCGCTGACTCAAGCAACGCGATGTCAGCCCGGCCCTACATACTCGCGGAGACGACGTGGAACGCCATACGTGAGCTGAAGTGCGAAGTGGCCGTCCTTCCCTGGGGCGCCACCGAAGCGCACAACACCCATCTCCCGTATGGCACCGACAACTTCCAGTCCGAGCACATTGCCGCCGAGGCCGCGCGCCTCGCCTGGGAAGCCGGCGCGCGGGTCGTGGTGTTACCGATCGTCCCCTTCGGCGTGCAAGCGGGTCAGCTCGACATCCCGTTTTGCCTCAACCTCAATCCGAGCACGCAGGCCGCCGTGCTGGGCGACCTGGCGCGCAGTCTCGATGGCCAGGGCATCCGCAAGCTGGTGATCCTCAACGGGCATGGCGGCAACGATTTCCGAACGATGATCCGAGAGCTGCAGCCGGGCCTGAAGCTCTTCCTGTGCGTGACGAACTGGTACCAGGTCGTGAACGCGGCAGAGTATTTCGACGACCTGGGGGATCATGCGGGGGAGATGGAGACGAGCATCATGCAGCACGTGGCGCCGGCATTGGTCCGACCGCTCTCCGAGGCCGGTGAGGGGAAGGAACGGCGCTTTCGTATCGCGGCGTTCCGCGAGGGATGGGCCTGGGCGCCGCGCCGGTGGACTCAGGTGTCGACCGATACGGGGATCGGCGATCCTGCCGCGGCGAGTCCACACAAGGGCGAACGGTATGCGGCCGCGGTCGTCGAGCGCTTGAGCCGTTTCCTCGTCGAGCTCGCTGCGGCCAGTCCAGATGATCTGTACGAGCAGAATCCGACGACGCACGCCGGGCCGTACCGCCACGCCCTCAAAGGTGGAGGCTAGTGCGACCCTTTCGTCCTGATGACGACGACGCCATTCGCGCCGCGCACCCCGTACATCCCCGTGCTGGCCGGATCCTTGAGTACCATGATGGACGCGATGTCTTGCGGATTGAGCCAGGTCAGGGTGCCGCCCGGACCCGCCTCGACCGGGGCGCCGTCGATGACGTAGAGGGGCTCGCTGCTCAGATAGAAGGACGACGGGCCGCGGATGCGTATCGAGAGGCCGCCCTGAGCCGCCCGCGTTACCGTCACCCCCGAGATCCGGCCCGCGAGCAGCTGCTCAAGCGACAGGCCGGGCCGCCAGCCTACGGACGGGGTCGTGTCGGTCGGGGAGGCGGGCGGGGAAGCAGCCGGATTCTCAATCTGGCCCGCGCCGCGCCCGTGGGCGCAACCAAGGGCGAGTCCGGCGACGATGCCGATGGGTAGTAGGATGCGCGTAGGATGCCAGTTCATGCGACCCCCTTTTGTCACAATATAGCAGTCTCACTCGGCGGATGGAGAACCCATGCGGCGCCTCAGTTTCCTCGTCGCTCTTCTGTGGTTAGGCGGATGCGGCCGGGAAAAGGGACCCGGACTGTTCAAGCGACTGAGCCCGGCGCGAACCGGCGTCACGTTCGCCAACACCATCACTACCTCGGATTCGCTGAACGTGCAAACCGACGTCTACGTGTACAACGGCGGCGGCGTGGCCGTCGGTGATATCGACAACGACGGTTTGCCCGACCTGTTCCTGACCGGCAACATGGTCTCGAGTCGCCTGTATGTGAACACCGGGGACATGCGGTTCACGGACGTCACGCAATCCGCGGGCGTTATGACGCGGGGGCGTGCCAGCGGCGCAACCATGGTGGATATCAACAGCGACGGATACCTCGACATTTACGTGTCCGTCACGGGACCCGAATGGTCCAAGCCCAATGAACGGGCCAACCTGTTGTTCCTCAATAACCGGGACCGCACGTTCACCGAAGCCGCGTCCCGATACGGGATCGCGGACACCGGCTTCACCACGCACGCCGCGTTTCTGGACTACGATCGGGACGGCGACCTCGACCTCTATCTGCTCAGCAATTCGCCTGAGGATTTTGCGCGTGGCGTGGCGACCATGCACCCGGCGGGCATCCGCAGTCAGGGCTCCGGCAGTTACAACCAGCTCTATCGCAACAACGGCGACGGGTCGTTTACCAACGTCTCCCGGGAAGCCGGGATCTTGCGGCAGGTCGGGTATGGACTCGGCGTCGTCGTCAGCGACATCAACGGGGACGGGTGGCCCGATATCTACGTCTCCAACGACGACACGCCCAACGACGTCCTGTATGTCAACAACGGAAACGGCACGTTCACCGACAAGGCGGCCCGCTGGCTCAAGCATACGAGTCTCGCCGGCATGGGCGTTGACATCGCCGATTTCAACAATGACGGCTGGCCCGACATCCTGCAAAGCGACATGATGCCGGAGGCCCTGAGCGGACGAAAACGGATGAGTGGAGCCGCTTCCCTCGGCGGAGTGGAGGATATCCGCACTCGGGGGTTTCGCCAGGACTTTGACTTGAACACGCTGCAGCTGAGCAACGGCGTTACGCCTGACGGCGATGTCCTCTTCAGTGAGGTGAGCCGGCTGGCGGGCGTCGCCTACACCGACTGGAGCTGGAGCGCCCTGTTCGGCGATCTCGACAACGATGGGTTCAAGGATATTCTCATCACCAACGGCTATCCCAAAGCCGTCAATGAGTTCGACTACCAAACGACCATGTTCGGGCTGCGCCGGGAGCGAGATACGGTCGCGGCGAACCGCCGAGGACTGGAGCTGCTGCAGCAATTGCCTGGTCGCGTCCTGTCGAACTACCTGTTCCAGAACAACGGGGACCTGACATTCACGGACAGAACGAAATCCTGGGGAATGGACCAACCGGGGTTTGGCTACGGCGCCGCCTACGCCGATCTCAATAACGACGGCAAGCTCGATCTCGTCATCAACAACATCGATGCTCCCGCTTCGATCTATGAAAACGTTCAACCCGCGGACGACCTGCATCACTATCTGCAGATCCGGCTGCAGGGGAACACGACCAACCCACGAGGGATCGGGGCGACGCTGATCCTCCGGGCAGGGGGGCAACGGCAATTCCTTTACCAGTCCCCCTACCGTGGGTACCTGTCCACCATGGATGACCGGGCGCACTTCGGATTGGGGCCCGCGAAGCGCGTGGACACCCTGGAGGTGATCTGGCCGGATGGACGCTCCCAGATACTGACTGACTTGCCGGTAGATCAATTGTTGACCGTACGACAGGAAGATGCGGCTCGTGAGGAGTCAGGTGTCGGGTGTCAGGTGTCAGGGTGTAGTCCCTGGCACCTGACACCTGGAACCCGACACCTCTTGTTCCAGCAGTCGGATGCCCGCCGAGCGCTACCGTACAAGCACCGGCAAGCGGGGCACATCGACTACAGCGTGCAACCCCTCCTGCCATACGAGCCATCCAGCCACGGCGCGCCGCTCGCGGTGGGAGATGTGGACAGCGATGGGCTCGGGGACGTGTTCATTGGGGGCGGGGGGGGGGCAGGCGAGCCGGGAAGGCTGTTTCAGCAGCGCGCGGACGGCCGGTTCGTTGAATCCACGCGCGGGCAACCCTGGGTGGCCGACAAGGAGTACGAAGATTGGGGAGCCCTGTTCTTCGATGCCGACGGCGACGGCCGACAAGACCTGTATGTGACGAGCGGCGGGTATCACCACTCACCGGTGTCGCGTTTGTTGCAGGACCGGCTCTATGTCAATCAGGGAGGCGGCCGGTTCGCGAGAGACACCCAGGCGCTGCCACCCATGCTCACCAGCACCGCGAGTGTCGCGGCTGGCGACTTTAGCGGCGATGGCCGATTGGATCTGTTCGTCGGTGGCCGACTGGTCCCCAGAAACTATCCCTTTCCCACCCGCAGCTACCTGCTCCGGAATGATGGGGGCCGGTTCACGGACGTGACCGAAGCGGTCGCCCCGGAATTGATGCGCCCCGGGGGCATGGTGACGGCAGCGGTCTGGATCGATTTTGACGCCGACGGGCGCCTGGATCTGGTGACGGCGGGGGAATGGATGCCGCTGCAGTTCTATCGCAATGAGGGCACGCGACTGCGGGACGTGACGGCATCGTTGGGCCTGCCGGCGACCCGGGGGTGGTGGTTCAGTCTCGCCGCGGGGGATTTCAACCACGATGGCCATCCGGACCTGGTGGCCGGCAATCTGGGGCTGAACCATACGTACACGACGTCACCGGCCAGCAAATTCGGAGTCTATGCGCTCGATTTCACGGGCAACCAGACTACGGATGTCGTACTCACCCAGGAGATCGACGGCACCGAGTATCCCTTGTTCGGGTTGGCGAGGCTGGGGAAGGCGATCTATACGCTGCCGTTGCGATTCCCGACCTACGCATCGTTTGCCTCGGCTTCCATACACCAACTGTTCAGCGCCTCCCAATTGCGGCAGGCGGTCCACTATCAGGCGGACACCTTCGCCAGTGTCTATCTGCAAAACAATGGCGACGGGACCTTCACGTCGTCGCCGTTGCCCAATCTGGCGCAACTCTCCCCGATCAGAGGGATCATCGCGCATGACGTGGACGCGGACGGGAATCTCGATCTGATCGTGGCGGGAAACCTGTACGACGCGGAGCCGAACACCCCCAGGGCCGATGCGGGGAACGGCCTCTGGCTGAAGGGGGACGGCCACGGGCATTTCACGCCGGTGCCGCCAGTCGAGAGTGGCTTCCTCACGCCGCTGGACGTCACCGGCCTGGCCCTGATCAACACGCCTGCAGGGAATGCCGTGCTCGTAGCCAACAACGGCGACTCGCTGCAGGCGTTTACAATCCGGAGACGCTAGACGCCCGGCTTACCACCCCGGATTCTGCACCAACCGTTCTTCCGTCCCCACCCGGCTCAGCTCGATCTGGATCGCCGGGATCGGGTACAGACTGTGGCGAGCGCTGAAGACCTGTGCAGATGTCAGGTATGCCCTCCGGTTTTTCTCCACCACCAAGTAGTCGTTGATCACTTGATCGGCGACGGCCCAACGCCGCAGGTCGAAGAAGCGCTGGCCTTCCATCGCCAGCTCGAGTCTGCGCTCAAACCGCACCGCCGTTCGGGCAAACACCTGATCAATCCACGGCGTCGCGTAGAGCCCAATCCGGTAGACCGCCCAGGGGGTCGTCAACGAGTCGACGGTCGCGGACTGGTGCAGCGGCACGGCGATGCGATCATCTGACTGACACATGGGATACGTCGCCTGCAACACACTGTCCGCGGCGGCATCATCCCCAGACCCACAGCCCTGAGCGACCTGACCGGCCCGCGCGCGGATCTGATTGACGATCGCCCGGGCGTTCTCGAGCACCCCAGCTTCGACTTCCGCCTCGGCCAGGAGCAACAGCATGTCGGCATACCGGTAGATGTGGATGTTCACGGAGTTCAGCTGCGTGTTCGTCCAGCCGACGTTGCTCTGCGCGCCACTGGCCTTCTCATGGACGTTCTTCTTGGCGCTATAGGGCCCGCCGTAGGACGGCGACCGGATCCAGTCGGGCTCGTGGAGACCCCAATCCTTGTAGGGGACGAGGTTCCGGCCCACGGTCCAGTCCAACCGCGGATCGACGGGGACCGCATCCGCGCCGGTGAGATTCGTATCTCTCGCGTTCCAGTTTGGATTCGAGACCGCCAGCGGCAGGCCATTGGCGTCCACGCCAAACGCATTGACCAGGTTCTGCGAGGGTTGATGGAAACCACAACACCCGAACGGACTGCCGGAGTGCGGGAAATTCAGGCGCTCGCCGTAGTTGGCGTTGTCCCCGTTCGGCTCGCCGTCATTCGCCGAGGCCTGGTAGGCCAGGATCGTCTCCGGCCCGTTGGCGAACGCCTCAAAGCCGGTCCACACGCGATCGTAGCTCGTCTCGAGCGCATGGGGTCCGTTCAGCTGGACGTCGCGCAACGTCGTCAACGCGCCGGTCCAATCCCGCGCGTACACCTGCACGCGGCCCTTGTAGGCTTTCGCCGCCCACGATGTCGCTCGGCCGGCCTGTCCGTTCCGGGGCGTCACCGGCAGCAGCGCGATCGCGGAGTCGAGGTCGATCTTCAAGTTTGCCACGACATTGACGCCGACGTTGCGCTGGCGGAAATCCCTGTCGTTGGCGTGGTAGTAGGGAATATTCCCCCACATGCGCCACGCCTCGAAGTGATAGTGCGCCCGGAGAAACAGGGCTTCGCCCCGGATCGACTTGGCGTCACCGGCGGAAATCTCAGCCGGCCGCTGCGCCAGGACTTTGTCGAGCAGCCGGATCGTGGCATTGGCTCGCACGATCCCTTCGAACGCGGCGCGCCACTTCGTGTTCAGGGTGCTCTCGACGAGACTGGAGCTCCACGCGTAGGTCTCGATGTCCTGGATGGAGGACGGGGACGAGGCTTCTGACCCCGTGTAGGCGTCATCGCTCGCGATACTGCCCCATATCCAGTTGCTGGCGGCGCATCCCCAGTCAGCATTGGTGGCGTTGGTGCAGTCGAGCATCCGATACGCGGCAATGAGCGTGCCTTCGACGCCCGCCCGATTCGTGAGCGTCCGTTCATTCAACGTCCCCTGGGGGTTGCCGTTGAGAAAGTCCCTGCAGCCGCACAAGGTCACCGCGGCAACGACCAGGAGCACCATCGCACCCGGCGGTCGGAACCGATTCCGCGTATGCATCGTTTTCTCTTGCCCGTCGCACCCTTTCACGGCCTGCCGCTGAAAAAAACGCCTGCAGGGAGCGATTCCCTGCAGGCGTTTACGATCAACAACCGTTAGGCGCCCGGCTTACCACCCGGGGTTCTGCACCAACCGTTCTTCGCTGCCCACCCGGCTCAGCTCGATCTGGATGTTCGGGATCGGAAACAGACCATGGCGAGCGGCAAAGACCTGCGCCGCCGCCAGATATGTTCTCCGGGTGTTCTCGACCGCGAGGTAGGCGTTGATCACTTGATCGGCGATGGCCCAGCGCCGCAAATCGAAGAACCGCTGGCCTTCCAGCGCCAGCTCGAGCTTGCGCTCTTCCCGTACGGCCGCCCGCGCGGCGGCTTGATCGGTCCACGGGCCCGGGTATTCCCCGACGCGGTACACGGCCCAGGGAGTCGTCAAACTGTAGAGGGTCCCGGCCGCGACCAGCGGCACGGCGATGCGAGAATCTGACACACAAATGGGGTACGTCGCCTTCAACACACTATCCGAGACCGCATCGAACCCAGACCCACAGCCCTGCGCGGTCTGACCGGCCCGCGCTCGAATCTGATTGACGATCGCTCGGGCGTTCTCGAGCACCCCGGCTTCGACCTCCGCCTCGGCCAGAAGCAACAGCGCGTCCGCGTACCGGTAAATATGGATGTTCACGGAATTCAACTGCGTGTTCACCCAACCGACATTGCTCTGCGCGCCACTCGCCCGTTCATGGGTGTTCTTCTTCGCGCTGTACGGACCGCCGTAGGACGGCGACCGGATCCAGCCGGGCGCGTGCAGGCCCCAATCCTTGAAGGGGACCGCATCCCGTCCCACCGCCCAGTCCAGCCGCGGATCGACGGGCACGGCGTCCGCGCCGGTGAGATTCGCATCTCTGGCGTTCCAGTTCGGATCGGACAAGGACAGCGGCAAGCCATTGGCGTCCACGCCGAAGGCATTGACCACGTTCTGTGATGGCTGGTGGAACCCGCAGCACCCGAACGGGCTGCCGGAATGCGGGAAATTCAGGCGTTCGCCGTAATTGGCATTGTCCCCATTCGGCTCGCCGTCATTGGCGGATGCCTGGAATGCCAAGATGGTTTCCGGACCGTTGGCAAAAGCGGAGAAGCCGGTCCAGACACGATCATAGCTCGTCTCCAGCGCATACACCCCGCTCGCCTGGACTGCCCGCAACGTCGTCAGCGCGCCGGCAAAATCCCCGGCATACATCTGCACCTTGCCTTTGTAGGCTTGGGCCGCCCACGAGGTCGCCCGGCCGACCTGCCCTCTCCGGGGCGCCGCTGGCAGCAACGCGATGGCGGAGTCGAGGTCAACCAACAGCTCGGCGGTGACGTTCACCCCCACATTGCTCTTGCGGTAATCCGTATCACCCGCGCGGTAGTAGGGAATATTGCCCCATACCCGATACGCCTCGAAGTGATAGTGCGCCCGGAGAAACAGCGCCTCGCCGCGGATCTGGTCGACTTCAGCCGCGGAGAACTCCCCCGGCTTTTCACTCACGACCTTGTCCAGCAGCCGGATCGCGGCATTGCTGCGGACCACGCCTTCGAACACCGCTCTCCACTTCGTGTTCAAGTAGGCTTCCGAGTTACCGGTGCCCCACGCGTAGGCCTCGAGGTCGTTGATGGCGGGCTGGTCCGAGGCTTCTGATCCCTTGTAGGCATCATCGCTCGTGACGCTGCCCCACACCCAGTTGCTGGCGGCGCAACCCCAGTCGGCATTGGTGGCGTTCGTACAGTCCAGCATACGGTACGCCGCGATGAGCGTGCCTTCGACGCCC
>DATBLG010000176.1:0-6140 GCA_036555485.1 Gemmatimonadales bacterium | reverse complement strand
GGTGTGGGTCAACTGCAAGAAGTGGGCGGCAGCGCCGCTCGCATGGGCCTGCAGCAGCGCGATCTGCAAGTCTGTGAGTGCGGCGCCCATCCCAATCAGCGCGCTCTGCGCGCCAAGCACGAGCGAATAGCCGAGGAACCGGTCTTCGCCGGTGATGAGGAGTTTCCCCGGGTGGGCGTGCATGAGCCCGGCGATCCGTTGGAACGTGACCACTGAGTCGAGGGTGGCCACTTTGATCCCGACGACCGCCGGGACGGCGAGGAGTGCCCCGATCGTCCGGTCATCGTACGCGACACCGCCTGCCGCCTCATAGAGATAGAAGGCGATGACGGGCAGCTCCGCCCCCAGGGCGGCGTGCCAGCCGACGGGATCCTTGGCGTGGGGGAACGCGAGCAGCGCGTCGGCGCCACCCGCCTTCGCCGCGCGCGCCATCTCGAGCGAATTCGCTCCGGCGATCACTACGCGGTCGGGCAGCGCCGCGCGCCAGCTGTCGAGCACCAGGCGCCGCTGCTCGGCGCTCAACTTCGGTCCCCTCCCCGTATGCGCCCACACCGCGACGCCGGCCACATCCTGAGTGGCCATCCACCTGGCGAATGCCTGCTGCGCCTCCGCGGCAAGGGTCGCGCCGCGGAACGGGACGGGAACGGCCGGGATGAGGCCGCCGCCGAGACGGGCGATCACATCTCCTGCGGTCATCGAGGGCGGAGCGCGTCGAGAACGTTGCCCGATTCGACTCGTGCCCGTTGTTCGGGTGAGAGATCCAGCAAGTCGAGTTTCGCCACGCTCGTCTCGGGGATGCGCAGCGGCTGCCCCGTCCCGAAGACGAATCGCTCCACGCCGACGGTCTCGACCAGAATGGCGAGGTGATCTTCCGGTGGTCCCCAGATCCAGCAGATGTCCCACCAGATGCGCCCGGCCTCGGCGGGGGTCGAACCGAAGTGGACTTCCTCGACAAACGCCCGGTCGGCGTGCGTGACGACCAGACGCAGGTCTGCATCACTGCGGATCAGCGCGCGCACCGCCGCAGGCTGGAGTTCGGGCGTCACGTCATTGGGGTGACGCTGCCGGCCGTCCTCGAGTCGCACCGCCATCATGAGCGGCAGCCCGACGGCGGCGCATGACGCGGCCAGGACGCGCAGCTCCGGACCGGCGGGCTCGAGACCAAAACAACCGGGATCGCAGCGCACCGCCGCCGCTCGGTGCTCCACTGCCTCGTTGAGGACATCCTGCCAGTGTGCGAGCCCCGGATGGACCGCCGGCACAGGTTGCAGCTGGGGGCTCGCACGACACGTGTCGTAGAGCCAAGAGTTGCCCTCCGTGGGATCGCGCCAAAACAATCCGGGGAGATGGGTCACCCACGCCTCGTCGATCGCCACGCGGCTCATGGCGGCGAGCAACGCCGCGGGCGAAGTGCCGGGGACGCGGGCGTAGGGATAGGCGCCCAGGAACGTGTTGACGTCGATGCGCATCAGTCGCTCGGAAAGCTGCCAGGCGGGAAAATACGCACTGCGTTCTTCCAGGCGACAGATTCCAGCTCCGCGGCCGGCAGGAGATGCTCGAGATACCGCAGCTTCCCCCAACCGGTCTCCATCGTCATATCGCTGCCCCACATCAGTCGGTGGACGCCGACGGCCTTGCAGCACGCCTCGAGCATCCCGCCATCCACGCCGCTCCCTGAGAGATCGAGATAGACGTTGCGGTATGGACCCACGACCGCCAGGGTGTGGCGCCAGTCGCCGCCGCCACCGATGTGCGCCAGGATGAAGCTCACGTCGGGGTGACGCCTCGCGAGCTGGCACAGCTCAACGCCATCCGAGGCCTCCTGCCCCGGCCAATCCCGTCGCCGTCCCTGCCAGATGTGGTGGAGGATTGGGAGCCCGTGCTTCTGTGCCACCTCGCACACCGGATCGAGGAGCGGGTCGTTGGCCCGTCGACTCGCCGCGAGCTTGATCCCGATCATCCCGGCGGCGCGACAGCGCGCGACCTCGGCCACGGCGTGGTCGGTGTAGTTGGGGTTCACGCATGCGTATCCGCGAATCCGGTCTGGATGTTGGCGCTCGAGCGCCAGCGAGAAATCGTTGCCGTACACGATGTCGGCCCGCGACGGGAAATAGGTTGGCGAGGTCCGACCGAACGTGCCGAGGGTGGAGGTTACGTGCATCGTGACGCCGATCCGTTCCCCGGCCTTCAGACGGCTGGCGTTGTAGGCGCGCCAGTCGGCGCGCAGGCTCCGCTCGGGAAAGAAATGGGCGTGCACATCGATGAGCATCATGAAATCTATTCAATCCCCCTCAGGACCTCTTCCAGCACAGCCAGGGTCGTGTCGACGTCGGGCTCGCCGTGCGCGAGCGACACGAAGTTGTAGGCCGTCCGCTTGAACAGCAGACCCCGCCTCGCGCACCCGACCGCCACGGCACGGGAGACCTCTTCGTTGGTGAAATGGAGGAAGCACATCTCGGCCACGCCGCCCACGCCGGTGAGACGGTGTGGGGACTCACGTTGCAGTCGATGCAGGCCGTGCAGCAGCCGGGTGCCGACCCGATGCAGGTGCGTGCAGACATTCTGCTCGTCGAACACCGCGAGCGTCGCGAGGGCGGCCGCGAGGGAAACCGACTCGGTGGCCAGCGTGGAGGAAATCCAGGTGCGACTCGCTGCCGCCATCACGTCCGCCCGGCCACCCACCGCGGCAAGAGGGAAGCCGCTGGCGAACGCCTTGCCGATCACCACGAGATCGGGCCGCACACCGTAGCGCTCCACGGCGCCGCCGACCGCCAGCCGGAACGCCGTCTTGATTTCGTCGAACACCAGCACCGCTCCGATCCGCTCCGTTTCCGCCCGCAGCGTCTCGAGCCATTCGCGCTTCGGCTCCGATACCACCACCGGCTCCACCACCACCGCCGCCAGCTGGTCGGCACGGTACCGGATCATCTCTCGCGCTCGCTCGGCGTCGTTGAACGGCAGCTCGGCGAACACGGCCCGTGTCCCTTGCGGCACCCCCTCGGTCCGGCCCTGACACCAATCGAGCCAGCCGTGGTAGCCGCACCCCAAGACCGTTTCGCGCCCGGTTTGGACGCGTGCGATGCGCACCGCGGCGGCGACCGCCTCGGCACCGGTCTTCAGGAACCGCACCCGTTCCATCCAGGGAAGCCGGCGCGCCAGTGCTTCGGCGAGTAACTCTTCCGCGAGCGGCGGTAACGGGCCCACCACGCCAGCGGCGAGCGCATCGGCGGCCGCCTGGTGCACCGTCGGGTGACCGTAACCCAGGGCTACGGCCCCCAGCGCCATCACATAGTCGAGGTACTCGCGGTCCGCGGTATCCCACACGCGGGCGCCCGCGGCACGCACCATCTGCGCGGGCAGGCCGGGATCGCCGGCCACACCAAACAGCGCCTCGGGGCGCTTACTGCCGGTCGAGGTGAATCCCGGAACGCGCCAGTCGCTCACGGTATTTCACCACCTCGATCGCCATCGCGCGGAGCAGCTTCGCTTCGCGCTGGTCCAGCGGCACGCGGTGCGTGATCTCTCGCACGGTGCGCATGATGTGCTCGCGGTCACGAATCTTGAAAAACTCGATCGACTCAAGGGCTCGCTCGGTGTCGGCGAACAAACGCTCGATCTCCTCCACGGTCGCCGGCTCCACGACGCGACGGGGTGGCTTGAACGGCCGGGTCTCGTCGCCACGCGCCAGGGCCAGCTCGTACAGCATCAGCACCACCGCGTGGCCGAGGTTGAGTGACGCATACGATGGCGTGGAGGGGATCGTGACGATACGATGGCATCGGTCCAATGACTCGTTGCTGAGTCCTTTGTCTTCGCGACCAAACAGCAGCGCCACACAACCCGCCGACGCGGCCGCTACAATCTCCCCCGCCGCCTCCCGTGGCCGTTGCAGGTTTCGCTTGGCCGTCCGTCCGCGTGCCGTGAAGCCGACCACATGCACACAGTCGGCCAGCGCCGCATCGAGGGTGTCGAACTGCCGCACCCGCGTCAGCACGTCGTGCGTCTGGTGCGCAATCCCCTCCACGCGGTGCGGATCGTACTCACGCGGATTCACGAGCCGCAGGTCCTTGAACCCGAAGTTCTTCATGGCGCGCACGACGTGCGCGATATTGACGAGGTCCTGCGGCTCGTGAAGAACGACGAGGACGCCCATCGTCCTCATCCCACCAGCTCCAACACGCCAAAGCGCTCCGGGTCGTGCCGATCCCCACGCAACCACACCCATCCGTTTCCCCCGCTCCAGACGAGCTGACCGACGCGTCGCTCGCGTCCCGGGAGCATCTCGTTCACGATCACGTCAAAGCCCACCTGGCCGCCCACCGGTGTCACCAACCCTTCAGGCCACGGAATGGCGAGCGTAACGGCATACCCCTCCGCGGTGCGGCGCCACGCCCCGCGAACGGTCCCGGCGTCCCCGACTGCTCCGCCGGCGGTGCGAACCCGGCAACCCCGCCCACCGTCCTCAGGAACGATCACGAACCCGGTGACCGGTTCGGCTGTACCGTCCAGCGCGCCAAGGTAGACCTGCAGACCGTCCGAGTGGATATCATCCGGCTCGTTGTCCAGGAGCAACGGTGGCGCGGCGGAGGCGCGGAAACACGTGTCCTGTTTGACCACCTCTACCGCCAGATAGATGGCGTCATCATCCCAGTTGGCGTAACAGCGGGCCGAGAAATCCTCTGGGCCGGGGTAGGGTTCTTCGCCGCGGCGGTACTGGTCCTCCAAGTCCAGGCGCAGCGGCTCCGACGGATCGAATCCCACGAGCGTGCCGTCGAGCGCCGGGGGCGCGTCGACCCGCAACGCGGCCGCCACTGGTCGTGTGGGAGGCTCGAGATTCAGCAGCCGGTCGAACGGCGGCGCGGCGCCCATCATGGCCGCGAGGGTGACGCGCCCACCGGGTCCGTCGATCTCCCACTCTCGGCCGGCAAACCGGTGCCGGTCCGTGCCGTGCGGGGTGTCGACCTCGATCAACTCGCCTCGCGCGCGCACCGCTCGCACGGTCGCGCCCCGCGGACCGAATTCGAGTGCCGTGACGAAACGCAGGTTGGGACCGGTCGCGCGAAGCACGTAGAACGGCTCGCGCGCGCGGCGGGTGGGCGCGCCGGGCGCGTCGGCACGGAGCAGCTCGCCTGAGAAGACAAAGTGCGCCGTCAACGGTCTGCCATCGGCCGTCAGCTCGAGGACAATGGGACCAGATTCGGGAGACTTGCGTCGCAGTACATGGGATACAAAATCGTCGGCGAGCTGTCCGTCCTCCCAGCGGCCGCCCGTCACGTCGCCTCGTCCCGCGAAGTGCCACGGCAGTTCAACGGTCCGATCCTCACGCCCCGTGAGCTCGAGGACATCGAGCAAGTAATCCCCCCCGACCACGACCGTCCGGGTCAGGTCTCCGAACCGGCCACGCGCCCAGCCCCATCCTCGCTGCTCGTCGAACCCTTCGCCGCGCGCCTCCCCGGCCGACTGCGACACGCCGTCCGTGCGGGGGGCGTTGTGGGCGAGCGTCGAGCGATACCAAAAGAGATCGCGAGTGACATACGAACCGGTGCCGAGATCCGGGAGCCAGTAGACCCCGTCCGCGTGCAGCAGCAGGTTCAGCCGATCCGGATGCCCGTGGCCCCCACCTACCGCACCGCACTCGAGCCCAACGTAGCGCCCGCCGGTGCGCAGGATCGCGAGCCCCTGTCCCGCCATGAACACGCTTGGCGGTGCCCACGCTACTTCGGGCGCGGGCAGCTCCGGAGGCATCTCCAGGAGCGCCCACCACGACAGCCGTTGTCGCGAGCGCGGGGCTGGCTGCGAATCGACCGGCGCGTCGTGGAGATAGGATTCGAACAACTCCGTGCGCGGCGGCGGCACGGCGTACGCGGCATGCAGCCAGGCCGTGAGATCCGACGCGCGGACCGGCCCCCACTCGCCGCTTCCCAGACGTCCCAGGCCTACCTCCCACAGCTCGAGGTACATTGGCTGCGCCAGCGACACCCCAAAGCGGGCGTCCTTGCGCGCCGGGAACGTGAAATCGGGAAGCGCCGTGAGCGCCGGCGCGCGCAGCGCCGTGGCGAGGCGCGTAGCGAGCGGCCCCTCCCCAAAAAAGTCCGCCCCGGCCTGCGCCGCCCAGGCGGCGCCGGTGAGCATCCCGCGCA
>DATBLG010000174.1:0-4148 GCA_036555485.1 Gemmatimonadales bacterium | reverse complement strand
CGAGCTGCACCGCGACCGGCAACGACGTCGAGAGCCCGTTCAGGTAGAGCTCGGTCGTGTCCAATCCCTCGGGCTCGAGGAACACCTGATGGCGCTCGGCCCCCGGAAACTTGACGATCTTGTCTTCGACCGATGGACAGTACCGTGGCCCGCGGCCCGAGATGGCGCCGCCGTACAGTGCGGACTCGCGCAGATGACGCGCGATGATCTCCTTCGCGGGCTCACCGGCCCAGGTGAGCCAGCAAGGGACTTGCGGTGGTCGCTCTGTCTCGTCGAAGAAACTGAAACGCGCCGCATCGACGTCGCCGTCCTGGCGCTCGACCTTGCTCCAATCGACGCTCCGACCATCGACCCGGGGCGGCGTGCCGGTCTTGAACCGCGATGAGATAAGCCCCATGTCCACAATAGCTTGTGCCATCTCCACCGACGGGGGCTCTCCGGCACGCCCGGCCGGAATCTGCGTCTCTGTGCCGAGGTGAATGCGCCCGCGGAGGAACGTGCCCGCCGTAATGACGACCGCTCGCGCACGGAAGCGGCGTCCGTCGCCCGTCTCGACGCCCGCGGCCCGCGAGCCTTCCATCAGCAATCGCGCCGCGGTTCCCTGTGTGATGGAAAGGGCGGGGAACGTCTCGAGCAGCTGGCGCACCGCGCGCCGATACAGGGCGCGATCACACTGCGCCCGCGGCGCCCACACCGCCGGGCCCTTGGAGCGATTGAGCATGCGGAACTGGATCGTGGCCCGGTCGGCGGCACGCCCCATGATGCCGCCCAGCGCATCGACTTCGCGCACCACCGTGCCCTTCGCGATTCCGCCGATTGCCGGGTTGCAGGACATCTGGCCGATGGTGTCGAGGGCGGAGGTGAGCAAGAGGGTGCGGGCGCCCAGGCGAGCGCTCATCGCCGCGGCCTCTGAGCCCGCATGTCCAGCTCCGACGATCACGACATCGAAGTCCATACGGTGAATGATAGAAGCAGGGAGGCCAGTCACAAGGGAAGTTTCCAGCACTACTCTGACGACCGTTTTCTGAACACTGGGTCGTCGTTCATGCCGTGCGCACCCACCTCACCAATTCCCTCATGCTCGGCCGTTTCCCGGTCATGAGAATGCCCACGCGGAAGATCCGGCCGGCCACCCACACGATCGCGGCGACGCCGAGCAGCAGCAGTGTGAACGCGACCCCCACTTCCCACCACGGGAGATTGCCCGCGGTCCAGCGCACCGGCACGATGATCGGAGCGGTGAACGGAAGGAACGACAGCACCATGGCGACCGTGGACGTGGGGTTGTTGAGCATGGCGAACATGCCGAACAGCCCCACCATCAACGTGAGATTCACGGGCTGTACCGCCTGCTGGGCTTCCTGGAGGTTACTGGACATCGCGCCCACTGCCGCGTACATCGCCGCGTAGAGCATGAAGCCGCCCAGGAAGAACGCCACCACGATCACGGCGGTCGACAGGGGCAGCGGCGGCAGCTGGAAGATGCTCGCCACTTCGTTGGACCCGAGACGGCTCATCAGCGCGCTGCGCTGCGACAGCATCAGCTGCATCGAGGCGCCCCACACGCCGAACTGCACCAGCGACACCGCCCCCGCGCCGATCAGCTTGCCGGCCAACAACTCGAACGGCCGCAACGACGACACCAGTACTTCCACCACCTTGCTCGACTTCTCCTCGAGCACGGAACTCATGATCCCCGCGCCGTAGAGCAGAATGGACATGAACAGCACCATCGCCATGATGTAGGCGATGGCGAACGACTGCACCGCCGTCTGGCCCGTCGTTTTCCCTCCGGCGATCTTCCTCGTCTCCAGGTGCACGCGAGGCGTGGCACGCGCGACGATCGCCGGGTCGACGCCGGCGCGCTCCAGCCGGGCGCCGAGCAGGACCTGCCGCAACGTTCGCTGCATGCGCTCCACCGCTTCGAACCCGGACACGTTGGAGGCCCGGTACTCGGCGCTGGCCGACTCCAGAAGATCGGCGGGCAGCACCAGGAATCCCTGCAGCCGCTTGGCCTCCACTTCGGCGGTCAGCGACTCCGCCACGCCCGGCGCGTCGAGGATGCGAGTCGCGTCGAACGCGGCGGTGGTGTCGAGCGCGACGGTGACCTCCTGGCCCAGCGGCCCGTGCGTCCCGTCGAGCACGACGATCCGCCTGCTGCCGCCACCACGCATGAGCATCGCGGGAAGGAGGATCATGCCGGCGAAGAGAATCGGGCCAAGCGCCGTTCCGATCCAGAAGCCCTTGGTCCGGACCCGCTCGATGAACTCGCGGCGCACGACCGCTCCGACCTTACTCACGGGCGGAGTCCGCCTCGGGCCGCGGTGCGGCGCTGGCCCCCTCGGGTCCCACGAGATCGACGAATACCTTGTGCAGCGACGGCGTCACGATCTCGAACCGCGTCAGCCGCGCACCCGAGCTCACCAGGCCGCGCAGGATTTCCTGGGCGTCCGCGTTGGGAGCGAGCTCGAGCTCGGCGTACTGTCCGAAATCCTGGATCTTGGCGACGAGCCGGCGATCGGCGAACACCTGAGTGGCGGCGCCCATCGCCCCGTCGAACGCCACGCTCACGTGGCGCCCGCCGTGCCGGCGCGTCACGTCGGCCAGGGACCCGTCCACGAGCTTCTTGCCCCGGGCGATGATGCAGATCAGGTCGCAGAGTTTTTCGGCCTGCTCCATGATGTGGGTCGAAAAGAGAATCGTCTTGCCGCGCCGCCGCAGGTCGAGCACGGTGTTGCGCATGAGCTCCGAGTTGACCGGATCGAGTCCCGAGAACGGCTCATCGAGAATCAGCAGGTCCGGCTCATGCAGCACCGTCGAGATGAACTGCACCTTCTGCTGCATGCCCTTCGACAGGTCGTTGACCTTGCGCGTGCTCCAATCCGCGAGGCCGAGCCGTGCTAACCAGTCCGTCGCCTTGGGCCGGGCCACACGCCGCTCGACGCCCTTGATCTCCGCCAGGAAGAGCAGGGCATCGAGTACGCGCATTTTGGGATAGAGACCCCGCTCTTCCGGCAGGAACCCGATGCGCGCCGAGTGATCCCGGCCCGTGCCGGGGCCGCCGAACAATCGGATCGCGCCCTGGTCGGGAACGAACACGTTCATGATCATGCGGATCGTCGTGGTCTTGCCGGCGCCGTTTGGGCCGAGTAGCCCGTAGATCACGCCCGCCGGCACATCGAGGGACAGGCCGTCCACCGCCACGTGCCCGGCGAACCGCTTCACCACTCGGTCCACGGCGACGATCGGTGCGGTCAATTGCCCTTCCGGTGGAGGTGGTGGGGCGGCTCAGGCCTCGACCTTGAACAGCTCGCCCGCTTTGACGATCGCGCGTGCCAGCGCGTCGACGTCGTCCACTCCATTGTAGATGTAGAACGAAGCCCGGCAAGTAGCGGGGACGCCCAGGCGCCGCATCAGCGGCTGCGTGCAGTGATGCCCGGCGCGCACGCACACGCCTTCCTGATCGAGGACCGTGGCCACGTCGTGGGGGTGCAGGTCGCCATAGTTGAACGAGACGACGCCCGCGCGATCACTGTCGGGTCCGTACAGCTGCACGCCGTCGATGCCGGCGAGGCGAGCGCGCGCCTCGCGCCCCAGCGAGGCTTCGTGCTCGGCTACGCCCTCCATGCCCAGCCGCTCGAGATACGCGATCGCGGCCGCGAGACCGACTGCACCCTCCACGTTGGGGGTGCCGGCTTCGAACTTGTGAGGAATCTCGTTCCACGTGGAATGATCGTCCCACACGCGCGCGATCATCTCGCCGCCGCCGTGATAGGGGGGCATCGCGCGCAGCAGCTCGGGCTTTGCGACCAGCGCGCCGCTGCCCATTGGACCGAGCATCTTGTGGCCGGAGAAGCCGTAGAAATCGACGTCCAGCGCCTGCAGATCGACCGGCAGATGCGGTGTGGACTGGGCGCCGTCGATCACCGCGACCGCCCCGGCCGCGTGCGCCTGGCGCACCAGCTCGGCCGCGGGGTTGATCGTGCCCAGCGCATTGGACACGTACGGGAACGCGACCAGCTTGGGCCGCAGCGCCAGGGCGCGCGCGAAATCCAGGGCGTCGATGCGGCCGTCCGGCGAGACCTCGACCATGCGCAGCGCCGCGCCACGATCGCGACACAACAACTGCCACGGGACGAGATTGGAGT
>DATBLG010000148.1:0-12099 GCA_036555485.1 Gemmatimonadales bacterium | reverse complement strand
AGGTCACCATATTGTCAAGAGATTTCAAGGCTTTTCGGGAGCCCCCCCGTGAAAGGGGCCGGATTGCAAGGGCTTTTTCCGTTCACCTTACCAAGGAGCGCGCCGTGAATAAAGCCGAGCTGATCGCGGCACTGGCCATGCGGACGAAGATGTCCAAGGCCGATGCCGGTCGCGCGATCGAGTCCCTGTTCGACGATAAGGGGATCATTGCGGGCGAACTGAAGAAGGGCACCAAGGTCCAGATCACCGGGTTCGGCAATTTCGAAGCCCGTAAACGGGCCGCGCGCATGGGGCGCAATCCCAAGACCGGCGCCGAGATTCAGATCAAGGCGACGATCGCCCCGGCGTTTCGCGCCGGCAAGCAGCTGAAGATGGCGGTCAACAAGAAGTAAGGGAGCGAAGTGAAGCGACGCTCGATACGGGCCGCCCCGCTGGGCGGCCCGTCAGCGTTTTGGGGCATCAGATCACGCGTCGCGTCTTGAGGGCGGCGATCTGAGCCGCATCATATCCGAGCTGCTCCCGCAGAATCTCTTCCGTGTGTTGCCCCAATAGGGGCGGCGGCAAATCGTATCGCGGCGGCGTCGCTGATAGCCGGATCGGATTCGCGACCAGCGGCACGGTTGCGCCCGACGGATGCGGCACCTCTACACGCATCTCCCGGTGGCGCACCTGTGGGTCCGCGAACACCTGAGCGAGATCATTGATCGGGGCGCACGGGACCGCGACGGGCTCGAGTGCCGCGAGCCAGGCGGCCGCCGGGCGGGACCGGAGCACGGTTTCGATCTCGCGGGTGAGCTCGTCGCGATGGCGCACGCGGGCGTCGTTGGTGGCGAACCGAGGGTCGGCGGCCATGCTCGGAGCCCCGGCTGCCTCGCAGAATTTCCTGAACTGGGCATCGTTGCCGATGGCGAGGACGATGGGGCGGTCGGCCGTGGGCACGACCTGATAGGGTGCGATGTTGGCGTGCGCGTTGCCCCAGCGTTGCGGCACACCTCCACCAACGAGGTAGTTGAGCGCGACGTTCGCGAGTGCGGCGACCTGCACGTCGAGCAGCGCGAGGTCGATATGCTGCCCCACCCCCGCCACGTCGCGGTGGGCGAGCGCCGCGAGGATCGCGATGCACGCGTAGAGACCGGACATCACGTCCGCCACCGCCACCCCCACCTTCTGCGCGCCGCCGCCGGCGCGGTCGTCCCGTTCGCCGGTGACGCTCATCAGACCGCCGAGCGCCTGGATCGCGAAATCGTAGCCGGCGCGCTGAGCGTACGGACCGGTCTGGCCGAACCCAGTGATCGAACAGTAGACGAGGCGCGGCTGCAGCGCCTGGAGGTCCGGATACGCCAGACCATGGCGGGCCAGGTCGCCCACCTTGTGGTTCTCGAGGAGCACGTCCGATTGGGCGGCGAGGCGCCGCACGATGTCGCGACCGTCGGCCGTCGTGAAATCGACGCACAGGGACCGCTTGCCGCGATTGGCGCTCAGGTAGTACGCGGCCTCACCGGTTTCCCTTCCCAGCGCATCCTTCAGGAAGGGCGGACCCCAATGGCGCGTATCGTCGCCCGAGTCGGGTCGCTCGACCTTGATGACGTCGGCTCCCAGGTCGGCCAGAATCTGGCTTGCCCAGGGACCTGCGAGCACGCGAGAGAGATCGAGGACGCGGATGTGGCCGAGGGCTCCGGCCATGTCAGACGCCGCGGTCCTTGTGGGCCGTGACCCGTCGCCCGCGCAGCGACACCCGGCAGAGGCCCGCGATCGCCCGCTCGGCGACGCGCGGGGTCACGCTCACGAGGCAGTGCGTTTCGCGCACCTCGATCCGACCGATGTCGTCGCGCTCGAGTCCCACTTCGCGGGTAAGCGCGCCCACGACATCCCTCGCGCCAACGCGATCCTTCTTGCCCACACCCACGAACACGCGCACCCAGTCCTCGGGCGGGGCCGTCGGCGACCGACTCTCGGCGGTCGGCGGATTGGCGTGTGCCAGCTGACGATGGGCGGCGAGCAGTGCGGCCGCGACCTCAGCTGGGTCGTAGCGCTCAAACAGGGGTTGCAGCAATCCCAGCTCCGGCTCGAGCCCGCCTGCCTCGAGGCGGGTCGTGGCCTCTGCGCGCAGCGTCTCGGCGCGCGACTGCGCCCGTGTATGAACCGCCGGCAGCGACAACGCTGACAACGGCGCCGCGATCGAGCGGGCGTAGGGCAGCTGGGAGGGGGACAGCAGCAGTATCGGTTCGCCGTACTTCGCGAGGTCCGCAAGCTCGGCTCGGGAGGGAAGGTCGAAGCACAGAATCGCGTCCGCCGCTTCGGTCGGCGCTGCCCCCTGTCGCCACTCGGCCACCCGGGGTCGGTCGAGCGCGTCGAGTACTTCGCGCCGCACCGTGACCCGGCGCGCCCGCGGTACGACGGCATAGCGCGCCGCGGCGACCGGCGGCAAGGGTCGCGCGTCCTCGCCCAACGGCAAATCTCCCACCACGTGCGGACGTCGCGCGTGGCGCTCGAGAAAGTCTTCGAGTACGGTGGGATTCCAGGAGAGGACGATGCGGCGCGCCTCGCGCAGCTCCCCCAGCAGCTGCTCGAGTCCGGCAAGCCGGCCACTCGCCAGCAGCCATTCGGGCCAGGCCAGCACCACGGTCGTCCCGGTGTCGAGCTTCAGGGCGGAGCGGGCCGCGAGCCCCTGGAGGTCTTCTGGAGTACCAGCGAGAAGATCGACGGCGTTCTCTTTGAGGAGGCGCGCGCTGCGTCCGAGGCTCGTGACGGGATGCCCCCGCAGTCCCTCCGGGGTGGCGTCAGCCCACTCTTCCGCCGCGGCCTGGTCGCTGCACACCACGACGACACTGACGCCGGGTCGGGTGTGGGTCGCCAGCAGCTCCCACACCGCTTTCGCCTGCTCCACCGCCGGCGGCGTCACCATCAATACCGCCCGGCCGCGCTCCAGCGCGGCCTGCGCTTCACTCACACCAGTCACGCGATCCTCGGTTGTCAAAGGGCGCCACTGCCGGTGTCATGCTAGCTTCGGGACATCCAAAGAGCAACGGTGCGGGAGCGGCCATGGCGCGCCAGGAATGCGGAATGCGGAATGCCGAATGCGGAATGGAGCGACGGGTATCGTGCATGAAGCCCACCCTTCAATTCCGCATTCCCCATTCCGCATTCCGCATTCTCTTGCCGCTCGCCTGCCTGGCAGCGCCGGCATCCGGTCAACAACGCCCCCGCGCTCGGGATCTCGGGATCGTGGTCGGGGTCCTCTCACCCGGCCCGCTCGATGCCATCACGGATGTCTCGGGCGTGCGGGTTGGCCACGTGACGCTCGTCCGGGGCGATTCCGTCAACACCGGCGTCACCGCGGTGTTGCCGCACGACGGCAACGTGTTCCGCGAAAAGGTCCCCGCGGCGATCGTCGTGGGCAACGGCTTCGGGAAACTCGCCGGCTCGACGCAAGTGAACGAGCTGGGCGAGCTCGAGTCTCCGATCGTGCTCACGTGCACCCTGTGCGTGCCTCGCGCCGCCGACGCGGTGCTCACGTACCTGCTGGACCTGCCCGGGAACGCGGATGTGCGATCGGCGAATGCCGTGGTGGCAGAAACGAATGACGGTTTTCTGAACGACATTCGAGCCCGCCCCATCACCGCGACCGACGTGCTCCTGGCGATTCGCTCGGCCGCTCCCGGTCCAGTCGCCGAAGGGTCGGTGGGGGCGGGGCGCGGGACCGTGGCGTTTGGGTGGAAGGGCGGGATCGGCACGGCCAGTCGCCGCCTCCCGGCGCGATTGGGCTCGTGGACCGTCGGGGTCCTCGTCCAGACGAATTTCGGCGGCGTGTTGTCGATCAACGGCGCGCCCGTCGGCCGCGAACTCGGCCGGTACTACCTCAAGGGGGACCTGGGCGACGGCAGCGTGATCATCGTGGCGGCGACGGACGCGCCGCTCGACCATCGGCAACTCGCGCGTCTCGGGCGCCGGGCGCTCGCCGGGCTCGCCCGCACCGGCAGTAGCATGACGAACGGGAGTGGGGACTATGTGATCGCGTTCTCGACAAGGCGGCGGATGGCCGGATTGCCCCTAAAGGACTCCCTGGCGGTCGCGGATGGGCGGAGAGGTCAATCCGCCGATCCGCCGATCCGACTATCCGATACCGTTGCAGTCGTCACTAACGACGCCATGTCGCCGCTGTTCGAGGCGGTGATCGAAGCGACGGAGGAGGCGATCTACAATTCGATGTTGCGCGCGGAGACGGTGCGGGGATATCGTGGCACCGTGAGCGCGTTGCCGCTCGATTCCACGGTCACCATCCTCCAGCGGTACGGAGCCATCCGCCCATGAGCGACAGCCTGTCGCCCAATCTCCAGCACCTCGAAACCTCTGCGACGATCGCCATTTCTCAGGAGGCCAAACGCCGGAGGTCGGCGGGCGAGGACGTGATCGATCTCGGAGCCGGTGAGCCGGATTTCCCCACGCCGGTGATCCCCGCCGAGGCTGGCATCCGGGCGATCAAGGAAGGCAAGACGCACTATGCGGCGAACGAGGGGATCCTCGAACTCCGAGCGGCCGCGGCGAAACACCTCGCCCTGCTCTCCGGTGGCCGACCCATCAACGCCGACCACATCGTCGTGTCCAACGGCTCCAAACAGTCGCTCTTCAACACCTGCTTCACCCTGTTCGGCCAGGGAGATGTCGTGGCGATCCCCGCACCGGCGTGGGTCTCGTATCCGCAGATCGTGCACCTCACGCGTGCCCGGCCAGTACTCGTCACCGGACACCCGGAGTGGGGTCTGAAGGTGAGCGTGCGGGAGCTGGAGCGCATTCTCCCGGCGCCGAAGGGATTGATCATCTGCTCGCCCTGCAACCCAACCGGCTCGGTGTACACCATGGCCGAGCTGCGGTCGATCGCGCAGTGGGCCACCGACCGGAACGTGTGGATCGTCACGGACGAAATCTACCGGCGCATCCACTACGGCAGCGGCCCGGCCCCATCGTTTCTCGACCTGTCCGACGATCTGCTGGATCGGGTGGTGGTGGTGACGGGGGTCAGCAAGGCCTATGCGATGACCGGCTGGCGCGTCGGCATCGCCCTCGCGCCGGGCCCGGTCGCGAAGGCGATGGCAGCGCTGCAATCGCACACCACTTCTGGGGCCAACCACATGGCGCAATACGCCGCCGCCGCGGCGTTCGGTGATGACCGGCTGGAGCAGGACGTGCAGCGGATGGTGAGCGAATTCCGTCGCCGCCGCGACCTGCTGGTGGAGGGATTTCGCCGGGAGCTGCTCGGGGTGGAGTTCGTGGAGCCGCACGGCGCTTTCTACTTCTTTTTCCGTGTCGACTCGTTCGGCGGGATCTCGGGCACGCAGTTCTGCACACGACTCATCACGGAAACCGGCGTCGCGTTGGTACCGGGGGCGGCGTTCGGCGACGACCGCTGGGTGCGACTGTCCTACGCGGCGGCGACGCCCGACATCGCCCAGGCACTTGAACGGATCATCGGGTTCGCAAAGAAAATCGGGTGATCCCCTAGAGTTTCCCCGGTCGCTGGCTCAGCAGTTCGATCCCGCTCTCCGTGACGAGGGTATCGTCCTCGATCCGGACCCCGAACTTGCCGGTTTGGTAAACCCCGGGCTCGATGGTGAACACCATCCCGGGCTCGAGCGGCGCGTCGTTGCCCTCGACCATGTACGGGGGTTCGTGGCCGTCCATCCCCATCCCGTGCCCCAGGCGGTGTGTGAAATACTCGCCGTAGCCGCCGGACACGATCGCCGCTCGGGCCGCGCGGTCCATCTCCTGGCAGCGCACGGTGAACGGTTTGCCGAGCTGCATCGCGGCGGTCTGGGCGTCGTGCACCAGATTGTAGACCTTCTTGAATTCGTCCGACGGCGCGTCGCCGTACCAGATGGTGCGGGTGATGTCCGAGGTGTAGCCGCTCACCCGGCAGCCGGCGTCGATGAGCACCACCGTCTCCCGTTCCAGGCGGGCGCCGGCCGGGCCGCCGTGGGGCAGCGCGCTCGAGGGGCCGAATTGCACCAGGCCCCCGCCGCCGGATCCCCGGTTGCGCATTTCGTCGGACAGCTTGCGCGCGACCTCGCGCTCGGTGGCGCCGGGGGCGAGTGCGGCGAACGTCGCGGCGATGGAGGCCTCGGTGATCTCGATGGCCCGCCGGATCATCGCGATCTCCTCGGGATACTTGATGATCCGCAGCCGTTCGGTGACTGGGGCTGCGGTCTGCCACTTCCAATTGCCGCCGGCTGAGTTGGCCAGCCGCAGCCACGATCCGTAGTCGAGGCTCGCTTCGACCACCCCTTGGCCGCCACGGGTGGCGGGCTTCATCGCGTTCAGGGCCGTCTTGACGAGCTTCCACGGGTCGTCCTGCTCTTCCCAGCCGCGCACGTCCGGCACGGCACTCTGGCGCTTGATCCGCTCCACTTCGAACGACGGACACACGATGGCGGGATCGCCCTTGGTCGGCACCAGCAGCAGAATCAACCGCTCGCTCCGTCCCGGGTTGGCTCCCGTGAAGTACTCGAAATTGGTGCTCGGCGACGCAACGAGCAGATCGAGCTTGCGCGTGGTGAGCTCGGCGCGCAGCCGGTCGAGCCGGCGGGCGAAGACCTCGGGCCCGAGAACCGGCTCTTGTGGCGGATGGGCGGATCGCCGGATTGACGGATTGTCCATCCGACCATCCGCGACCGACAGGGAGTCCTTTAGGGGCCATCCGCCTATCCGCCCGCCCACCGCCGCGCCCCCCACCATCGAGACGAACTCACGTCGCTCCATCTGCTGGCTCCTCGTCGGGACCGGGCTATATTACCCGCCCCCGGTGAATGCAGGAAGGCGCGGCGCCGCATGCACTACGAAGCCCAGATCGAGCCCCTCGACGGCAAGCTCCCGAAAGTGAGCTATCGCTGGGATCCCGAGACCGACATCCTGTCGGCAACCTGCAAAGGGGTCCCCCAGGCGACGGGGATGAACGGCACCGTCGACCTCGAAGGGAACGACGGGTCGTTCGTGCTGCTCGATGTGGCGGGCGGACTGCTGCGGGGCCTCGACGTCGTCACCTGGCCGGATGACATCCGCACGATCGATGCCCTCGTGGCTCCGGCGGCGGCGAAGAAGGCCCGCGTGCTGTTTCCCAGCCGGCGCTCGCAGCCCGCGGTGACGGCAGTCGAGGTGGACACCGCCTTGACGGTGGAAAAGAACGCCGACGAGTCGGTGTTTCATATCCGCGTCGGACGCGCGCGACCGGTGAGCGTGATGCGCGTCGCGGATCACCTGTTGGTCGAAGTGGACAAGCAGTCGCGCCTCGCCGGGCTGTGGTTGCTCGAGGTTCCTCCGTTCCCGAACGTCGAGGCCACCGCCTAGTGGTCGACGAGCGGCTCCAACGCTACATCGAGGAGCTGTTCGCGGTCGAAGATTCGGTACTCGCGTGTGTGCGCGCCCGACACGCCGACGCCGATCTTCCCCCGATTCACATCTCCCCCGACGAAGGCAAGTTGTTGCACGTGCTGCTGCGCGCCACCGGCGCGCGCACCGTACTGGAGATCGGTTCGCTCGCGGGCTACAGCGGCATCTGGCTCGCCCGTGCGCTGCCGCGCGAGGGTCGGCTGACCACGATCGAGAAGGATTCGCGGCACGCCGCGTTGGCACGCCAGGCCTATGCGGAAGCGGGCGTGGCCGAGCAGGTACTGTTGATCGAGGGAGACGCCCGCGAGGTGCTGCGGACCCTCGCCCCGGGATTCGACGCCGTGTTTGTCGATGCCGACAAGGAGCCGATGGCGGAGTACTTCCGGGAGAGCGTCCGCCTCCTGCGGGTCGGCGGCTTGCTCCTCTCCGATAATGCGTTCTTCCACGGGGCGGTGGTCGATCCAGGCGATCGATCGGCCCAGGCCGAAGGCGTGCGGGCATTCAACCGCCTGGCCGCGACCGACGCGCGGGTGGTCTCCGCCGTGATCCCGATCCGCGATGGGGTGGTCGTCGGCGTGAAAGTCGCCGCATGAGCGGTCGCCGGGATTGGCTCGCCGGGCTGTACGCGACCGGCGTCACCCCGGCTTCCTTCGTTCCGGACGCGAGCCTTGGGCGCGCGGGCGAACCGGACGAGACGCCGGCCGTGGAGGTTGAGTTGATGGAGGACGCGGAGCTGGCCGTGCACCCGGTGGCGCCGAGCCGGCCGCCAGCCAGCGTCGCGTTTCTTGACGGCATTCAACAGTGGAAGGTCGTGGGGTACGACGGCGTGCTCCCCATCGTCGTCGCCTACGTGGCCGCGGCGGTGCGCCGGCGCGGGCCGGATCGGCGGCCCCACACGGTCGACTGGGAACAACGCGAGATTGTCATCGCCCCGCCCGCCGCGCTGCGCCCCGATCGTCGCGCGGCGATCGAGGCCCTGGGTCTCGAGGTCGTGTCGCTGGAGCAATCGGCGATCCAGCCAGGACCGGTGCTCGAGGCGCTGCGGCGCGCAGTACATCGCGCCAGGCTGTCGCTCGAAAAGGCGCTGGGCGAGCGGGCCATTGATCGCCTCGGGAGCGGAGAATGGCTCGTCGTGGACGGGCAGCTCTCGGTGTCCGCGCAGCTCGCGCGCCACCCCAGGGCGCTCGGCGTCATCAAGAGCCACGGGGCCCAGTTTCTCGAAGGCCGGCACCTGGAGCGGGCGCTGACCGTCCCCGCGTCCCACCGCACCAGCGTGTTTCGCGTGCGCGGCGGGCATGGGCGCACCGAAGTGGACTCCTGGTATCTCCGCCTCTGGCCGTGGGAGGGGTACGACCTGCACTACGGGCTGTTGCGCGTCGAGGCGCGCCCCTCCGCGAGCGCGGCGACGGTGAGCGGCTGGCTGTTGGGCGAGCGCGCGCCGCTTGCCACACCGGACGCGCGCTTTGACCGGTTGCTGTATCCTATACATGACGTGGAGACTTACTTGCGGAGCCGCGCCCCCCGGGACCTGCTGTCCTCGCCTGCTTCCCGACTGCCGCGCACCGGAACGTGATCCAACAGCCCGAGTCGATCCGAGAAGCACCCGTCGGTCGCGTCGTGGCCACGGAGCTGAAACCCGCTACGCCACACCAGTTCCATTTTTGGACGGCGACCGAGACGAGCATTGGGATCGGGGCAATTGTCCGCGTGGAGGAAGGGGGAGACGGGAAGGAGGAAGGGGGAAGGGTGGTGTACGGCGTCGTCACGGATGGGTTTGCCTATTCCGATCTGGCGACGCCGCTGCACGACGTGATCGGCGCCGAAGGCGACCCGGCCCGCGCCGCCGCGTCACCCACGGTGCGCCAGGAGATCCGGCTCTGGACGGCGGCGGTGTTGCGGCAGATCCCCGAGGAGCCGCTGCAGCCCGTGCCGCTCGGGCGCGTGCATATGGCGAGCGACGCCGACGTGGCCCAGGCACTGCGCATGGATGCCTACCTGCATCGGGCCAAGCCGACAGCCATTCCCGTCGGACTGTACACGTCGGGTGGGCTCGAGTCGCCGGTTTACCTCGATGCTGACTTCCTCGTCGGCCCCGAGGCGGCCCACCTGAACATCTCCGGCGTCTCCGGGCTCGCCACCAAGACGAGCGCCGTCGAGTTCCTGCTCGGCTCGATTTTCCAGCACTTTCCGGCGCACCGGGGCAACGTCGCCGCCGTCTGCTTCAACGTGAAGGGCCCCGATCTGCTGTTCCTCGACCAGGCGGGCCCGCTCGAAGACGAGGACCGTCGCCGCTACGCGCGGCTGGGTGTCGAGCCCGGGCCGTTCGCGCAGGTGCTCTACTACGCGCCCTTCAAGGCGGACGGGGTGAACCTCAACACGCTGCGCACCCACCCCGACCTGGTGCACGCGGTGGAGCCGCTGGTATGGGGACTCACCGAAGTGCTCGATTACGCCGAGGTGCTGCTCAACCGCGACGACATCGATGCCAAGGCCGACGCGTTCATCGACTTTCTGTCGGACCGGGTGGTGCGGCGTGACTTCGACGACGGGTTCGGCGGGCAGCACCGGGTCGAGACCTTCGCCGATCTCGAGCGCCTGTTCCGCGGCATCTTCGACGGGCTCGAGATGGCGAGCCGCGGTGATATCTGGCGCACGCATCACATCGCTACGATCCGCAAGGTGCGCAACCGTCTCGGCAACGTCTCCACCCGCTGCAAGGGTCTCGTGACCGACGATGGTCCCGCGAGCGACCTGCCGTGGGGGAAATTCGCCGACCGCACCGTGTACGTGATCGATGTCGCCAACGTCGATCCGCTGGGGCAGGATCTGGTCTTCGCCCGAGTGGTCTCAAAGCTGCGGGAACACCTCGAGCGCCGCGACCTCGGTGTGGATGCCGTGGTCGTGTTCGTGGACGAGCTCAACAAGTACGCGCCGGCTGACGGGCCCGAGACGTACGTGAAGAAGATGCTGCTCGACATCTCGGAACGCGGCCGCTACCTGGGCCTGGTGCTGTTCGGCGCCGAGCAATTTCGTTCTCAGGTGCATCGCCGCGTAGTCGGCAATGCCGGGACCCAGGTGTTCGGACGCATGGATTCGGACGAGCTGGCGACCCCGGGTTACCAGGTGCTGTCGCCCGCGACCAAGATCAAGCTCGCGACCCTGCCGATCGGCGAGCTCATGGTACGCCACCCGCACTTCACTCAGCCGATCTTCGTGCGCTTTCCGCGCCCGCCGGTGCTGCGCGGGCGAGACGGGGTGGAACGGTTCCCGCCGGCGGCGGATCTGCCCTTCGAGGACGCGGTGGTGTGTCAGCTGTTGCGGGTCGCCCCGTCCATCCGACCCAATCAGATTAAGGACCTGATCGCGGGGCGGGAGGAGCACGACGTGCGGCGCGCGATCGGCGCGGTGCGGCGCGAGCGCCCGGAAGACGTCCTGGCGCTGTTCAAACGGCGGCTCGGTGGGCGCGTGGCTCCGGAGGCCGCCCGCGAACGGACGACGGTGCCGCCGCTCAACCCGATTGCCGAAGAACCCTACTGACCTTCACTGGATGTCTCGCATGCCCTGGAGTCGCCGATCGCTCGTGGTCCTGGTCGCGGTGCTGCTCGCCTGCACAGGCGACAAGCCGCCCACGCCCATCACCACCAAGATCTTGCTGCGCTATCACCCACCGGTGGGCGCGGCCTATCGCTACGTGCTCGACCAGACGTCCCGGTTCGCGCCCGATGCGGTGGGCTCCGACTCGGCTCCCGCGAACACCATGTCGCTCGCGTTTACCCAGACGATCGGGGCACCCGCGGCCGGCGGCGTGCCGGTCACGACGCAGCTCGATTCGGCGCGGGTCGCGAGCCCGATGCTGAGTCCGGAGGCGTCCGAGGACGCGGCCCGGCGGCTGCGCGGCGTGCACCTGACGAGCGTCTTCGACGACCAGCTAAGACTCGTCCGCAACGATTTCTCGGCGCTCGATCGGCTCCCCTCGATCGTGGGAGACCAGGTGCTGCTCGGATTCCGAGCCGCGGCCGTCCCGTTTCCCGAGCAGCCGGTTGGGCCCGGAGACAGCTGGACGAATCAGGTGGAGTTGCCGTTCGGCCAGATTCCCGGCGGCACCCCGATCACCGCGACGACCACACTCACCGTGCGGGAAATCCTCGTGGCTGGTTCGGACACGACCGTTCACTACACGGCGGAGACGAGCCTCCCGGAGCACCCGCTGCAGTTCACCATGGGAGGGCAGCCGATCACGATCGCCGTGCGGGGAGCGCTGACCGGCGAGCAACGATTTTCGCTGACCCGGGGCGCGGCCGTCACGGCGTCGCTCGGCGGGACGATTCGAGTGAACGTGACCGGGGGCCTCTTCGGAACGCAGGGGATGGCGTTGCGCGTGGATCAGCAGGGGACGATCACGCTCCAGGAGGCCGGGCCCTGAGTCGATGAAACTCGCTCACCTCGCCGACCTCCATCTGGGGTTTCGCCAGTTCGACCGCCAGACTCCGAAGGGCGCGAACCAGCGCGAAGCCGACGTGGCCATGGCGTTCTCCCGCGCGGTGGACGATTTGCTGGAGCAGCGACCCGATCTCGTGGTGTTTGCGGGGGACATCTTCCACTCCGTCCGCCCCACCAACCCCGCGATCCTGTTTCTCTTCCAGCAGCTGCAACGCATCCGCGTGGGCCTTCCCGACACGCCGGTCATCCTGCTGGCCGGTACGCACGACACGCCCCGGA
>DATBLG010000143.1:0-8753 GCA_036555485.1 Gemmatimonadales bacterium | reverse complement strand
GTAGTTTCTTGTGCCTTTTCGACCCCACGGGAGACGCTCGACTCCGTGCCGCCACCACGCCGACATCTCGTCTCGTGCATCGCCCTCCTCGGCCTCGGGATGCTCGCCGCCTGCGGCGGACCGTACCCGCAGTCGACCTTGGCGCCACGCTCGGATTTCGGCGTCGCGATCGATAAGCTGTTCACCGGGATCTTCTGGTGGGCGCTCGTCGTCTTCGTGGTGGTCGAGGGGTTGCTGTTGTATTCGATCCTGCGGTTCCGCCACCGCGAGGGTGAGCCTGCGCCGAAGCAGCACCACGGGCATACCGCGCTCGAGATCGCCTGGACGCTCGCGCCGGCGCTGATTCTGGTGTTCATCGCCGTGCCCACGGTGGTGACCATTTTTTCGACCAACAAGGCCGCGCCCGATGCGCTGCGGGTGGAAGTAGTGGGACACCAGTGGTGGTGGGAGTACCGCTATCCGGATCTCGGGATCGTCACGGCGAACGAGCTGCACTTGCCGGTGGGCCGACCGGTCGCCGTCGATATCACCTCCGCCGACGTGATCCATAGCTGGTGGACCCCGGCCTTGGGTGGGAAGCGCGATGCGTCACCCGGCCACCACACCCTGATCGGGTTCCGGCCCGATTCGATCGGCATGTACATGGGGCAATGCGTGGAGTTTTGCGGCGCCTCGCACGCGAACATGCGACTTCGCACCTTTGTCGAGTCCGATTCGGCGTTTGAGGCGTGGGTGGCGGCGCAGCGCAGCACGCCGGCCCCGCCCAGGGCGGGGAGCGTCGAGGAAGCCGGGCGGCAGGCATTTCAGCGCTACGGTTGCATCGGGTGCCACACCGTCGCCGGGTTTTCCAGCGGAACCCTCGGGCCCAACCTGACCCATATTGGAGGCCGCACGACCATCGCCGCGGGCATGATGATGAATTCCGAAGAGCACCTGCGCCGCTGGATCGAGAATCCCCCGGCGATGAAGCCAGGCGCGCTGATGCCCAGCATGCACGTGAGCGCCACGGACCTGGCACCCTTGATCGCGTATCTGCAGAGTCTCAAATGAGCGAAGCCAAGGGACTGCGGAGCTGGCTCACCACGACCGACCACAAACGGATCGGTTTGCTCTACTTCTGGACCGCATTTTGGTTCCTGCTGATCGGCGGCCTCGAGGCGCTGGTGATCCGCGCCCAGCTTGCCAGACCGGACAATCAGCTCGTCTCCGCCGAGACGTACAACCAGCTGTTCACGATGCACGGCACGACGATGGTGTTCCTGGCCTTGATGCCGCTCGGCGCCGCTTTCTTTAATTACATCGTGCCGCTCCAGATCGGGGCGCGGGACGTCGCCTTTCCGCGTCTCAATGCGTTCAGTTACTGGGTGTTCCTGTTGGGCGGGCTGTTCATGAACGCGAGCTGGTTCCTCCCCGGCCACCCCGCGCCCGACGGCGGCTGGTTCGGCTACGCCAACCTCACGTCGACCCAGTACTCTCCGGGGCCGAACATCGATTTCTGGGTGCTCGGGCTGCAAATTCTCGGCATCGCGTCGCTGGCGGCCGGGTTCAATTTCATCGTGACGATCCTGAACCTGCGGGCTCCGGGGATGAAGCTGATGCGGCTTCCCGTCTTCAGCTGGATGACGCTCGTCACCTCGTTCCTCATCATCACCGCGTTCCCCGTCATCACGGTCGCCCTCGTGTACCTGATGTTCGATCGGGTTTTCGGCACGCATTTCTATCTGCCGGCGGGCGGCGGCGACCCGATTCTCTGGCAGCACCTGTTCTGGCTGTTCGGCCATCCCGAGGTCTACATCCTGATTCTCCCCGCGATGGGCATCGTGTCAGAGGTGCTGCCCACCTTCTCGCGCAAGCCGCTGTTCGGCTACACGGTCGTGGTGTATTCGGGCGTGTTGATCGGTTTCATGGGTTGGGGCGTCTGGAGCCATCACATGTTTTCGGTGGGCCTGGGTCCGATCGCCGACTCGGTGTTCGCGCTCACCACCATGCTGATCGCGATTCCCACCGGGGTGAAGATCTTCAACTGGATCGCGACGCTTTGGGGCGGGCAGCTGCGATTCACGACCGCGATGTGCTTCGCGCTGGGCTTCATCTCCCTGTTCACCATCGGCGGACTGTCAGGGATCACCCATGCCTCGCCGCCGGCAGATTTACAACAAACCGACACCTACTACGTGGTGGCGCATTTCCATTACGTACTGTTCGGCGGCACCATCATGGGTCTGTTCGCCGGGATGTACTACTGGTGGCCCAAGATGACGGGACGGCTCTTGTCGGAGCCGCTCGGCTTGGTCCATTTCTGGTTGACGTTCATCGGGATGAACTTGACGTTCTTCCCGATGCATTTTATCGGGCTGCTCGGGATGCCGCGCCGCATCTACACGTACTCCGCGGACCTCGGGCTTTCCCAGATGAACATGCTGTCGACGGTGGGCGCGTTCCTGATCGGCATCTCGATGCTGGTGTTTGGCTACAATCTGTGGCGCACACGGCGGCACGGCGCGATCGCCGGGCCGAACCCGTGGGGCGGCGCGACCCTCGAGTGGTCCATTCCCTCACCGCCACCGGTCCACAACTTCGACGTCATCCCTACCGTGACGAGCCGGCTCCAACTGTGGGACAAGCACCCGCATCCCCCGGCGGCCGCCGAACCGGTGCACGTCCCGCCAGGGTCGTGGTGGCCCCTGGTGGCCGCCGTGGGACTCCCCGTGATGGCGCTCGCCCCGCTCACGCACATTGTGTGGTTCGCGTTTGTCGGGGCGGGGATTCTGCTCTATGGCATTTACCGGTGGGCCTACGAGCCCTTCGAGGTCTGAGATGAGTCATCCGGCGACCGCGCACCGCACCAGCATGGGGCTGGACAACCGGAAAATGGCCTTCTGGGCCTTCATCGGCTCGGAATGTCTGCTCTTCGGGTCGCTCATCTCGACTTACCTTATTTACCAGGGCCGCAGCGTGTCCGGCCCGATGCCGGCGGACGTCCTCGACATCCCCGTGACGTCGATCAGCACCTTCGATTTGTTGATGTCGAGCTTATGGATGGTGCTGGCGCTCGCGGCGATCCAGCGCGGCGACATGAAGTGGGCCAAGATCTGGCTGTTCGGCGTCATCGTCGGCGGGTTGATCTTCATCGGCTTCCAGATCTACGAATTTACGACGTTCGTGCATGAAGGGCTGACTTTGAAGACGAACCTGTTTGGGGCGACGTTCTTCGTGCTCACCGGCACGCATGGCGCTCACGTGAGTGTGGGTGTGCTCTGGCTCTTCACCCTGTGGATCCGCGCGCTCCAGGGCAAGCTCGGACCCGCCAACGCGATGACGGTCGAGATCGCCGGACTCTATTGGCACTTTGTCGACGTGATCTGGATCGTCATCTTCACCCTCGTCTACCTCCTCCACACATGAGCGGACCGCACGCGACGCCGGATTCGAAGGACGCTGTGCACACGCACCCAACGGCCGGGACGTACCTCCGCGTTGCGGCCATCCTCATTGTGCTCACCGTGGTCGAGGTCGGCGTCTTTTACGTCCCGGCCTTTAAGCCGCTCCTCACGCCGATCCTGCTCGTCCTTTCGGCGGTCAAATTCGTGATCGTCGTGATGTTCTACATGCACCTGAAGATGGACAGCAAGTTCTTTACCCTCCTGTTCGGAGGCCCGCTGCTGCTCGCCTCGGGCATGATTCTCGGGCTGCTGTTCCTCTTCGGGGTGTTGACGCTCGGGCGCTGAGGTGACCGCCGCGCCGGTTGACTGGCGGCACTGGGAGTTCCATCCGAGCGTAGTCATCGGGGTCGTCCTGCTGGGCGGCCTCTACGTGTGGTTGGGTGGTCTGTCGGCCCGACGTCGCAGGGTGGCGGCCTTTGCAGCGTCGCTCCTCGTGCTGCTCGCGTCACTCAACGGTCCGCTCCACGAGTTGTCGGATCGCTATCTGTTCAGCGCGCACATGGTGCAGCATCTCATCCTCACCTTGCTGTTTCCCCCGCTGTTCCTGTACGGTGTTTCGGCGCATTTGGCCCGGCGCGTGATCCGGCCCGGCTGGGCACGAGCGCTCGGGGCGCGCGTGGTGCAGCCGATCCCCGCGGCGATGATCTTCACCGTGCCGATCGTGCTGTGGCATCTCCCGCCGTTCTACGATGCCGCGATGCGGCACCACGGCCTGCACATCGTGCAGCACCTCGTGTTTCTGACGACGTCGGTGGTGATGTGGTGGCCGGTGCTCTCGCCGCTGCCGGAGCTGCCGCGCGCGTCCTATCCCGGACAACTGCTCTATTTGTTCCTGCTCGGGATCCCCATGTCGGTGGTGGGCGCCATGATCACGCTCGCCGACTCGCCGCTGTACCCGTTCTACGTCGCGGCGCCGCGGGTCCTGGGGCTGACGCCGCTCGACGACCAGCAGATCGGCGGCCTGGTCATGTGGGTACCGGGGGGACTCGTGTTCTGGCTGGCGATGACCGTCGTGTGGTTCCGGTGGTCGGCGCGCGAAGAGCGTGGGGACGCGGAACGGCAGGTCCCTCCAGAGGCCTACGGGCTGTCCGCGAAAGCCCTAGATTAGCGCCGGTTCCCTTCCAGGAGGTCCTGCGATGACGGATGTGCGACGCTCCGCGTTTTACGCGCTGTGCCTCCTGCTCGGCGCCGTGTCGTTCGGTGTCGCGGGATTGGCGCACCCGGTCCTGCGAGGCGATGGCGCAATGCAGCTCGCCACCGTGGCCGGCACGCACGGGTGGCGCGTGATCCACTGGTCGCTGCTCTTTGGACTGCCCTTGATGCTCGCCGGGCTCGCCGGCCTGTCGTTGCGACATCAGGACACGCCCGGAGCGGGGCCCGCGCGCGCGGGGACGATCCTGGCGACCCTCGGCATCGCCGCATGGACGATCAACATCCTCTTCATGGCCAGCGCGGGGTGGCACCTCGCGCGCACGTACGCGGCGTCGGAGCCCGGGCTCACGGCGACACACGCCGTCTTTCTCTATGACATGCTGCACCCCTTCGGGCTCGCGGCTGAACGACTCGCCACTTTCACGATGGGACTCGCACTGTACCTGTTCGGCTGGGCCATCCGGAACGGTCGGGTGCACCCCGCATGGCTCTCCTGGGGAGCGTTCGCGGCGGGAGCGGCCTGCATGGTGATTCCGCTAGCCGTCCAGGAAGACTCGGTGGTGCTGTTCTACGGGCAGGCCATGCTCATCGTCTGGATGGCGGCGGCTGGCGTGGTGATGTTCGTTCGGCGGTAAGAAAATGAACGCGCCGGGGTGGTCGACACCCCGGCGCGTTGTGCTTTCCGTCAGCTCAGCGCGCCCGGATCCGCACGACGGCCGTGTCCCAGCCATCCGGCGTGCGGCGCAGCACCTCGAGGGTGACGATGTCGCCGGCGCGTACGGCCTCGATGGCCGTCCGGAACTCCGCGCGGGTCCGGGTCGCTTGACCGTTCACCTTGAGGATCAGATCGGGGTTGTTCTGACCGCCGATCAGTTTGCGATAGGATGGGCCATCGACGGACACGTCGGTCACCATCAGCGCTCCACCCGCGCGTGCCAGCGCGCGCTGCAACCGCGGATCCTGGGCCGCTTCTTCCTGCGAGAGTGGCTCCACCGCGATGCCGAGGCGGTTCGCACTGGCGGCAATCTCTTCTCCGGTACCCTTCGTGTCCTCCCGGGTCGTGACCCGATCCGCCGCGTCGGCCGGTTGCGCCGTCAGCCGCACCGGGAACGTCTTGCGTACGCCGCCCTGGCGCACCACGGTGACCTGGACGGTCTCGCCCGCCTTCTTGAAGCCCACCCGCTGCTGCAGCTGCGATACGTAATCCACCGGCGCGCCGTCGAGGCTCACAATCACGTCGCCGAGTAGCAGCCCGGCGCGTTTGGCCGGGGAGTTCTCGCTGAAACTCTGCACGACCACTCCGCGGATCTCCCGCAACCCGACCGCTTCGGCGTCTTCCGGGCTCACGTTGTTGATGCCGATGCCCATCACCGCCCGCTCGACATGGCCGCTCGCCACCAGGTGGGACATCACGGTTCGCGCCAGGTTGATCGGGATGGCGAAGCCGTAGCCCGCGTTGTAGCCGGTCTCGCTGGCGATCGCGGAATTGATACCGATCACCTCGCCGCGGACGTTGACGAGCGGACCCCCGGAATTGCCGGGGTTGATCGCGGCGTCGGTCTGGATGAAGTCCTGGATGGAGTAGCGAGACTCGGCGAGGGCGCCCAACGCCCGGCCCTTGGCGCTCACGATCCCCGCTGTGACGGTGAAGGCGAACGCCTCGCCGAGCGGGTTCCCGATGGCGAGCACCCACTCGCCGATGCGCGTCGAATCGGAGTTCCCGAACGCGACGGTGGGGAGACCCTGGGCGACGATCTTGATCAGCGCCACGTCCGTCTGTGGGTCGGTCCCGACGACCTGTGCCTGAAACTCGCGCTTGTCGTACAGCCGCACGGTGACCCTGCTGGCCCCCGATACGACGTGGTTGTTGGTCAGGATGTAGCCGTCCGGCGACACGAGGAAGCCGGATCCCGAGCCTTCTTCGATCTGCGGACGGTTTCTGAACTGCGGGAAGAACTCCTCGAACCCCGGCGGCAGACGACGATTGTCCACCCGCTGCCGGATCTGGGAAGTGACGAACACGACCGCCGGCTTCACGTGGTCGGCGACGGCGACGAATGCTTCGCCCAGGTCTGCCGCGGGCTTGGCGGCCGGAAGGACGGGCCGCTGCGCCGTCGCCTGGATCACGGCCACTGGCTCGGCCGCGGTTTTCCTGGGCAGGTCGAGGGCGGACGCGAACGCCAGCCCGAATACAAACGCCAAACCGACCAACCCTATGAATTTCAACCAATCCCGAGTGCGTACCGACATCATCACGTCCGCGTGTGGGGTGTCGAGAGAAACCTAATTCTTTTTGCCCTTGTCGTCATCGACGATCTCGTAATCGGCATCCACGACATTGTCCTGCTTGGCGGCATCCGCTTCCCCTGGGCCGCCCGCCGCAGCACCAGCCTCCGGGCCGGGCGACGACGCCTCCGCGCCACGGGCCGCTGCGTACAATGACGCGCCGGCGGCAGAGTACGCCTGCTGCAGCTCATCCAACGCGCGGGCAATCTCTTCCGGGTTACCACTGCGCAACGCCTGCTTCGATCCTTCGACCGCTGCGTCGAGGCGGGTTTTCAGGGCCGCGTCGAGGCGATCGGCCCATTCCTTGGCGTTCTTCTCCACCTCGTACACCATGGTATCGAGGCGGTTGCGCCGCTCGATCTCGTCGCGCCGCTGCTTGTCCTCGGAGGCATGGGCCTCGGCATCCTTGACCATCCGATCGATGTCTTTGTCCCCGATACCCGAGGAGGCCTCGATCCGGATCTTCTGTTCCTTGCCCGTCGTCTTGTCCTTCGCCGAGACGTGCAGAATGCCGTTCGCGTCGATGTCGAACGCCACTTCTACTTGAGGAACCCCGCGCGGAGCCGGCGGGATCCCCGTGAGCTGGAACTTGCCGATGGTGCGATTGTCCATCGCCATCTGGCGCTCGCCCTGGAGCACGTGGATTTCCACCGTGGTCTGGGAGTCCTCGGCTGTCGAGAAGACCTCCGACTTCTTGGTCGGGATCGTCGTGTTCCGCGGGATCAACACGGTGGTCACACCGCCCAGCGTCTCGATGCCGAGCGAGAGCGGAGTGACGTCGAGGAGCAACACGTCCTTCACTTCACCGGCGAGCACGCCCCCCTGGATCGCGGCGCCGATGGCGACGACCTCGTCGGGGTTCACGCCCTTGTGCGGCTCCTTGCCGAAGAACGACTTGACGATCTCCTGAACCTTGGGCATGCGGGTCTGACCGCCTACCAAGATGACCTCGTCCACGTCGCCGGGCTTGAGCCCCGCGTCCTTGAGCGCCTGCTCCATCGGGGGCAGCGAGCGCTTCACCAGGTCGTCGACCAGCTGCTCCAGCTTGGCGCGCGTCAGCGACAGGTTGAGGTGCTTGGGTCCGGACTGGTCCGCGGTGATGAACGGGAGGTTGATCTCCGTCTGCATCACGGTGGACAACTCCATCTTGGCCTTTTCGGCGGCTTCCTTGAGCCGCTGCAGCGCCATCGGATCTTTGGACAGGTCGATCCCCTGGTCGCGCTTGAATTCCGCGACCAGCCACTCCATGACGCGCGCGTCGAAGTCGTCGCCACCCAGGTGGGTGTCGCCATTGGTCGACTTCACCTCGAACACGCCTTCGGCCAGCTCGAGGACGGAGATGTCGTAAGTGCCGCCGCCCAGGTCGTACACCGCCACCTTCTCTTCCTTCTTCTTGTCGAGGCCGTAGGCGAGGGCCGAGGCGGTGGGCTCGTTGATGATGCGGACGACGTCGAGGCCCGCGATCTTGCCGGCATCCTTCGTCGCCTGACGCTGGGAGTCGTTGAAGTAGGCCGGGACGGTAATGACCGCCTTCTCGACCTTGTGGCCGAGATAGTCTTCAGCGGTCTGCTTCATCTTCTGGAGGATCATCGCCGAGATCTCCGGTGGCGTGTACCGTTTGCCCTGGATCTCCGCCGCGACGAGGTCGTTCTGGCCGGCGACCACCTTGTACGGAACGCGCTTGGTCTCTTCGACGACCTCGCTGATGCGTCGCCCCATGAACCGCTTGATCGAGAAGATCGTGTTCTGCGGGTTTGTCACCGCCTGGCGCTTGGCGACCTGACCGACGAGGCGTTCGCCATCCTTGGTGAATCCGACCACGGACGGAGTGGTGCGTCCGCCCTCGGCGTTGGGAATCACGACAGGGTCGCC
>DATBLG010000092.1:0-24260 GCA_036555485.1 Gemmatimonadales bacterium | reverse complement strand
GGCCTGCCCCACGAGCCCGTGGATCAGGTCGTCGAGCGGCTCGCGGCGGAACAGGGCGGGGGAGCGCATGCGCTTGAACGCCATGTCGGCGTGTGCGATCTGGAAGACGTCTTTGCGTTTGAGATTGATGGCGATGTCGCGGAGCTCGGGGATGCTTTTCCCGGCGGCCCAAGCGGTGCCCACCAGCGACCCGACGCTAGTGCCGATGATGTTGGCCGGTCGGTGGCCGCGCTCCAGCAGGGCCTGAAGCACACCCACGTGTGCAAGGCCTTTCATGCCACCGCCGCCCAGGACGAGCGTGAAGCGAGTGCCGGGATTCACCGATCGATCATGCCTTCCGCTTGATTTGGCGCTTGAGTCCCGAGTAACGTAGTCATGTCCCCTATGCAAGCGCCACGCCACTGGCATCGCTTCGCCCACGACCGCTGGGCCCTCGCAGGGCTTGGCTTGGTGACGGCTCTCACCGTTCTGGCGTTAGCTGCGCCCTGGATTGCCCCCGCCGATCCGCTGCGCGGCTCGCTGGATGAAAGCCTGCGCGGTCCCTCTTCGGCGTTCTGGCTCGGGACCGACGTTCAGGGACGCGACGTGCTGTCGCGGGTGTTGTACGGAGCGCGCCTGTCGCTCGCGGTCGGCCTGGTGAGCCAGAGCGTGGCGATCCTGCTCGGGCTCCTCCTGGGCCTGCTCGCGGGCTATTACGGCCGCTGGCTGGACGCGTTGCTGATGCGCCTCGCCGACGTCACCCTTGCATTTCCCTCGCTGCTGTTGCTCATCGCCATTGCCGCGGCGGTCACACCCTCGCTTCCCGTGGTGTTCGTGGTGATCGGCCTCGTGGGGTGGGCCGGCATGGCGCGCCTGGTGCGCGGGCAGGTGCTCGTGCTGCGGGGGCTCGAATACGTCCAGGCGGCACGCGCCCTGGGAGCCCGCGACTCTCGTATCCTGGCGCGCCATCTCCTGCCCGGCGTGCTGCCGCCGGTGATCGTGGCGGCGACGCTCGGGGTGGGTGGCGCGATCATGGCCGAGGCGGCGTTGTCGTTCGTGGGTCTGGGGGCGCAGCCCCCGACGCCGTCGTGGGGATCGATGGTGGCGGATGGGCGGGATTTGCTGCGCGTGGCGCCCTGGGTGAGTCTCGTCCCCGGGCTCGCGATCGGCCTCACGGTGCTGGGGATCAATTTGTTGGGCGACGGGCTGCGTGACGCGCTGGAAGTGCGTTCGGCATGACGCACGTGACGCTCCACCCCACCAAGGTGAAGGCGTTGCGTGAGTCGCTGCGCCACCTGCGGGCGAGCGAGTTTCCCTGGACGGCCGACACCGTCTATCTGAACAACGCCTCGATCGGTCCGATCCCCGAGCGCACCCGGCGCATCCTCGACGCGTTCAATGCGCGGCGCACGGCGCCCCATCTGCTTCCCGATCGCGATCTGTTCGCGGCGTTGCAGGCGGCCCGCGACGCCGCCGCCCGGCTCATCAACGCGGACACCGGTGAGATCGCGCTCGCAACCAACACGGGGTTCGGGCTGCATCTCGCGGCGCGGGCGCTGAAGCTCAAGCGTGGGGACCGGGTCATCGTGTCCGACCGGGAATTCCCGGCCAACGTCTACCCCTGGCTGATGTTGCGGAACCTCGGGGTAGAGGTCGAACTCGCGCCCTGCACGCCGGAGGGCTGGCCCGATGAGGAGTACTTGCTCGGTGCGCTGCGAGATCCCCGCGTGCGGGTGCTCGCGATCTCGTTCGTGCAGTTCTCCAACGGTTACCGCGTGGACTTGAAGAAACTCTCGGCTGCCACGCGCGCGAACGACACCTATCTCGTGGTGGACGGGATCCAGGGGGTGGGAAACTCGGTGCTCGACGTGCGCGAGACCCCGGTAGACATCCTGGCGTGCGGCGGGCAAAAATGGCTGCTCTCACCGTGGGGCTCGGGGTTCGTGTACGTGCGCAAGGAGCTGATCACCTCGCTCGAACCCGCGATCACCGGGTGGATGGCGTTCGAGGGCACCGACGATTTCTCCCGGCTCACCGAGTACAACCCCACGTTCCGCGCCGACGCCCGCCGCTTCGAGATGATCACGTTGCCGTTCCAGGAGTTCTACGGGCTCACGCAGTCGGTCGAGCTGCTGCTCGAGATCGGCATCCAGGAAATCGCCGAGGTGACACGCAGCCTGCACGAGCCGATCCTCAAGTGGGCGGATGCGCGCGGCGTGCGCGTGGCGTCCCCGCGCGACGACCGGCACCGCTCAGCCATCGTATGCATCGCGCCGGAGAAGGCGGTCGAGGCGTTTCACGCCATCAAACGAGCGAGCGTCGTGTGCAGCCTGCGGGAAGGCGCGATCCGGCTGTCCCCACATGTCTACAACACGGTGGGGGAGATGGAAAAAGTGGTGGAGGTGTTGGAGGAAGTCTCGAAGGACCGCTAACGACCCACCCGCAACAGCGCGTAGTCTTTCTTCCCTTTTCTCAGCAGCACGTGCCGGCCCGCCAGCCGGTCGGCGGGGCCGAGCACCCGGTCCACGCTCTTTTCCCGCTGCTGGTTGACCGAGACGCCGCCCTGCTGGATCTGGCGCCGGGCCTCGCTCTTCGATTTTGCCAATCCGACCGTCACCAGCGCGTCGATCAAAGGGATCCCGTCCGCCGCAGCGACCGATGCCCCGGGGATCTCCTGGGCGAGCACGTCGAAGGTTCCGGGCGGCACCTGGCGTGGGTCCACGTCGCTGAACAGGATCGCGTTGACCGCCGTGGCGTTGGCGACAGCGTCCGGGCCGTGCACTCGCTCGGTGACCTCGCTCGCCAGCGTGACCTGGGCGGCCCTGGCGCCGGGGTCCTTTTTGTGCGCGTCACACAGGCCGCGAATGGCGTCCTTGGGCAGCAGGGTGAAGAGCCGCAGGTGCGATTCGAGATCCCGGTCGTCGGTGTTGTACCAGTACTGGTAGAACTTGTACGGCGATGTCAGCGCCGGATCGAGGTAGATCGCGCCGGTCTCGGATTTACCGAACTTCGAGCCCGACGCTGTCGTGGCGAGCGGCGCCACCAGGGCGTGGGCCTCCGCCCCCTCGACCCGGCGGATCAGCTCGACCCCCGCCGTGATGTTGCCCCACTGGTCCGACCCGCCTACTTGAAGCGTGCATCCCTTCCGGCGGAACAGCTGCAGGAAGTCGAACGCCTGCAGCAGCATGTAGCTGAACTCGGTAAACGACAGCCCCGCTTCGAGTCGCGCTTTGACCGACTCCTTCTGCAGCATCACGTTGATGGTGAAATGCTTGCCGACATCGCGCAGAAACCCGACGAGCGGCTCCGTCACGAGCCATTCTGCGTTATCGAGGAGGAACGCGCGCCCGGCATTGAAATCGAGGAACCGGGCCATCTGGGCCCGCTGGCGCTCGAGATGCTCGCGAATCTGCTCGTTGGATAGCAACGGCCGCTCGGCGCGCTTCCCCGAGGGATCGCCGATCAGTCCCGTCCCGCCGCCCATCAGCACGATGGGCCGATGGCCGCCCAACTGCAGGTGTTTGAGCAGCATCAGGGGGATGAGATTCCCGAGCTGGAGGCTCGGCGCCGTCGGGTCGAATCCGCAGTAGACGGTGACCGGGCCGCGCGCCAGGTGGGCGTCGAGCCCGGGCGTCGCGTCGTGCACGAAGCCCCGCCACTTGAGTTCCGCGAGCAATCCCGACATGCGCGCGAATCGTAAGATCGGCCGTCAGCGCTGGCAAGCGTCGGCGCGTCCCGCTAGGTTGTTCCTGAATGGGCCGATTCACGTTCTTGAAGCCGCGACTCTCGTGGCAGATAGTGCTGACCCGCAAGGGCATGGCCGGCGCGGCGGCGCTCGCGGCGATGCTGGGCGTCGGGTTCTCCTGGGGCGCCTGGTCGCGCGTGTGCGCCGCCGAGCGCTGTCCCAGCATCGCCCGCTTGACCACGGGCCCAGGCCCACAGCAAACCTCGAAGGTCTACGCCGCTGATGGACGCCTGATCACCGAGCTGGGACTCCAACGCCGGACGGTCCTGCCGCTGCGCGAGATCCCCGCCTGGGTCCAGCAGGCCTTCCTCGCCACCGAGGACAAGCGGTTTTACCGGCACCACGGCATCGATTACTGGCGCATGCTGGGATCGCTCAGGGCGAACATCTCGTCGTTGAGCTACACCCAGGGCTTCTCCACCATCACGATGCAGCTGGCGCGCAACATCTTCTCCGACCAGATCAGCCGAGAGAAGAAGCTCACCCGCAAACTGAAGGAAGCGCGCGTCGCGCTCGAGATCGAGCACAATTTCGACAAAGAGACCATCCTCCAGATGTATCTGAACCAGATCGAACTGGGGGCGGGGGCCCACGGCGTGGAGGCCGCGGCCCAGGTGTATTTCGGGAAGTCGGCGCGCGACCTGAACGTGGCGGAGGCGGCGACCCTGGCGGCGATCCCCAAGGCCCCGTCGTTCTACAACCCACGGCTGCATCCAGACCGCGCAGTGCGTCGCCGCAACCTGGTGCTGACGCTGATGCAGCAGCAAGGCTTCCTGTCCACCGAGGAGATGGAGCTGTGGAAGGCCTACCCGCTCGTCCTCACCACGAGCCGCACCAACTACGGCGATGTGGCGCCGTATTTCGTGGAGTGGCTGCGGACCCAGTTTCTCGAGCCGCGGTACGGTCGCGCGCTGTATGAGAAGGGGTTGCGCATCTACACTACCCTCGACCTCGACATGCAGGAGGCCGCCGAGCGCGCGCTCTCGGCCCAGCTTGACGCGATCGAGGCCGGCGTGTACACCAACGGCCGCTGGGAGGGGCGCACGGCCTACCGCAACTATCTCGAGACCTCGCGGGCGGGAGAGGGGGAGGACCACGGCCCGTTCACCCCGTACTTGCAGGGAGCGCTGCTCGCGATAGACGCCCGTACCGGATACATCCTCGCGATGATCGGCGGCCGGGACTTCGCCGACTCGAAATTCAACCGCATCACCCAGGCGCAGCGGCAGCCCGGATCGACCTTCAAGCCGTTCGTGTACTCCGCCGCGATCCGCGCCGGCCACCCAGTCACCGAGATCCTCGACGACACGCCGCTCGCGTTTCCGGTGATGCAGCCCGACAGCTCGTTGTGGCAACCCCAGAACTACGACCAGACGACGCTGGGACCGATCCCCATGCGTCAGTCGCTGTTTCTCTCGCGCAACCTCTCCACCATCAAGCTGGGCATGTCACTGGGCGAAGCGACCGTCATCGGGGAAGCCCGCCGCTACGGCATCACCACGCCGATTCCGCCCGTTCCCTCGATTCACATCGGGGCGCGTGGGGTGTACCCCATCGAGCTGATCCCCGCGTTTTCCGCGTTCGCCACGCTCGGCACCCGCGCGCAGCCGATCGGCGTGATTCGCGTCGAGGACAAGAGCGGCACCATCCTGTGGCAGCCGGCGATCCAGCGGGAGGCCGTCATGGACCCGGCGCACGCCTGGCTGATGACCGACATGCTGCGGGACGTGGTCCGTCGCGGCACCGCGGCCGCCGCCGTGAGTGGGGCGGGGTTTCAGCTCCCGTCCGCCGGCAAGACGGGCACGACCGACGACTACACCGACGTCTGGTACGTCGGCTTCACGTCGGAGATCGTGGCCGGCATCTGGATGGGGTACGACTTTCAGCAGCGCATCATGAACAACGCGGCCGGCGGCCGCATCGTGGCTCCCGCCTGGACCGCGTTCATGCGCGACGTGTACGATCGCCGCCCCCGTCCCGCCGATTGGTCTCGTCCCGACTCCCTGATCCCTCGGGAGGTCGACTGGAAGACGGGATACCTCGCGACCCCGTTCTGCCCGACGTCCGACCGGCGCTGGGATTGGTTTTACCCGGGGACCCAGCCTACGCAGCTCTGTCCGGTGCACGGCGGGTTCGGCCCCGTCACACCGTAGGCGAGCGATGCTCCGCATCCGCGCCGGTACGGTTTTTCCGGTCACGGCGCCGCCGATCGAGGACGGCGCCGTTCTTGTTGGCGGCGACGGCCGCATCGTGGCCGTGGGCCCGAACGCGCGCGTGGCCGCGCCGGGCGATGCCGAACGACTCGAGTTCCGTGACGCCATCCTCACCCCGGGGCTCGTCAACGCCCACACCCATCTCGAGTTGACGCACCTCGCCGGGAAAAACGGCGAGACAGAGTTCGTGCAGTGGGTCCGCAAGGTGCGTGAGCTGAAGGACGCCTCGACGCCGGAAGAATTCCTCGCGGGGGCCGAGCGCGGGCTGCGCGATTGCTGGGCCCGCGGTGTGACGTGCATCGCGGAGACCGGAAGCACCGGCGCTGCCATGGAAGCGCTGGTGCGCTTTGGCGGACGCGGGATCGTGTACCAGGAGGTGTTCGGTCCCGATCCCGCGCAGGTCACGGCGAGTATGACCGAGTTGGAGCGCCATATCCTGCGGCTGCGGCGGCTCGCAACGTCGCAGCGGCGCGTCGGTGTGTCCCCCCACGCGCCCTACACCGTGAGCGAGTCTCTCTATCGGCGGGTGACCCGGTTCGCGCAACAGGAAGGGTTGCCGCTCGCGGTGCATCTGGCGGAGTCGCAGGAGGAGTCCGAGCTGGTGCGCTACGGCGCCGGACCGTTCGCCGAATCGCTGCGCGCGCGGGGCATCGTGGTCGAGCCGCATCATTGCTCGCCGGTCCAGTATCTGCGCGAGCTTGGCGTGTTGCGAGCCGGCACGCTGGCCGTGCATTGCGTACAGCTCGATCCAACCGACATCCAGACGCTGAAATCATCGCGCAGCACGGTGGCGCACTGTCCCCGTTCCAACCGCGCTCACGCACACGGGGTGGCCCCGATGGGCGCGCTGCGCGAAGCGGGAGTGCCATTGGGGATCGGGACCGACTCGGTGGTAAGCGTCGCCGACCTCGACCTGTGGGCCGAGACGCGGGCGGCGTGGCTTGGCGCCGAAGAGGCGCTGCGCATGCTGACGCTGGAAGGGGCGCGCGCGCTCGGCTGGGAGCGCACCATCGGCTCGCTCGAGGTGGGTAAGGCCGGTGACCTGGCAGTGTTTCGCTTCACACCGCCGCAGCACTTGCCGCCACCGCCATCCGCCTTGCTGACGGTGATCGCCGGCCGCATCGTGCACCGGGCATGAGCCTCAAGGCCCGGCGCCAGACCGCCATCCTGAGAATCGTCCGACGCGACGCGGTGGAGAGTCAGGAACGGCTCCGGGAGCGGCTCCGCGATGCGGGGTTCGTGGTCACGCAGGCGACCCTGTCGCGCGATCTGCGCGAAATCGGTCTCAGCAAGGTCGCCACCCCGGACGGCGGGGCGCGCTACGCAGCGCCCCCGGGCGGAATCGCGGCGGTGCGGTCGTCGCTCGAGCATGTGGTTCCGGCGCTGCTCGTATCGGTGGACGGTGCGGGGCCGCTGCTCGTACTGCGCACCACCGCTGGGGGCGCCGCGGCCGTCGCCGCCGCCATCGACGCCGCTGCGTGGCCGGAAGTGCTGGGGACGGTGGCCGGGTCCGACACGGCCCTGGTGGTGGTGCGGAGCGAGCAGGCGCGCCGAGCGGTGCAGGTGCGCATCGGCGCCCTAACCCCCCGTCTTGCCGAACGTTAGAAGTCGGAGTAGGATACGTGGCCGCCCCGTTCACGGTGAGCGTGGCGGTCGTTTTTTGGTCCGGAAGAGGGGAATCCGTGCGCTGTCTCGCGCTCAACGCGTCGTTCGAGCCCCTGACTATGGTGCCCGTGCGCCGCGCTCTGCGCCTCGTGATCGACGGCAAGGCCGAGATCGTCGAGGCGGACCAGGGCGAGGTGATGCGCAGCGCGCGCCTCGAGCTGCCGCGCCCCGCGGTGATTCGGCTCGTGAAGTTCGTGCACGTACCCCGTCGCTTCCGCCGCCAGGTCACCAACACCTTCCTGTTTGCCCGCGACGAGTACCGCTGCCAGTTCTGCGGCCGGCACCAGAGCTATCTGCGACACCGGGAGTGCCTCACGCGCGACCACCTCATCCCGCTTTCGCGCGGTGGCACCAACGCGTGGAACAACGTCCTCACGGCATGCTCCAGCTGCAACACCCGCAAGGGGAACCTGCTGCCCGAAGAGGTGGGGATGCACCCGCTCCGGCCGCCGTTCGAGCCGCATTTCGTCCACCTCGCATGGGCGGTGCGGCGCCTCACGGCGATCCAGACTCGCTACATCCGGCTATTCTACGGCGCGGCCGTCCTGAGGACCCTCGAGGGGATGTAGGCGGGCGGCCACCGTTCCTGGCCGTCGTTTCAACACCCTGTTAGCGGTTGCTGACGTCTCCCGGGAACGTCCCCGTGCGCCCTTCGAGCGTCACGGTGGGCAAGCCGGCGATCCGCACCAGCGCGCGTTGCGCACCGTGGGCCAGCGCTTGGCCGAAGCTTTCCTGTCCCGACACCGCCGGCGTGACGTCCCCTTTCAGCCAGCGCGTCAACTCCTCGAGATCGGTGTCGTTCAGCGTCGTCACGTCGAGGTGGGCCATCAAGTAGAAGCGCCCATCGCCCCTAGCCTCCAGGGCGACGCGGTAGGGGAGGGCGAGCGCGGCGGCGAGATCTTCGGTGGTGGTGTACCGGGTCATTGCGCCGCCGGTGCGGATCAAAATGAACTCGTCGGCCAGCGGATCGTGCCGGGCGACCGCGTCCCATTCTACGCCGGTGAGATAGCGGTCGAACCACCCCGAGCGCTCGCGCCACAGCTCCAGCCGGAAATGCAACCGCAGCGGGAAACCCGAGCGCATCAGGTCGGCAAACCGGCCGTCCTCGAGCAAGCCCGTGGCCTGGACGCGGGCCACGCGCTGGTCGCGGGTGACCGAAAGCGCCGGCGCCTGCGACAGGAGACGAGGCGCCGCCGCGTTGACGAGACCGAGCACTACGAAGAGCAGCCGCACCGCTAAAAGCGGTGCTCCAGCCGTGCGGTAACTTGCAAACCTTGGCCGGCTGTCACCGCCTTGGCGACGTACACGCCGAACCCGCCCCAGTCCACGCCGAGGCCGAGGTCGGCGATCCAACTGTCGATATTGGGGAGCTGTCCGCCGGGCACTCGGCCGGGACCGCGGCCTACCAGCCATCCTTGGCCCGCGTCGGCAAACACCACGAAATCCGGGCCTCGCAGGAAGCGCGTCATGTACCCCAACCCCTCACCCTCGCCCGTCTCCGGGTTGTAGCGGGTGCGGAGCGATAGGTGGCCGCGGAACTCGGCCTGCAGGGCGATCACGCGGTCACACGCCGCCGCGTTCGCGCCGGCGAACTCGGGGGCGGCGGACAGGGCTTGGTTGCACGCGCTCTGGCGGAACCCATAGCCGGGGAGCGGCTCGGGCCCGCCGATCGATAGCCGCCGTTGCAACGGCAGCGGGTCGCCCCCGGCCCACCCGCCGAGAACCAGGCGGAAATTCAGGCGATTCGCCCCGCCGATCCGGTTGTAGCGACGCAGGTCGAGAAATGCGCGCCCGAATTCGTAGGCGCCGGCGAGCGCGACCGTGTCGCGCAAGGACGCCGGGACGCCGGTTGCGCCGCGGGCGTCATTGCTGCGGCTGATGTCCAGCCACCCGCGCAGGAACCACCCGGATGTGAGGTTGTCCCGGTCGTTGCGCGAGTCGAGCGTGATGCTCGGGGTAAACGTGGTGTAGTGGCCGTTGTCGATCGGCGGGTTGGGGCGCCAGGGTCGTCCGGTGCGCGACAGGGTCCACGGGTCGCGCGCCCGCAGGGTCCCCTGACGCTCGCGGCGCACTTCGAATCCGAACGCGATCGGCACCTCCACCTGCCAGCTGAGCCGCGCGGCCACCCCGCTGTTGCGGTAGTAGTCGCGATAGTCGCGGCGTACGAGGAACGCCTCCCACCCCACTTCGTTCGCATGGAGTCCCCAGTCTTCGACCGGAGCCACGAGGTCGAACCCCCGTAGAGTCAGCGCGATGGGCCGCCGGTCCCCGACCCGCAGCTCGACGCGCGCATTGTAGCCGAGGTCGCAGCACTCGCCGCTGATCGAGCGGGCGGTGCGCAGCACGCCCACCACGCCGGCCCGCATGCGGACACTGCCTCCCTTGCGGAGGGCGACGTCCACGGAAGGTCCAGCGATGATCGGCAGACCTTCAACCCGGTTGTACGTGCCGCCCGTCGCGAGCACCAGGCTGGAGCGCGACTCGCCGCGCGTAAAGGTGTAGCGCGCGGACAGGCTCAGGCGCCGCCACAAATCCGGCGCATGGACCAGCGTATCTCCGGCAATCCGGTAGGGGAGCGGCTCCTCGAATACGCGCACCGTTCCCGCCACGACCTCGCGCGGCCCCGTGAATCGGCCGCCGATCACCAGCAGGTCGCCCACGATCCTGGCCGTTGAATCGAGGACGGCGTTGCCGTTCAGGACGAGTAGCGAACCCTCGACGCGCCCGCCCACGAGCGCCGGCCCGTTGCGGACCGCCACGTCGCCGCGCCACGCGTTGCCCGCGGGGAGGTAGACGCGGCCCACCAGGCGCGTCGTGGTGGCGGCGTTGTAGAAGCGCACGGCAGCGTCCGTCACGCTGCGCGGCAGCTCGGGCGGTGTGAAGTGCAAGCCGGCGCTCTCAGGATGGATCACGATGGCCGTGTCCTGGGCGGCGAGCGGTCGCAGGATGGCGACCGCCGCGCAGAGCAACGAAAAGACGCGCATGGTGGAGCTCAATCCGAGAGGTGGCGGGGCGGCTCGAGGCCGAGGCGCCGCATTCGGCGATAGAGGTTGGCGCGATCGGTGGACAGGCGCCGGGCGGCGTCGGCGACATTGCCCTTGGCGGCGCTGAGCGCGGCGGCGATCAGCTGCCGCTCGTAACGGTCGAGCGTCTCGGCGAGCGGCGCTTCCGGCCCCGTGGCGGCGTCGATCGGGCGCGGCCCGACGCCGTCGAGCGGCAACACCCGGGTGACGTCGGTCGCCGTGATGGTGTCGGCCGCGGCGAGAATCGTGAGCCGCTCGACTAGATTCGCGAGCTCGCGCACGTTGCCCGGCCATGCGTAGGCCACCAACAGCTGCAGGGCACCGGTGTCGACCGAGAGCGTCCGGCCGAGCCGCCCCGATTGGCGGGCCAGGAAGTGGCGGACCAGCGGAGGCACGTCGTCCGCTCGCTCGCGCAACGGCGAGATGTGGACCGGCAGCACGTCGAGGCGGAACAGGAGATCTTCGCGGAATTTCCCCTCCCGGGTGGCGCGCCCGAGATCCTTGTTCGTCGCAGCGAGCACCCGCACGTTCACCGAGATGGGCTTATCCCCGCCAAGCCGCTCGATCACGCCCGTCTCGAGGACGCGCAGCAGCTTGGCCTGGGCCTCGAGCCCCAGGTCCCCGACTTCATCGAGGAACAGCGTGCCCCCGTCGGCGAGCTCGAACCGTCCGAGCCGGCGGTCGGAGGCGCCCGTGAAGGAGCCCTTCTCGTGCCCGAACATCTCCGATTCGACCAGGTCCCGGGGGATCGCGGCGCTGTTCACGGTGACGAACGGCCGGTCGGCACGCAGGCTCTGGCGGTGGATCGCCGATGCGACGAGCTCCTTGCCCGTGCCGGACTCGCCGGTGATCAGCACGCGCGCATCGGTAGGGGCGATGCGTGCGATCAGCGAGCGCAGCTCGTCCATGGCGGCGCTCCCGCCGACCAGCGGATCCGCGTGGCCCAGCGCCTCGTGCAGCCGGCGATTCTCGGCGCGGGCCCGCGACAGCTCCAGCGCGCTCCGGACCGCCACCAGGAGCCCCTCGGGCGTGAGCGGCTTTTCGAGAAACTGAAACGCCCCGAGTTTGGTGGCGCGCACCGCGTCGGCGAGCGTCGCCTTGCCGCTCATCATCACGACCGGGACGTCGGGGAGCAGCTCTTTCAGTTGCTCCAGCGTCTGGAGGCCGTCCGGCCCACCCGGCATCATCAGGTCGAGCATGATCGCATCGGGCGGCGTGTCGCGTGCGGCGGCCAGTGCCGCGGTCCCGTTCGCCGCCTCGGCCGTCTCGAAGCCCTCCGTTTGTAGCAGCGCGGCCACCATCCGGCGGATGTTGGGTTCGTCGTCGACCAGCAGGACCCGCGGGCTCACGCGGGGAACACCAGCGTGAACGTGGCGCCGCCCCCCGGCGTTTCCGACACCGCAATCGTTCCCTGATGGGCAGCGATCGTTTGGCGCACCAGCGCCAGGCCCAGACCGGTGCCATCGGGTTTGGTGGTCATGTAGGGCTCGAACACACGGGAGCGGAGCTCGGGCGGGATGCCGGCGCCGTGATCCGAGACGGTCACCACCATGCCGCGACCCTCACCGGCCACCGCGACGTCGATCGTGCCCCGGCCGCCCATCGACTCCGCCGCATTGCGAAACAGATTGCTGAACGCGCGTCGCAGCGGCTCGTAATGCCCCTGGATGGTGCGCCGCCCACCGTTCGCGGTCACCAGGACCTCGATGCCCTCGGGTACCGCGCTGTGACCCAGCTCGAGCAGCAGTTCTACCACATCCACCTCGCTCGTCGGTCCTTCCGGGAGCCGGCCGAAGTCGGCGAAATCGCGCGCGAGCCGTTCTAAACGATCGGTTTCGGCGCTCAGGACCTCGATCGCCATCGCGGTCCGCCCCGGGACTTCGGCTCGTTGCAACTGGTCGACGGCAATGCGCATCGAGGTCAGCGGATTCTTGATTTCGTGCGCGACCCGTCGCGCGACTTCTCGGAACGCGCGCAGTCGCTCGGCTTCCAGCTCCTGAGCGCGGGCGGTGTCCAAGGTCCCGGCCATATCACGCAACGCGAGCCGCAACGAGGCGAATTCCGGCGCGCCGCGCAGCTCGCCCTCCGGCAGCGGATCGTGTTGGCGGATCAGGCGCGTCCAGCCGATCAATTCGTCGATGGGACGTGACAGCTGTCGCGAGAGATGCCCCGCCACCCGGACCGCCGCGAACAGGACCAGGGCGCCGAGGATGATCACGACGATCGCCAGTCCGGCCGTGTAGTACCGCATGTAGCGGTCGGCGCGTCGGGCGAAGCTCACCCCGCGCGAGACGGCGTCCAGGTGTTCGCGCACCGCCACCCGAGCGAGGGGGGAAAGCCGGGTCGTGTCGACCTGTTCGAGCATCCCCCGCGCCGATGTCGCCACTTCCTCGAGCGACGCGCGGGCGCCCGCCGTGGGCCCGAAGGTCCGCACCGTCAGCACCCACCCGACCACCGCGAGTCCTGTGGGGACCGCGGCCATCAGGACCAGGACGACGAAGATCCGGCGGCGAAAGGGAAGGGCCATATCTTGGTGCAATCTAGGGGCTTCGAGGGCCATCCATGAAGAGCCATACGCACTACCTGTGGTTCAACACAAAGAACCGGCAAGAGATCATCGACCTCACCGATACGGTGGCCGAGCAGGTACGAGCCAGCGCAGTGCGGGAGGGCATGGTGCTCGTCTCGGCGATGCACATCTCCGCTTCCGTGTTCGTGAACGATCACGAATCCGGCCTGTGGCAGGACATACTCAAGTGGCTCGAGCAGACCATCGCGCCGTGGGATCCTGCACGCTACCGGCACAACGAGACCGGGGAAGACAACGCGGCGGCCCACCTGCGCAGTCTCACCGTGGGCCACGAGGTCATCGTCCCGATTACCAAGGGCGCGCTCGACCTCGGTCCCTGGCAGCGCGTGTTCTACGGAGAGTGGGATGGGCAGCGCAAGAAGCGGGTGATTATCAAAGTGCTGGGGGAATAGTCTCAGACCTTCCCTTTTCGTTGCAAGTCGTTTAGTATCAATGGTTCCCGATGGAGTCCGGGATTCGGTCCCGGAGGGTCCCCTCTTGGCCCCGGCGTCGACGGGCGGAATACGTTCCGCGTGCTTCGAGCCGACCAGCTGATTGCGCGCACCCTCGGTCCCCACCGGACTCACCTCGCCACCGTCCCTGGTCGACGTGGTCCGACATCCCCCAAGCAAGCGGGGAGCGGCCATGCCACCACGAAATCGGTTGGCGGGGCGCAGCAACCGGACGACGCACCACCCGCGCTTGGCGCGATCCGCGTCGCCGATCACATCTCGAGACTCCGCCGAATGCGCGAGGCCCCAATCCGTCGATCGGGATCGGAAGCGAGGGCCCTGGAAGCGCTGGGAGCGAGAGTCAGGAGTCAAAACACAGTCACATGACTACTCAACCGCCGGCGCATCTTGCCCGGCCAGCTTACAAAGAACCTCCCACCCACGCCCCCAACGCAGCGCTGCTCATCGATTTCGACAACGTCACCATGGGGATCCGTTCGGACCTGCAGACGGAGTTGAAACGTTTGCTGTCGTCGGATCTGATCAAAGGAAAGGTCGCGGTGCAGCGCGCCTACGCCGACTGGCGACGCTATCCGCAGTACGTGGCACCGCTCACCGCGTCGTCCATTGACATGATCTGGGCGCCCGCGTACGGCGCCACGAAGAAGAACGCAACCGACATCCGCCTCGCGGTGGATGCGCTCGAGCTGGTGTTCACGCGACCAGAGATCGGCACCTTCATCCTGCTCTCGGGCGACTCGGATTTCTCCTCTCTGGTCATCAAGCTGAAGGAATACGGCAAGTACGTCATCGGGGTGGGCATCCGGGAGTCGTCATCCGACCTCTTGATCCAGAACTGTGACGAGTACTTCTCCTACAACGAGCTCGCGGGGCTCACCAAGGAGAGCGACGTCGAGCACGTACGGCACGATCCGTGGGAGCTGGTGGTCGAGGCCGTCAAGCAGATGACCGCGCACAACGACGTGATGCGCTCCGATCGTCTGAAGCAGGTGATGCAGGAGATCGACCAGACCTTCGACGAGAAGGACTCGGGGTTCTCCCGTTTCAGCAAGTTCGTGCAGGAGGCGGCGCACCGCGGTCTGCTCAGCACGGTGTTGCTCGACAACGGGCAGTACGAAGTCGCGCTGGGACCACGGGCCGAAGGGGCCCCGGCAACGCCCGCCGCGGGTCGCCGCGACATGGCCTCCACCCCGGCGGCTCCCAAGGTCGAGGCGCCGGCGCCCCCCCCCGCGCCGCGCGCTCGCAAGAGCTCGCTCATGGGCGACGCGTTCGGTCTCCTCAAGCAGGCCCTCGGTCGGATGGGCGGGGAACAGCCGGTGAGCGCCGAAGTGGTCCGTTCGGCGATGAATGAACTGGCGCCAGAGGGTGCCAAACGGGTCGAGCCACGCAGCATGCCGAAACTGCTGCGGCAGGCGCACGACGCGGAGCTGATCGACCTGACCCGTGACGAAGAGGGCGCGTATGCCGTCCGCGTCCGTCAGGAGGAAGCCAACGCGGCGCCGACTCCGTTGCCGCCCCCCTCCCGCGAGCCGGTCGCGCGGTCGAGCGAGCCGGAAGAGGAGGAGCCGCCGATGCCGACATCATCGGCGCCGCCGCCCCCCTATTCACAGCCCTCGGGTCGCGGTGGGTTGCCGGTGCGCAGTGCGCGCTTTCGTCGTGGTTCGAGGGGTCCACGCCCCTCAGCGCCCGGTGTGCCCAAGGTGGGGGTCGTCGAAGTAGATCCCAACTTCCGTTCTCGGGTCGAGCAACTGCCGCCGCGGCACACCGCGCCGATGACCGAATCGCCGGCGCAGGGGGTGGGACGTGATGAGCCGCGACGCGAACGAGGGGAACGCGGCGGTCGCGGCCGGGGCGGCCGCGGTGGACGAGGCGGGCGCGGCCGTCCAGGCGGTGAAGGGGGGGGCCGCGAGGGACACGACAGTCAACGCGGTGGTGGCGGCGGCACCGACATGGGAGACCGTTCGTCCCGCGGCCATCGTGGCGGTCGGGGTCGTGGGGGTCGAGGCCGCGGGGAGCGCAACGGCGAGGAGCGGGGCGAGCCGATGGCGGCCCGGCCCGTGGCTCCCCCGTTGGCGCCGAGTCCCTCGCCCACGCCTCCGCCCAGACCCTCCGCGCCGTCGCCCAAAGAAGAAGGCGGCTCCTTCTGGACCAAGGTCAAACGCGGCCTGATCGGCGGGGAGTGAGGCCCACCTCCCTGCCGCTCGCTGCCGTGTTCTACGCGCGACCCACTGCCCTGGTCGCGCGTCGGCTTTTGGGCCACTTCCTTGTGAGTGAGATTGGCGGACGGCGCACCGTGGGCCGCATCGTGGAAACGGAGGCCTACGTTGGCCCGCACGACCCGGCCTGCCATGCCTTCGAGCGGCGGCGCACGCCGCGCACCGAGCCTTTGTATGGCCCGCCAGGTTGTGCGTACGTGTACTTCACCTACGGCATGCACTGGTGTCTCAATGCGGTCACCGAGCGCCGCGACTACCCGGCCGCGGTGCTGATTCGCGCGCTCGAGCCGCTCGAGGGGCTCGCGGTGATGCGCCGGCGGCGCGGCACTGTGGCGGAGCGCGCGCTTTGCGCCGGCCCGGCGCGACTGTGCGAAGCCCTCGGCATCACGGGGGACCAAAACGGTACGTCGCTCGTACGCGGGGCGGTGCGGATCCTGCGCGACCGCGGGCGACCCCCGCCCGTCGCCGTCACGTCACGAGTGGGGATCACGCGCGCCGTGCACTGGCCATTGCGCTTCGTGATTCAGGGCTCGCCCTGGGCGTCGCGATAGGGACAAATAAACGGGGGCACGAATGTCGTGCCCCCGCCTGCGAGTCGAGTCTCGAAACCCAGCGTCAGTGTGCCGTGTTGACGTCTTCCTTGGAGGTTCCCAGGGAATACCGGATGCCGCCCTGGATCGTGTGCGTCGATCCCGAGATCAGGAACCCCTGGGCGGCCGAGGTCAGCATGTAGTGACCGTACACGGCCAGCTTCCCGATGTTGATTTGCACCCCGCCCATGATCCAGGCGGATGCCTTGCTGCCCGCGTCATCGACGGCCCCTTGCGCGATCGCTTGGTCGTTCGCGTTGGCGCACTGGGAATTGGGGGAAGTGCCGCTGCAGTCCACGATGGCGTCCTGCACCGTCATGATTGCGAGGCCCCCGCCGACGAACGGTTCGATGCGTTTTTGCAGGGGGAAGGCGAGGACACCCGCGAACAGGCGACGCACCTGGCCAAAAGTCGCGTCGCGCAGCCCGCTGCCCGAATTCAGATCGGACACCGTCGCCCGGCTGTCGGACAGGAAAAACGCCTGCTCGCCGCCGATGTAGAGCGCCGTGCGCTTCCCGGTGATGAGCCAGTGCGCCCCGAAGATCGGGTCGAAGACGAATCCCTGCGCGTTGGTTTGGTATAGGAAGCCGCCCGCCTGGGCGCCCCAATACCACCGGTTGATTCGGTCGCTAGTCTGCTGCGCGGCCGCCGGTCGGGCGACCAGGGCCACTAGGAGCGCGCTCAGCGCAACACGGGACCACGGCTTCATGGCAATCCTCCACGGTTTGCAGGGGTGGCCCAGGGGTCACCCGTGGACCCACAAAATAGGGACCCGGCCTGTGGGGTCAAGGCTAGGCCTTTGCCACAGTTTCGTTTAAGGGGTGGAAGCGCGAAACTACTTGAAGTCCGGCAACAAAACCGAACATACGCCGAATATTACTGTCGTTAATGGTTGCTTGATGTTGTGATACTGTACTATATCAACTGAAGCCGTTTGCCCACGGTTTTGAAGGCGCGCAGCGCGAAGTCGAGGTCGTCCCGTGTATGGGTGGCTGACAACTGGCAACGCACGCGCGCGTGTCCCTGCGGCACCACGGGGTACCCGAAGCCGGTGACGAACACGCCTTCGGCCAGCAGCAATTCGCTCATCTGAATCGCTTTCGCGGTCTCGCCGAGGATCACCGGAACGATGGGGGTTTCGCCCGGGAGCGGTTTGAACCCGAGCGCCAGGAGTTGCTCCCGGAAATAGCGGGCGTTTTGGTGCAGCTGGTGCACCCGCTCAGGGTGCGCTTCGAGGAAGCGCACTGCGCCGAGCGCGCTAGCCGCGACGGTCGGGGGCAGGGCGTTGCTGAAGAGCTGTGGCCGCGAGCGCTGGGTGAGGTAGTCGGTCAGCGCGTGGGGGCCGGCGGTGAACCCGCCTGCGGCGCCACCCAGGGCCTTCCCCAGAGTCGATGTGATGATGTCCACCCGGCCCGTGACGCCGAAGTGTTCGGCCGTGCCGCGGCCGGACTTCCCCAGCACTCCAGTGGCGTGCGAGTCGTCCACCGCCACGATGGCGTCGTGCGTCCGGGCGAGCTCCAGGATGTCGGGGAGCTTCGCAATGTCGCCCTCCATCGAGAAGATGCCGTCGGTAAACACCAGCCGGCGGCGGGCCCCGCTGGCCGCCGCGAGCTTCTGCTCCAGGTCGGCCATGTCCGAGTGGCGATACACGGCCGTTTGACATTTGGTGATGGACTTGGCGAGCCGGATGGCGTCAATGATCGAGGCGTGGTTCAGCTGGTCGGAGATGACGATGTCCTGCTCGGTCAGGATGGTAGGACAGAGTCCCTCGTTGGCATTCCAGCAACTCACGTATGTGAGTGAGGACTCACAACCTACCAGCCGCGCCAGCGCTGCCTCGAGCTCGCGATGGATCGTGAACGTGCCGCAGATGAAACGCACGGAGCCGGTACCAGCGCCAAAACGATCCAGCGCCGTTTTCCCGGCCGCCACGACCTCGGGCTCGTTGCACAAGCCGAGGTAGTTGTTGGACGACAAGATGACCACCTCGCCCCGGCTTTCCATCCGGGCGCGCGCGCCCTGCGGGGAGTCGAGGTAGTTGAGCCGCTTGTAGACGCCGTCCGCCTTGAACTGGTCCAGCTCGGCCTGCAGGCTGGCTGCGAAGCTCATGCGATCTCCAGAATGACCTTCCCGGCATCGCCCGAACGGATCGCGGCGAGCGCCTCGTTGATCCGGGCGAGCGGGAAGCGATGAGTGATGACGGGACGGGGATCGAACACCCCGGCGGTGAGGAAGCGGCGCATCTGGTGCCAGGTCTCGTACATCTTGCGCCCGATCACCCCGTACACCGTGATTCCCTTGAAGATGATCTCGTTGGCGAAATCGACGGGGACGTCTCCCTTGGGGATGCCGAGCAGCTGCACGCGACCCCCCAGGCGCACGGCGCGAAACGCCTGGTGCAGCGCCGAGGCGACTCCTGACATCTCGCACACCACGTCGGCCCCCTCGCCTCCGGTTTCGGCGCCCACGGCCTGCACGACGTCCTCGGTGGCGGCGTTGATGGTAACGTGCGCTCCCATTTGGGCTGCGAGCTCCAGCCGTTTCGGGTTGATGTCGGAAGCGAGGACGCGCGCCGCGCCCGCCGCGCGCGCGATCCCCACCGCGAAGCAGCCGATCGGTCCGCACCCCACCACCAACACCGTGGTGCCGGGGATGTCGGCGCTCAACACCGTATGGAAGGCGTTGCCCATCGGATCCATGATGGCGCCGATCTCCGTCGGGATCCCCTGCAGCGGTAACACGTTGGTCGTGGGCATGGCGATGAACTCGCCGAACGCCCCGTCGCGGTCGACCCCGATGATGCGGGTATTCTTGCAGATGTGGCCGTTGCCAGTGCGGCACTGCAGGCAGTGACCACACACGATGTGGCCCTCGGCGGTAACGAGTTGCCCCACCGTGAGCCCGGTGACGGCCTCCCCGATGGCGACGATCTCGCCGGCGAATTCGTGCCCGACCACCAGGGGCGGCTTGATCCGCCCTTGCGCCCAGGCATCCCAGTCCGCGATATGCAGGTCGGTGCCGCACACGCCGGCGTGACGGACCGCGATCAACACCTCGCCCGGACCCGCGCTGGGTTTCGGGACGCTCGTGACCGTGAGGCCGGGGCCGCGTGTGTCCTTGACGATTGCTTGCATTCGCCCTGGTTGGGGAACGGGAAGTGAGGCGGGAGAACGCCTATCGAATGGACGCCGCGACCCGCACCGGCTCGATCCGTACAGCGCAGATCTTCAATTCCGCCATCTTCGCGTAGGGGTCGAGAACCGGGTTGGTCAACAGATTGGCCGCGGCTTCGCGGAAATGGAACGGGACGAACACCTGCCCGGGTGCCACCCGGTCCGACACCCGGACCGCGGTGACCATGTTGTTGCGGCGCGACGTGAGCCGCACGAGGTCGCCCTCGGTGACGTCGAGCCTGGCCGCATCGTCGGGATGGATCTCGACGATCGCGGTCGGCTCGCGGGCGTCCAGCCCGCTCGAGCGCCGGGTCATGGTGCCGGTGTGCCAGTGATACAGCTGGCGACCGGTGTTCATCACGAAGGGGAACTCGTCGTCGGGCAGCTCGACCGGGTCGGTGTACTCGACTGGAATGAACCTGGCTTTGCCGTCCGCGGTGGGGAACTCCTTGTCGAACAGGAACGCCGTTCCCGGGTGCTCGGTATTCGGGACGGGGTATTGAAGCCCGGCGCCTTCGAGCCGTGGGTAGGTCACGCCGTGCCACGAAGGCGTGACCTGGGCGATCTCGGCCATGACGTCGGCCGCCGCCTCAAACGGCGTGGGCAGGCCGAGTCGGGCCGAGAGGTCGATCAGGATCTCAAGATCGCCCCGTGCCTGGCCCGGCGGGTCGGTCGCGCGGTGGGAGAGCTGGATGCGGCGCTCGGTGTTCACGAACGTGCCCGTTTTCTCAGCGAAGCTCGCGCCCGGGAACACGACGTCGCCATAGCGGGCGGTCTCAGTCAAGAACAGATCCTGGACCACCAGGAACTCGAGATTCTGGAACCAGTGCTCGGCATGGGCGATGTCCGGATCGGAGATGATCGGGTTCTCACCCATGATGTACATGCCGCGCACGCCGCTCTCCGGCTTCACGACCTCGGTCACCATCAACCCCTTGTTCAGCGACAGCGCCTCCGGTGGGAGGCCCCAGGCGCGCGCGAACCGTTCGCGCACAGCGGGGTCTCCAACTGGCTGGTAGTCCGTGTACACGAAGGGGATGGCGCCGACGTCTGAAGCGCCTTGCACGTTGTTCTGACCGCGCACCGGCATCATGGCAGCGCCCCAGCGCCCGATCATCCCGCAGGCCAGCATCAGATTGAGCAGTGACGCCACGAGGTCGGTGCCGTTGGCGTGTTGCGTCAGCCCCATCGCCCAGAGCGTGCTGGTGTTCGGACCCCGGGCGTAGAGCTCGGCGGCGCGCCGAATCTTGTCGGCCGATATGCCCGTGATCTTGGCGGCTTTCTCTGGCGTGTAGGGCCGGACGGCCTCTCGCACCTTTTCGAACTCATGGGTGCGCTCGGCGATGAACGCTTTGTTCTCGAGGCCCTGCGCCAGGATGTGGCTCAACATGGCCGAAAACAGCGCGACGTCCGTACCGGGGAGCATCTGCAGGTGAATGTCCGCGCGCGCGGCCAGCTCGACCTTCCGGGGGTCCGCCACGATCAGCGTCGCCCCGCGCTCGTGGGCGCGCTTCAGCGCCGCCCCGAACACCGGGTGCGTCTCCGTCGTGTTCGCGCCCGCGATGAAGATGACGTCGCAGTCGGTCTCCACCTCCCGCATCGAACCGGACGCAGCCGAGGTGTTGAGCGCGCGCTGCATCGCCGCCACCGAGGTCGAATGGCACAGCCGGGTGCAGTGGTCGACGTTGTTGGTGCCGATCGCCCCGCGGAACAGCCGCATCAATAAGTAGTTCTCTTCGTTGGAGCACTTGGCCGACGAGAAGCACGCGAGGGCGTTGGGACTGTAGGTCTGCTTGATGCGCAGCATTTCCTGCGTGGTGAGCTCGAGCACCTCGTCCCAGGTCGCTTCGCGGAACGGCTCGTACCAGCTCGCGGGTGTCGCCACGCGATCGCGGATGTCCATGTCGATCCGGTTGAGCAGCGGCAGCTCGCGCACCGACTTGCCGCTCATGCGGGGCGGCGTGCCGGGCTTGGATTGCTGACCCTCGCCCTCGATGGTGCGCCACGGACCGCTGCGCCGGTCGGCATTGACGGGCCCCATCCACGCCCAGCGGCCGTCACGCTTGACCCAGCCCTTGCGGATGAGCGGGACCGTCAGCCGGTCGCGATGCTGAGGGAAATCGTAGCCGAACCGGCCCTTCACACAGGTGCTGCCCTGGTTCGGTGTATCGAGTTCGATGTCGGGGGAGGTGACGCGGACGATGCTGTTGTCGGAGACGTGGAGGTCCACCTGGCAGCCGACGCCGCAATAGGGGCAGGTGGACCGCACGATGCGCTCGGGCCGGCGGATCTGCTCCGGCCGGAAGCGCTGCTGCGGCATCACCTCGAATATGGCGCCCGTAGGGCAGACGCGAACGCACTCGCCGCACCAGGTGCAGCCCGCCTTGTCCGGGTCGCCGTCCGCACCGACGATGATCTGCGTGTGCTCGCCGCGCTGTCCCACGTCGAGCACGCCGACGACCTGGATGTCTTCGCAGGCGCGCACACAGCGCGTGCACAGGATGCAGGTGCTCATGTCGTGCCGGATCATCGGATCGCCGGGGCGCTCGTCCCCGCCGCGGAGCGTCAAGTCCCGATCGGCCACGGTGGTCGGATCGACGCCGTAACGCACCACGTACTGCTCGAACTCATTGCGTGGGTCCGCCCGGCCGCCGTTGGCGAGGTGATCGGCCGGATACCGCTCCAGCAGCAGGCGCAGCACACCCTTACGGTTCTCCACGGCGGCGTGCGACTCGGTCGTGACCGACATGCCGTCGGCGACCTTGGCGGCGCAGGCGGGGAGGAGCTTGGGCTGACCCTCGACCGAGACGAGGCAAATGCGGCAGTTGCCGACAATCGGCAGCTTCGGATACCAGCACAGTGTGGGGATGTCGATCCCCGCGGCCCGGGCAGCCTCGAGAATCGTCTGGTCCGCCGCGGCGGTGAGCGAACGGCCGTTGATGGTGAGGGTCGGCATGGGGTTACCCGAAAGAGTAGACGGCGCCGCACCGAAACGCAAAGCGGGGCCGGCGAACTCGCCAGCCCCGCTTTGCGCTCCCCCAACCGTCGGGTTACACGCTGGCCGGGTGCGGATCTACCGGCAAATGCCGGTGCACATGATCCCCCGACTCCGCGTCGTCGTCACACCAGCAATAGGCCCAGATCTTCGCCGGCCGCAAAGCGCGCTGGCCTGCGCGAAGAATGATGCCCAAGGGTTCGTCGTCGAGAACTAGTGGCAGACTGGTCATACCAGGTAGTAAGGCAAGACCGCTGCCACATCCACCAAACGCGCAACCTACAGTTGGATAATGAGTTACCTATTGTCACCACGCGCCGGAGTGGTCACTCGGACACGTTCGCCTGCGTGTCAGACCGACGCGGCGGCTTCGTTGCGGCGAACCCTCCGCGGCGGCTGCGCGGTCGCCGTTCGATCTCCCACCCCGCATACAGCGGCAGCAGCGTATCGCTGCCGATCGGGATGACCTCTGGTGGCGCGGCTTCGCCTTTTGACGGCACGAACAGGTGCACCCCCCCGGGCGGCGTCCGGCCTTGGAGATCGGTGATCAGCGACTCGCGGACGTCAGCGCCGAGGGCGGCGAGCGCGGTGGGATGGAGCACGGCGACGGTCACGGGCACGTCGGGCATCCAGTTCCCGAATTGCACAACCAGGGCGTGGAATCGGGCGGCGAGCTGCTCGGTGACCGCTCGGCCTTCTGCCGCCTCTACGGCGCCCAGGTCCTGATCCAGCAACAGGACTTCGACGTCGTGGGCCGCAATGAACAGCGCGGCGGGCAACGCTGCCGCACCGATGACGACGGCGGCGTCCCCGGCTTCGAGTCGCCTGGCGCAGGCGACCAATGGGCCGTCGGAGTCCAGCTCCCAGTGCGTCGGTTCCCGCTGCGCCGCACGCAGGGCGCGGTGTCGGCGCGACCATCGCTGGAAGGCGGGCAGTCGCAGCCGCCGGCCGATGATTCGATCCACGTGCTCGAGCAACAGCACTTCGGTTAACAGGTATTGGTCGGCGGCTGCGATCTCGAGCTCGCGCACCGCCTCATCTCCGATTTCGAGCAGCTCAGCGCGGGATAGGGAGTTCTTGTACTCCTCGATGCGCTGGAACAAGAACTCCTCGTACTCCTGACGCAGCGAGCGAGCGGGCCGCCGGGCGCGACCGGTGCGGGCGCCCTGGTCGACGGTGTTCAACATGGTTCGATGTGCACGGTGACTTCGTGCAGCCGGAGGTCGCGCTTGAGTCGGTCTTCCACTTCGTCAGCGATCGCGTGCGCCGCGGACACGTTGGCATTGCGGTCCACGGCGATCGTGACTTCGGCGTAGCGCGTGCGGGCCGCGTCGCGCGAGCGGATGCCGTAGGCGCGTTTCACACCTCCGATGGTCTCCGCTAGCGCCTGGATGGTGGTGTCGGGAATCGCGCGCGCATCGACCAGCACCGGCACCGTGCGCAGGAATATGCGATAGGCGATCCGCACGATGAACAGGGCGATCCCCAACGCGAGCGCGGGGTCCGCCCACCACAGCCCACGCCGGGCCAGCAGCAGGCCGATCAGTACCCCGACCGTTATGAACACGTCGGCCCGCGTGTGGGCCGCGTCGGCCAGGAGGATGTCGCTCTCCAGCTCC
>DATBLG010000087.1:0-12572 GCA_036555485.1 Gemmatimonadales bacterium | reverse complement strand
GCATCATCTGCGAGAGGTAGGACATCGTCACCTCGCCCGAGTACGACTGCCAATTCGTGTTGGTCGTGAAGGACGCCGCCGTCTCGAACGCCTGGCGGTCGGCGACCGCCGGCAGGCCGGCCGGGTTCAAGGGCAGGTGGGCCTGCAGCCGAAGCGCCACGTACGTGACCAGCATGGACACGACGCTGAACAGCAGCAGACCCCCGGCATAGCGGGTCCAGTGCTGGTCTTCTTCCGGGTGGACGCCGCACACGCGGTAGATGACCCGCTCCACCGGCGCGAGCCAGCGCAGCGAGCCGTCGTACACCCGCACCATGTACACGCCCAGCGGCTTCGTCAGGGCGAGCAACAAGGCCGAGTAGAACAGGATCTGGAGCCAGCCGTTCGCAGTCATGTCTCGGGCCTCAGAACTTCTCGGGGCGAAGCAGCGTGTACACCAGGTACACGAGGATCACGAGCGACACAGCGACCGCGATGATGGACTCGGCGCTCATGGCCGCTCCTCCTCGCCGGTCGGCTCACGTCCTAACCGCTCACAGCCGCGGACGTAGGCGATCATCAAGGCGAAGAACGCCACCGTCAGGGCGATGTAGGCGATGTCGCGCATCGGGCACTCCTGGTTGGAAACGGACCAATAGTAGCTTCGGCTCGATCAAGGCGCCGTGAGGCCACCACGAAGAAACAACAGTAGTGAAACCGAGGTAAGGACGGCCTCAGGAATCCCGCCGCCGGTGTAAAGGCCCCGTAAAGGCCGCTATCTTGGTTCGCCATGACGGAGCATTCCGCCGCCCCTGCGCCCCCGGACCGCGTGTCCGGCCTCTCCGCGACGGCCGCCCGGTGGTCCCGCCCCGACGACGCCCTGCGTCAGACGCAGCTCGACACCATGAAGCATCGAGCCACGGGCCTCCTCGCGCTGTCGGGCGTGGTGTTCCTGGTGGCCCGGTACTTCGAACCCCGCTTCCCATGGCTGGGCTACATCCGGGCCACGGCCGAGGCGTCGCTCGTCGGAGGCCTGGCCGACTGGTTCGCGGTGACGGCGCTGTTCCGCCGGCCCCTCGGCTTACCGATTCCCCACACCGCGATCATCGCGACGCGGAAGGACCGCATCGGGCGGACGCTCGGGACCTTCGTCCAGAATCACTTCCTCGCGCGTGACGTGCTCACGGCCCGGCTGCGCGGAATGCGGGTCGCGGAGCGCGCCGCACAATGGATCAGCCAGGTGGAGAACAGCCGCCGCATCGCACGCCAAGTGGCGGGCGGGCTGGCCAAGACCCTCGAAGCGCTCCCGGACGAGGAGGTGCGGGAGCTGGTGCGCGACAGCGTACGCGCCCGCCTGCACGCGCTACGCGTCGCCCCCGCGCTCGGCAAGACACTGTCGCTGGTCCTCGCGGGCAGCCGTCACCAGGAGTTCCTCAACCAGGCGGTGCGCCTCGCGGCGCAGGCGGTGCACGACAACCAAGAGATCATCCGGCAGCAGGTCAAAGCGGAGAGCCCCTGGTGGGTACCGGGGGTGGTGGATGACAAGATCTACCGCCGCATCGTGACGGCGATCGAACACTTATTGAAAGACATCGGCACCAACCCGTACCACCCGTTGCGCGCGGCGTTCGACACGGCACTCCGCGATTTCATCGATCGGCTGCAGCATTCGAGCGAGGTCATCGCCCGGGCCGAGGCGCTGAAGGAGGAATGGCTCGCGGATCCGGCCTTCGTCGAGCTGTCCGCGCGCCTGTGGGAGACGACGCGGCGCGCGATCCTCGGGTACGCCACTCGGGCGGACGGGGCGACGCCCGGTCCGCTGGAGCGCGGCATCGCTGCATTCGGGACGGCGCTGCTCGCCAATGACACGCTCCTCTCCGAAATCGACGAGGCAGTCATCGATCTCACCGTGTCCGTCGTCGAGCAGTACCGGCACGAGGTAGCCGACTTGATCGCCCAGACCGTCGCGGGCTGGGACCCGGACGCGACGGCCGACCGGATCGAGCTGGCCATCGGGCGCGACTTGCAGTTCATCCGCATCAATGGCACGCTGGTGGGCGGCCTGGTCGGGTTGGTGTTGTACACGATCTCGCGCTTCTGGCGCTGACATCCGCGGCGCACCCGCCCGCACCCACGCGAGGACGCATGTCCGAGACCTTCACCGATACCAGTGACGCGGTCCGCCTCTGGGAGCAATGGCCCGCGCTCTCCGTCGAAGAGCGGGTCGAACAGTTCAAGCAGCTGCCGCGCAGCCAGGCAGATGAGTTTTTCTTGAGCTTGGAGCCGCTGGAGCAAGCGACGTTGCTGCTCACGCTGCCCCTGGGCGAGCAGCGGTTGTGGCTGCGCGTGCTGCCGCCCGACGATGCGGCGGACCTGATCCAGGAAGCGCCCGGCGAAGAGCGGGAGCGGCTGTTCGAGCTACTGGACGAGACGACCCGGCAGGAGGTCCGCGCGCTGCTCGCCCATGCCGAAGACGACGCCGGCGGCCTCATGAATCCCCGTTTCGCGCGCATTCGCTCCGAGATGACCGTGGGCGAGGCGATCCGCTATCTGCGCAGGCAGTCCGCCCAGGTCGAGACGATTTACTACGCCTACGTGCTCGATGCGGAGCAGCGGCTGCGCGGCGTCGTGTCGTTCCGGCAGCTGTTCCTGGCCCCGGAAGATACGCGTGTGCAGAACGTCATGCGCACCGACCTGGTGACGGTCCCGGAGCACATGGACCAGGAGCTGATCGCGCGGCTCTTTCAACATCACAATCTGCTCGCGCTCCCTGTCGTGGACGACACGACCCGGATGGTGGGCATCATCACCTTCGACGACATCGCCGACGCTATCCGCGAGGAGGCCACCGAGGACATTCAGAAGATCGGCGGCGTCGAAGCGCTGGAAGCACCGTACCTGTCGATCGCCTTCGGCCGCCTGCTCAAGAAGCGGGCGGGGTGGCTCGCGGTCCTGTTCCTGGGCGAAATGCTCACCACGACGGCGATGGCCTACTTCGAGCAGGAGATCGCCGCCGCCGTGGTGCTCGCCCTGTTCGTGCCGCTCATCATCTCGAGCGGCGGGAACTCGGGCTCGCAGGCGACGACCCTCGTCATCCGGGCCATGGCGCTGGGCGAGGTGCGGCTCCGGGACTGGTGGCGGGTGCTGCGCCGGGAAGTCGGCGCCGGGGCCGGATTAGGGGTGATCCTCGGCACGATTGGCTTGCTGCGCATTCTGGTTTGGCAGGCCGTTGGCGGGGTCTACGGCGCGCACTACCTCCGCATCGGGGTGACGGTCGCGCTCAGCCTGGTGGGGGTCGTGCTGTGGGGGAGCATGGCCGGATCCATGCTGCCGTTCCTGCTGCGCCGGGCCGGCTTCGATCCCGCGAGCGCCTCGGCGCCCCTGGTGGCGACGCTGGTCGACGTCACCGGGCTCGTGATCTATTTCACGATCGCGAGCGTTCTGCTCCGCGGCACGCTGTTGTAGCAGCGCCGCCGAAGCAGTCGTGGCCGAGTGGAGCAGATCCACTCGGCCACGCAATCCTCGTTGCTCAGCCGTTCGGCACCTGCTTAGGCGCGCCGCATCCCCGCGATCGCCACTGCGCCGACCGCCCCCGCCTCTGACTCTTCCGCCTTGAGATAGGCGTGCGGGTCGTGGTCCAGAGCGCCCGCGGGCAACCACTCGTACAGCGCGCCCAGCTCGCGGCGCACCCGCTCCACAAAAAACTCCGGCAGCTGGTCGGACTCCTGCTCGAAGTAGCGCCGGAACGGGAGGTCGCTGTCGAGCCGCCGGCGCACTTCCGTGTAGTACTTGAGCCGGCCGAACCCTTCCGACGAAATCGCGCGCACCACGTTCATCCATTTCGGGATCGTCGTCCGGTTCGCCCGGAACCGATTGACGATCCTCGGCCAGGAGAACGTGTAGTCGGTCAGGCCGATCACCTGGTCGTAAAAGTCCGGCCAGGAGTAGTTCTTCGGCTTGACGTTCATCGCGTGATTGTTGTCCAGGAAATGGAACGGGAATCCCAGGACCCGATTGGCGCGCTGGTACTGCAGGTTCAGCGGGGCCGCCCGTCCGAACGCCGACAGCAACGAATAGCCCGGGAACGCGCCCGGGGTCAGGTCAATGAACCGCTTGGTGAGCTCGAACGGCTCCGGACCCTCATCTCCGTCGAGGCCGAGCACGAAGTTCGTCTGCACGTAGGGGAGGTAGCGCATGATCATGTTCACGTGCTCGGAGACGTCGCGCACCTTGTCGATGCCCTGCCGCGCGCCAGTCTTCGATTTGTTACCCAAATCGTACCACGACTCGATGCCCGGCAACACGGCCTTGAAACCGTTGCGCCGCAGGCGCTCGAGGTGCGGCTCGGACAGCAGCGACAGGCTGCTCTCGGCGACGAAGTCGATGCTGTCCGGCGGTGCGGCCGCCTCGATCGACTCCATAATGTCGTCGAACCGGACGCCGAAGTTCGGATCGTGCCAGCCGACCCGCGGCCGCTTTTGCTTCGTGAGCAGGAATTGCAGGTCTTTGGTGATCTCGCCGAAGTCCAAGGGCTGATAGGGCACGACCGAGTCGATGCAGAAACTGCACGTATACGGGCAGCCCAGACTGGCGAGCATGCCCACGAGCTTCAAGGCCGGTGCCTTTTGGAGTGTTGGCTCGATGAACTTCCAGCGCTCGCGGACGCCGGGCAGCGTCATCGGCTGGCGCGGGGCCGCGAGGTGCACGCCCAGCGGCCGGTGCTTGGAGCAGTCCTGTAACACGTCGCGGATCACGTTCTGGTCGGTGAAGCCCAGGACGTAATCGAAGTACTTGCGGGCATCTTCGGGATAGCAGCGGGCGTGTGGCCCCCCGAGGACAGTGACCGCGCCGCGGGAACGGAACAGGTTGCTCAACGAATACGCGGCCAGGGCCGCTTCGCTGAACGCCCCGATGAACACGAGGTCGACGTTATCCGGGAGTTCTTCGACGAGGTTCTCGAACCCGGTATAGCAGACGAAGGTCACTTCGTGTCCCTCGGCCTCGCACCAGACCCCGACGACTTGGGGCATGATGCTCGCGAGGTTGGCATTCATGACGCGCGCGTACAGCGCGCGGGTGGGTCCTCTGGTGACGAGATCGATGACGCCGATGCGGAGTTTGTGCACGAGCCTCACTGGACAAGGTGTTCCAGCAAAGGTCGCGTCCGCGCGCAGCCTCCGCAAGGCTCCGGATTGAACCTATTTCTCAAACGGCTCCGGTGTGGTGTTCCACGTCATCCAATAGGCTTCGAACGAGCGCACCAGGTCCAACAGCGAATCGAACTCGACGGGTTTCACGAGATAGGAGTTGGCACCGAGGGCGTACGCCTGCTTGAGGTCGGTGGCTTCACGTGAGGAGGTGAGCACGATGATCGGCAGGTGGTCGAGGCTCTCCTCGTTCCGGGCCCACGTGAGCACCTCCAGACCGGAGCGCCGGGGCAACTTGAGATCGAGCAGCACCGCGTTCGGCCGCGGATAGCGGGCGCGATCGGCATACTCGCCCGTGCCCGCGAGGTAGGCGACGGCCGCGTCGCCATCCCCGACTCGATGCACCAGGCCGTCAATCCCCACTTTCTGAAACGCGCGACGGATCAAGATGACGTCGTTCTCGTCGTCCTCAACCAGCAGTATGGTCGCGCTGTTCGAGCTCATCCATCGCCTCCGCTCCGGGGAGATCCACCCAGAACCTGCTGCCGCCACCGACCTTCGAATCGAGACCGACGCGTCCTCCCATCCGCTCCACACCCTTGCGCACGATCGCGAGACCGATGCCGGTGCCGGGAAAATCGTCCGTCCCGTGCAGTCGTTCGAAGATCCGGAACACCCGATCGTGGTGCTCCGGAGCGATCCCGATCCCGTTGTCCTCGATCCACAATCGCACTGTTCCATCTCGACGCTCCGCCCGAACCCGGATTTCGGGGGTCCGGTCTGGCGGCACGAACTTGATGCCGTTCCCGAGCAGATTGGCGATCACCTGCGCCAGCGTCGCCTCGTGCCCCACGACGGGTGGCAGGGGCTCGACCACGATCCGCGCCCCACGGTTCCGCACTTCCGCATCGAGCTGTTCCACCGCGCCCTGGACCAAACGTCCGAGATCCAGTCGCCCAAGCCGCACGTCGGAGCGGGTCACCCTGCTGTACGCCAGGAGATCGAGAATCAGCTCGTCCATGCGCCGAGTGGCCGTCACCACCCGCTCGGCGTAGCCGCGACCGGTCGCGTCCAGCCGGTCACCGTAGTCTTCGAGGAGGGCCTGACTAAACCCTTCCATCGCCCGGAGCGGCGCGCGGAGATCGTGAGAGATGGAATAGCCGAATGCTTCGAGCTCCTCGTTGCGCTCCTGCAGCTCCGCCGTCCGCGCTCGCACCCGCTCTTCCAGTTGGTGTTGCGATTCTCGCACGCGCGTCACCATCGTGTCGAACGCTCCCGCGAGGCGTCCCAGCTCGTCGCGCCGCCGCTGGAGGCCGACCGGCTGGCGGTAATCCCCCGCGGCGATCGTCTCGGCGGCGTGGGTCAGCTGTGCCAGCGGCTTAGTCAGGGTGCGGCTCAACACCCACGCGCTGAACAGACCCAACACCAGGATCGCGGCCCCGATGAGCAGCGAGTGCCGCAGAAACAGTCTCGCCGGCGTCAGCAGCATTTCATGCGGGAACTCTACCAGCACGGCCCACGGCGTGTTCGCGACCGGCCGTGCGGCTGCCAGGACCGCCCCGCTGCCGGGGCGCGCGTACCGCAGCAGACTCGTGTCGGCGACGTCGACCGGTGGTGGGGCCGCTCGGACCGACAGATCCGACCACACGTCGTTCGCCAGGTTCCCGAGATAGAGATGGGAGTTGGCCCCGACGATCTGATTGGTTTGTTCGCGCGACTGGGCCGAAGAAGCGAGATGACGCCACTGGACCAAGTACCCTCGGATTCGTCCGGCCACGAGAATCGGTACGGCCACAGAGTAAACCACGGAATCGCCCACGGCGCGAAACGGTCCGACGACACCGGAATCGGTGGGCGCGATCGTCCGCAGCAATTCACTCGTCACGGGCGCGCTCAGCCAGCGAGCCGTGTCGCCTGCATTCAGCAGGCGCTGTCCATCCGCGCTCCACAGTTCGGCAGCCGCCAACTGCATGGCCGCTGCGTTGCTCGGCCACATCGCCGCGAGCGCATTCACTCGGAGTCCGGCGCTCGGTTGCACCGTGAAGGCCCGGATGGCCGCGGTGTCGGCCACCTGCCGCACGGCCTTGAGCAGTTGGCCGCGCGACTGGTGGAGCATCTCTGCCAGTTGATCGGTCACCGCCACCAATCGCTGGGTGACCACCACGGCCGACGAGCGCCGCACCGCTTCGTAGGCTGCCCCAGAGTAGATCGCGATCACAACGACCAGCAGGCCGCCGATGAGGACCGGGAGCCGGATCGTGAACGGCACGCCGCGCCCCGCGCGGCGGGGACCGTCAGCTTTTGGGTCCATCAAGGACCTCTCGTACTTTCCTGGCCAACGTGTCCAGGGTGAACGGTTTCTGGAGGTAGGAATCGCCCGCGTCGATACCGTACCGCTCCAGCACTTCGGTCGGGTGACCGGAGGTGAACAACACCTTCAAGCGGGGCCGCTGGGACATCAAGCGACCCGCGAGTTCGCGCCCGTTCATGCCCGGCAAGACGACGTCGCTCATCAATAGGTCGATGCGATCCTGCGCGGTAGCCACTTCCAGCGCCGCGTGGCCGTTGGGCGCATCCAGCACCGTGTACCCCTGGAGCTCCAGCACCTCGCGATCAAACTCGCGCAGGGGGTCGGAGTCCTCTACTACCAGCACGACTTCCGACCCACGCGGGGCAGCCACTGCCCGAGGACCGGCCGAGCCCACTGCCACGGCTGCGACGGCCTGCTCCACTCTCGGCAGGTAAACGCGGAACGTCGTCCCCCGACCGGGCTCACTCTCGACGCGAATGAGGCCGCCACTTTGTCGCACGATGCCATACACCGTGGCCAGGCCCAACCCCGTGCCCTTGCCCACGTCCTTCGTGGTGAAAAAGGGCTCGAAAATCCGCGTCTGTGTCAGCGCGTCCATTCCCACGCCGGTATCGCACACGGCCAGCATCACGAACCACCCGGGACGGACGGCCGGCTCGTCGCGCACCGCGGTCTCGTCCAACTGCACCACCGCCGTCTCGATGACCAGTCTCCCACCGGCCGGCATGGCATCGCGCGCATTCACCGCCAGGTTCATCACGACCTGCTCGATCTGTCCAGGATCGGCGCGCACCGCGGCGGTTCCGGAACCCAGCCGCGTCACGAGCGCGATGTCCGACCCCAGCAGCCGTTGCAGCAGCCGCTCGGTCCTGCCTACGACCCCGCTGAGATCCAGCACGCGGGGCTCGATCACCTGACTGCGACTGAACGCGAGCAGCTGCCGGGTCACGGAGATGGCGGCTTCAGCCGCTCCCCGCATCTCTTCGATTTGCGCCCGCCCTGGCGCCTCCGGCGCCAGCGGGCGCAGCAGCAAGTCGCAGTACCCGGTGATAACGCTCAAGAGGTTGTTGAAGTCGTGTGCCACGCCTCCGGCGAGCCGACCCACGGCCTCCATCTTCTGCGCTTGCCGCAATTGCTCCTCGAGCTGCTTGCGACCACTCATGTCGTGCACCAACGACAAAAGGCACGGACGACCCCCCAGCTCGATCCGCTCGAACGAAGCCAACACCGAGCACAGGACGCCCTGCTTGGTCCGGGTCGCCAGCTCCACGTTGCTCGCGGTGCCGTCCCGGCGCAGCCCGTCCACGACGACCGCCCACTGAGCCGGGTCCGCCCAGACACCGAGCTCGTGCGTGGTCCGTCCGACAACTCCCTCCCGGGGAGCGTCGATCAAGGCGAGGTACGCGTCGTTGGCGTCGACGTAGCGATCCTCGTCGAGTGTACTGATGGCGATGGCCACCGGGCTCAACCGGAACACCTTGGAAAACCGCTCTTCCGCTTGCCGCAGCTCGTTCGATGCCCGCAGCCGCTCAATGCCGACCGCAAGCTGATCCGCCATCGCACCGAGTGCGTCGCGGACAAAGGCGACCAGGGGTTCCGGCGAGAATACACCGAGCACGCCCACCACTCTGCGCTCGACGAGCAGCGGGACCGCCGCCAGCGCGCCGATCCCCGTCTGCTCAGCCCACGCGCGATCGGCGATGCGCAGGTCGGACGCGGAGTGGGAGAAGAACGGTTGGCCGTGCCGGGCGATCGCCCCAATGGGCGGTTGATCGATCGGCACGCGCGCGTAGCCGTTGGCCCCGCCGGCCGGCAACCCCGCGCTCGCCTGCAGCTCCAGCGTGTCCCGCGTGTCGTTCATCGTCCACACGCAGGCACCGATGGCATCGAGGTGGCGAATGACGGCCGCCGCACAGCGGCCCAGGGCGTCCGGCAACGAGGCCTCGCCCGTCAATGCGATGCCGATGTCCGCGCTGAGCTCGGCCAGGCGCGTGCGCTCGACGACGATCTCCTGGGCGCGACGGCGTTCCCGGCGGTTCGCCGCATCGCGCAGCTCGCGTTCGATCGCCGGCACCAGCCGCTGTGGCTTGCCCTTCATGACGTAGTCGCTGGCGCCGGCCCGCATCGCCGCCACCGCCACATCCTCTCCGATGGTCCCGGAAACGAAAATGAAGGGCACATCGAGCCCGCTCGCCTGGTGCAACGCGAGCGCGGCCGTGCCGCTGAACTGCGGCATGTTGTAGTCGCTGATCAGGAGGTCCCACGACTGCCGCTCGAGCGCGGCCCGCATGGCTTCCGGCGTGTCCACCCGCTCGGACACGACGTCGTACCCAGCGCCGCGCAGTTGGCGCACCAGCAGGAGGGCGTCGTTCTCCGAGTCCTCGATGAGCAGCACGCGCAGCGCGACGGCCATCAGTTCGACTTCGGAGCGTTCAGTACCTCCCGCACCTTGCGGGCGAGCACCTCAGGGGCGAATGGCTTCTGGAGAAACGCGACGCCCGTCTCCAGCAGTCCGTGTCGGACCACGGCATCGTCCGTGTACCCGGAAGTGTACAGGACCTTCGTCTCCGGCCGCAGCTGGGACAGCCGTTCCGACAGCTGCCGGCCACCGAGGACCGGCATGACGAGATCGGTCAGCAGCAGATGAATGGACCCGGTATGCTCGGCCGCGAGACGCAGCGCTTCAGCGCCATCCGGCGCGTCCAGCACCGTATAGCCCTGCCGTGTGAGCACCTGCCGCACCACCGCCCGGACGGCCGGCGCATCCTCGACGACCAACACGGTCTCCGACCCGCGTGGCATCCCCGAGTCGCGCGCGGTCGCTTGCGCCTCGCTCGCTGACGCCCCGACCTCAGCGCACGGGAGGTAGATCTTGATGCACGTCCCGTGGCCGGGCTCCGAATACACCCAGACGAATCCCTTCGACTGTTTCACGATCCCGTAGACGGTGGCGAGTCCGAGCCCGGTCCCCTTCCCCTGCTCCTTCGTCGTGAAGAACGGCTCGAAGATGTGAGCCTTGGTTTCCTCGTCCATGCCCACCCCGGTGTCCGTCACGGCGAGCATCGCGTAGCGGCCGGGATGGGCGAGCGGATGGTTCCGGACAAACGACTCGTCCGCCTGCAAGTCGGCCGTTTCGATCGTGAGCTGGCCGCCATGCGGCATGGCGTCTCGGGCGTTGACGACGAGGTTCATGAGGATTTGCTCGAGCTGGCCCGGGTCACCATTCACCAGGCCCAGGTCGGCCGCGAGCACGGTCGAGAGCCGGATATCTTCACCGATCACTCGATCGAGCAGCTTCTCGGTGGTTTCCACCACGCCATTCAGGTCCAAAACCCTGGGTTGCAACACCTGCTGGCGGCTGAACGCCAACAGTTGGCGGGTCAGACCGGCGGCCCCTTCCGCCGCCTTGCGGATCTGCACGAGGTCATCGCGCTTCGGATCATCGCCGGGAAGCTCCTCCAGCAGGAGGTCGCTGTAGCTCGTGATGACCGTGAGCAGGTTGTTGAAGTCGTGAGCGACTCCGCCGGCCAACCGGCCGACGGCTTCCATCTTCTGCGCCTGCCGCAGCTGTTGCTCCAGTAGCCTCGGCTCGGTGACGTCGTGGAGCAATCCGAGGAGACACTCGGTGCCGCCGATGTCGATCCGTTCGAGCGCGATCAGGACGTTGCGGGACCGGCCCTCTTTCGTATGGATCACCGTCTCCACGTCCTGCGCCGATCCGCCCCGAAGCTGCTGGACCACGCGCTCGCGCTCCGTGGGATCGCGCCACAGCCCGAGGTCATAGGCGGTTCGTCCGATGACTTCGGCGCGGCTGTACCCGAGCATGCGCAAGTACGCGTCATTGACGTCCAAGTACCGCGCATCGTCGAGCGTGCTGATCGTGATCGCCACAGGGCTGGCGCGGAACACCTTCTCGAACCGCTCTTCGGATCGCCGCAGGGCTTCCTCGGCCCGCTTCCGCTCCAGGCCAACCGCGAGACCGTTGGCCACGGACGCCAGCGCCTTCTGGACGAAGTCGGAAAGCGGCTGGCGGGAGAACATCGCCATGACCCCGAGCACGCGTTCCTGCATGATCAGCGGGAAACCCGCGAACGCGACCATTCCCTCACGGGCCGCCCACGCTGGGTCATCCATACCCGCGTCGCCGGACACCTGATTAGTCAGATACGGGCGGGCATCCCGCGCAATCCGGCCGACCACCTGGTCGCCCACGCGGATACGACTGTGCGCGCCGTCGAGCTGAGTCGAGAGCCCTGCGCTCGCCTGCAGCTCCAGCTCATTGGTGGCGTCATTGAGCGTCCAGATCCGGGCGAGCGCCACGTCGAGGTGGCGAACGAAGGCCGTCACGCACCCCTGCAGGGTCTCGCGCAAGGTGCCACTGTTCGTGAGGGACAGGCCGACGTCGGAGTTCAGCTCGGCAAGCCGCGCTCGTTCGAGGAGCGCGGCCTGCGCCCGCCGGCGCTCCCGGCGCGCCTCGGCATCGCGCAGCTCACGCTCGATGGCGGGAGCCAGCCGCCGGAGGTTGCTCTTGGAGATGTAGTCCTGAGCGCCCGCCTTCATCGCTTCGACGGCGACATCTTCGCCGATCGTGCCCGACACGAAGATGAAGGGGAGATCCGGATCGCGCGTGCGGAGCAACGTGAGCGCCGCGGTGCCGCTGAAGTGCGGCATGCTGTAGTCCCCGATCACCAGATCCCACGTTTGGCGATCGAGCGCGGCGTTCATGGTTTCGGCGTTCTCCACCCGCTCGTGCGCGGGGTCGAAGCCGGCGCGCCGCAACTCACGCACCAAGAGCAGCGCGTCGTCTTCGGAGTCCTCCGCGATCAGCACGCGCAGGGGGATGCTCACACGACCGTCGCGCCGCGGAAGGAGACAGCCGGGGACGACGGTTGGTCCGCGTGGCGGATCCCATGCGGACGGGCTGGCCAGTTTCGATGACGCGCGAGCAGGGTGTCCTCACTCGCCGAGGGGCAGTTACCGCCATCGCGACGCGGGACACTGTCCCGAAACGCCGCGAGGATGCCAGGATAGTGTACGCCCGCCAAGGGAGCAATACAGAAAAGGTCCGAGCGGCGTGGTGTAGGTCGGAGACCTACACAGAGTTACGCGTTTGGTGCTAGTTTATGGCCCGTGAG
>DATBLG010000159.1:0-6604 GCA_036555485.1 Gemmatimonadales bacterium | reverse complement strand
GCATCCCTTCTTCACCGACATGGCAGAATTGACAGCGCACGCCGAGGGCGCTGGTGATGTTGCGCATCATCCCGACCACCTGCATCACGGGCGTGCTGCGCGGGATGACCTTCGTATTGACGAGCGAGTCGGGAGGCCAGCGGCCGGGGGCCTGGGCCGAAAGGAGCGGAGGAAGTGCCGCAAGGCCGATCGCGACGAGCGCGGAACGTGGGTTCATGGCATCACAAGTAGTGCGCTCCGAGGGGTCGAGCAATGCGGCGAGCCGAATGCTTGCCGGTCCCTGACAGGTAAGGGCTTCAGCTGTCCGTCAGGCGCCGCAGCGCAACTCGGCCTCCGTACTTGAGATGCGGACACTGCCGGGCGAGGGCGAAAGCCTCCTCCCTGGATGTGGCCCGCACGATGAACAGCCCGGTGAGGTTGCCGGCGGCAGACTCGACGTCCCCGGGCGATATGGTCACGGCACTGCCGGACCGGAACAACACGGCGGCGTCTTCATGATCCAGTTCTTCCCCCATCACGAGTGCATTCAATCGCCGCAGGCTATCCGCCCAAGCGGAGTACTCGGCGACGAGCGCACGATGCGACTCAGTGGGACGAAACGCGGCATCCTCGTATAGAAACAGCGCAAACCGAGGCCGCGTGTCGGCGACAGACACCGAACGCCGACCGCCGACGAGCGCTCCGCCAGCAAAGAGGACCAGTGCCGCCGCAGCGTAGAGGAGGACTCGCGTCACCGCCCTGCCGGGTCGGACCGGAGCGGTGACGAGGCCACGAGCGCGCAGCGTGTGCAGCACGCGCCACTTGAGCGCGGGCGGGGGCGCGACGCCGCCTGCCAACCGGCGGGCGGGATCTTCGGGTCCGGGGGGTTCGAGCGGCATCGTCAAACTCCTTCGGGGGCGAGGGCGCGACGCAGCGCTCCTCGAGCGCGCGACAGTTGACTCTTTGACGTTCCCGGGGTGATCCCGAGGTGCGTCGCGATCTCGTCGTGGGTGTAACCCTCCACATCGTGCAGGACAAAGACGTGGCGATAGCCGGGCGGGAGACCTGCGACCGCGCGCTCCAGATCCACGCGCGCGATCGCACCGGTCAAGCGTTCGTCCTCCCGGCCGAGGGGCAGGTCTTCAATGTCCGGTCCTGGATGCCGGCCGGCTTCGCGGGCGAGCGCACGTGCACCGTTCACCACGAAGGCGCAGAGCCAGGTCCGCAGCTCGGCGCGCCACTCGAATGACGCCAGCCGCTCGACCGCGGCGACCCACGCGTCGTGCAGAATCGTCTGGGCCTCCGGCGCGTCGCCACCGGACAAGCGCAGCGCCAGACCGTACATGACGCTGGCGTGACGATCGTACAGCGCCACGAAGGCACGCTCGTCCCTACGGGCGAGGACAGCCTCGACGAGGGAACGGTCCTCCTCGCTCACGGTGCCGTAGTGCTCCGCGGTTCGACGAAATCGCGCACGACGACCATCACGTTGGCGGTCGGTTTGCCGGGGTCGACGAGGATCGCCGCCCGTGGGTCCTGATTCGTTCCCAAGCCCAACTCGGACGCGGTGAGGTAAGGAAAGAAGATCATCAGGTGCGGGCGCCAGTTACCAGCCGCCTGTCCATCGTCACTGATCAACTGTTGGGCAGACGACATCATGTACGTCATCGCCGGACGACGGGGCAATCGGAAACGGCCCGACGCCAGGCCCTCCGCGATGTCCTGGTTTGCCTCGGCAAGGCTGCGTCCCTGGTGCAGCAGCTCCGTGCGCCTCAGTTCAATCGGCAGGATTGTCGCGGCCGCCTCCTGATCGAAACAGTGCGGCTCGAGCGAGGCGACCCAGGAACGGTTGACGTGACAGACCACGCCGTTCGAGCCCGTCACGGCAATTTCCCACGTGGTCTCGCCGAGCACATAGACCGTGGCGGAGTCCGAGACGGCCGGCGGCGCGGCGCTGCGGGCCAGCGCGATCTCGCGTGCGGGGGGAAGCAACGCTCGGCGACCGGACTGACCAGCACCTGCGGCTTGGCCATTGGCGGCACCGAGCAAGCATCCCAGGGCGAGAAGAGCAAGCAGGACGGAGCGCATGAGCATTTCCACACGGAAAGGGGCTGCCATGTGTGCGGTCAGACGCTCAAACGGTTGCACCGGCGTGGCCCAGGTCGCCCGGGTGGCCCCGGTTCACGAGCTCAAGGTGAACCCCTGGGTGGCCGGCGAGCGACATATACGCCGACGAGACAGAGCGCGCCGCCAAATACGGAGACGACGCCGGGGACTTCCGTCAGGATGATCCAGCTCATGACGATCGTGATAGGCGGGACAAGATATGCCGTCGCCGCCATGCGGCTGGCGGTGCCCCGGGCCAAGGCGTAGGCCCAGGTCGTGAATGCCACCGAAGTCGGAAACACGCCGAGGAAGACGAGCCACGCGACGCCCGCAGCCGTAGCGTCGCCGAGCTCGCGTACCAGCACAGGCGCATAGGGCAGGCAGCACAGTGCCCCGACGGCACAGCAGGTCCACGTCACCTGCAACGCCGACAACCGTCTGAGCACGGGCTTCTGCGCGACGAGACCGATGGCGGAGGCCAGGGCCGCGACGAGGCAGAGGACCACGCCCGGCAGGGTAGCCCTGCCGGTGGTCGTCGCGAATCCGATCACGAGCAAGCCCGCGAACGCGATCGCGCCGCCGAACAGCAAGGCCGGGGTCGTTCGCTCCTTCAGGAACGCTGCCGCCAGGGCGACGACGAAGATCGGCGCGATCAGGACGAGCATCGCCGCGGTGCCGGCGTCCACACTCCGCTCGGCCTCGTTGAGGGCGACGTTGTACACGCCGAACCACAGCAACCCGGCGATCAGCAGGAGCCCGATCTCGCGCCGCGAGGGCCGCGTGACCGGACGGGTCAGGAGGAGTGTGCCGAGCAGGATGCTTCCCAGCGCGAGCCGCCCCAGCGCCAGCGCGCCGGGAGAGAAGCGCCAGCGACCGCGAAACAGGCCCGGCAGGAATCGAACCTGCAACCCCCGGTTTTGGAGACCGGTGCTCTGCCAGTTGAGCTACGGGCCTAAATGCAAGACGCTCAGACGCACAGACGCCTAGACGCCGAGGACACCTACCAGCCCTAAACAGGGTGGCTGACGGGGATTGAACCCGCAACCTCCGGAGCCACAGTCCGGCGCTCTAACCAATTGAGCTACAGCCACCATGAGTCTGGACGCAGAGACGCGTAGGCGCCCAGAGCAACCTACCAATTTAGCCGGAGCCAAGGCCGCGACAACCCTTCGCGCAGCTGGCGTGTTGCGGGCGACCTCAAGTTGCTGGATCTTGGACGTGACTCCTTCCCCTGAGCCCATGCGTCGCATGTTCCGTCGCATCGTGAGATTGTCGTTCGTCGCCACGCTGCACCTGCCGGCCGCCTGCTCCCACAAGCCGCCCCGCGACTTTGTTCCGGACCCGGGACTCGTGGCACGCATCCGGGAGATCGAGCTGCGCGCGCCGCAATGGGCATGCCCGGGCCAGAGCTTCCCCGTCACCTACAACGCCGTCCTCGAAGACGGGTCGCGCCTCCCCTTCGAATCGCGCTACGACAAAAAACACCCGCCGGCGTTGCACGTCGTGTTCCTCCAGCGCCACAGCAACGAAGCGATCCCGCTCGAGGACGGCGGCTGGGCCACCGATCGTGACCCCCTGGTGAGCGCCCGTACCGGTTTCCGACTCGCGGCTGCGCTGCGCGCCGACCTTTCGGTCACCGGCAGCGCGACCGTCGCTCCGGACTATAGTTGCGACGACCACCGGTTCCGGTTCGAGGGAGCGACGGGCGAACAGGGCGAGGCTGGTGTGGACGGGCCGGAGGTGACGGTGCGGCTCGGCATCGTGCGATCGCCGTTCTATGACCGCCTGCTCGTCGCGGCAATTGAAGTGGCCAACGGTCGGCCGCTGTATCACCTGTCCGACGCGCGCACCGTACCCCCCGCCGACTGGTTGCAGGTCGAATCCCGTGGTGGACGGGGCGGTCGCGGCGCGGGCGGGACACGTGGCGTCCGCGGATGGGATGGGACGACGGGCTGTCCCGGGGGGGCCGGCGGACCGGGCGGAGCTGGGGGGAGCGGCGGGCCCGGCGGCGCTGGGGGACGCGGCGGACGCATCACCGTGATCGCGCCGGAAGAGGAGCCGTTTCTCGCAGGCCTGGTGGATGCCCGCACGCCGGGCGGCGATGGCGGTCCGGGAGGTGCCGGTGGGGAGGGCGGGAACGGCGGCAAGGGCGGGGCCCCACGTACGCCGACCGACTCGACGTGTCGGACGGGTCCTGCCGGTCCGAACGGCGCGGCCGGTCGAGTTGGCCCCAAAGGCCTCGATGGTGACCGCGGGCCACGACCCATTTTGCTCACCGTGCCGCTGCGCAGCGTATTCGGGACGCGGGCGCCGTTGGAGCTGCTCGAGCTGATGGATCTCGGTCCGCGCCGAGCGCCGTGAGGGCGTTGTGACGCCTTACGTCGATTCGGGGGTATGGATACCGGACTCATGATACGAGACTCCTCGATGCGGCGTGCCACCCCCGTGACGGTCCTGCTCGTCGCCGCCGCGACCTTCGCGTGCGGCGACCCTACCCTCTCGCCGGTCAGCGGCGACCCGAGTGGCGTCTACGGGTACGTGGCGCACAGTGGAGTGATCCCGGTCGTCACGGGGACGATGACGCTGCTGGTGGACGAGGATTCCGCGGTCACCGGGAGCTGGGAGCTCCGCCGTGTCCCCGGCTCAGATCCAAACATCCAGGTGGGACCGCAGCTCGGTTCCGGTACGCTCGCCGGCCGCCTCGATGCGTCCGGGGTCGTCGCGGTGGACCTGAACCCTGGATGGGCGGACAACAACGTCTTCCTGGTGCTCGGCGGCTACACGCCGGACCGGCTCACCGGGACGTGGGACCATTCGACGTTGATTGGACCGGTGGCGGGGGGTCCCGTGGAGCTGCAGCGCCTCACCCGGTAGGGGTCGGCCCGGCGGGCGCCGGGCCGTTGCTTGCGGTCAATACTTGACATGTCAACTATTGTCTGGTTATAGTGCCCCCATGGGTTCCGCTACCCCAGCCCACACCAAGGCCGCCGTGCTCGGCATCATCCGGGCGGCCGACGTGCTGCGCCGCCGCGGCGCGGCCTTGTTCGAGCCGTACGGCATCACCCTGCAGCAGTTCAACGTGCTGCGCATCCTGCGCGGGGCGCGCCCGGACGGGCTGTGCACCCTGACGATCGCTAGCCGGATGATCGAGCAAGCACCAGGAATCACCCGCCTGATCGACCGCCTCGAAGCCAAACAGCTGGTGGTCCGGGTCCGGTCGTCCGAGGACCGGCGCCAGGTGTGGTGTCGGATTACGCCGACGGGGCTGCGGCTGCTGGCCCGGCTCGACGCGCCGGTGGCCGCCCTCGACCGTCAGGCCGTGGCCGGGCTGGCCCGCGCGGACCAGATGCGCCTGGCCGAGCTGTTGCAATTGGTCCACCGGGAACCGCGGTAGGGCTGTTTTTGTTGCGCTATTAGTTGATTAGTTAATTGTTGATATGTCTACTTCATCAACCGACCGAGGCTACCATGTTGAATCACGTGCTGCAAACCAACGTCGACTGGGCCGGGCTGATCCTGCGGCTCGTGCTCGCCCTGGTCATCTTCCCGCACGGCGCCCAGAAGGTCCTGGGCTGGTTCGGGGGGTACGGCTACGCCGGGACGATGCACTTCTTCACGAAGCAGGTCGGTCTCCCGGCTCCGGTCGCCTTCACGGCCATCGCGGCTGAGTTCGCCGGCCCGATCGCCCTCGTCGCCGGGTTCGGCACCCGCCTCGCCGCCCTGCTGATCGCCGCCGTCATGATCGGCGCGATCGTCAAGGTGCACCGGGGCACCGGATTCTTCATGAACTGGGCCGGCAAGCACCCGGCCGGACAGGAAGGCTACGAATTTCACCTACTGGTGATCGCGATCTCCGCGGCGCTGCTGGTCACAGGGGGTGGGGCGTTTTCGATCGACGGGGTGCTGGGGAAGTAACCGGCGCCGTCGGCTATCGGCTGTCGGCAGTCGGCTAAGCCGATGGCCGATGGCCGATGGCCGAACGCGCCTTGTGCCAGAAGTACAACGGTAAGCCGAGTGCAACCAATCCCGCTGCGACAGCCGAATTGACCGGATCTTCAACGATTGTGTTCGCGACCAGCCACACCGAAAACCCGATGAAGAGAATCGGCGTCACCGGGTACCCCCACGCCCGATAAGGGCGTGGCAGGTCCGTGCGCCGGCGGCGCAGGCGGATCACGGCGCCGCACATCAGCGCGTAGAAGACAAACTGGGCGACGACGACGTAGGTGTACAGCCAGTCGTATTTCCCGGTGAGCGCAAGCGCGATGGAGATCGCCGCCTGCACGAGCAGCGAATTCGCCGGTGTGAGCCAGCGGGGGTGCACTTTCCCGATCGCGGCGTAGAGCAACCCGTCCCGCGCCATTGCGTATGGAATGCGGGCCGCCGTGAGGACGATGCCGTTATTGGCGCCCAGCGTCGACACCATGATCGCCGCGGCCACGAGTCCCGCTCCCACGGCCCCGAGCGTGACCCGGGCCGCATCGCTCGCCACCAGGCGCGACGCGGCGACGTGCTCGGG
>DATBLG010000011.1:0-5732 GCA_036555485.1 Gemmatimonadales bacterium | reverse complement strand
GGGAACAGCGTCAACGCCGGCCTCATTCACGGCGTCGCCTTACAGGAGGCCGATGGACTGCGGCAACTGTGGTGTGAGGAGGACGGCTGTAACCGCGGCGATGGTGGTGATCCCTATCCAGGCAACGACGGCAATCCGGCGTTTTCCTTCGGGACCACGCCGGCGGCGATCAAAAACTTCGATTCGAGCTTCGCGGGGTTCGCGGTGGATTCGCTCGAGCAGTTGGCCCCGAACGGCGCGATGGCCTTCCGGCTGCGCTTCGGTGGATTGACGCGGGTCCAGGCGAGCGACACCACCGTACTGATTCTGGTGGACGGGGCGCCGTACAACGTATTCCAGGATCTGTTCGAGGGCGGCTCGAGCCACACGATCGCCGTGGATACTCCCCAGTTTTCGCCGAGCGGCCGAACCCGATTTGGGTTCCAATCGTGGTCGGACGGCGGCGCGATCTCCCATTCAGTGACCGGCATCGCCGCGGGCGCCACCTACACGGCGACGCTTGCGCGGGCGCATCTCCTGAACGTCACCGTCGGCGCGAACGGCAGTGTGGGCTATAGCCCTACCGCTGACACGAGCGGCACGTTCGTGGCGCAGGGCACACCCGTCACCCTCACTGCCACGCCGACGCCGCCGTTCGTGTTCGGCGGCTGGACCGGTGACACGACGGCGAGCAATCCCGTGCTGACACTCACGATGGGTCGGCCCTTCAACCTGACGGCACGCTTCGACCCGCAGCTGGCCATCACGTCGGGTGACCCGCGACCGGGCGGACTTATGGGGAGGCCGTACGCCGACACGCTGCTCACCACCGGGGGGACCGGGACGAACACCTGGCAGGTGGTGAGCGGCGCACTGCCCACGGGCCTTACTCTGGCCGCGAATGGGCGCATCACCGGGATCCCGTCCCAAACCGGCAGCTTCACGTTCACGGTGCGCGTGACGTCCGGGGCACAACAGCAGCAACAACAGTTCGGCCTCGTGATCACGGCGCCCACGCTCGCGACCGCAGCCGTCGTGACCCGGTTGCTCACGGGCGCCGGTGCGCTGTCCGTCGACGATTTGAAATACCTCGATCTACTGGGCAACAAGAACAACACCTTCGACGTCGGTGACTTCCTCGCGTGGGTGCAGGCCACGGGCGCCACACCGGCCCCACCGGTCATCGTGGCCGGGAAAGGAGGCCGGCCATGACCGCGCTCCGTCGTACCATCGCCGCCGCCACCGTCACGCTGCTGCTGGCGTGCGGGGGCGATAGCACGGGCCCCACCGCCGGCGCGCTGACGGTCAGTCTCACGACGCCGAACAGCGGGCTCGACGGTGCCGCAATCATTGCGTTGTCGGGGCCGGCCGTGCCGGGATCGGTGACCCCCGCGACCGGACTCACCTTGTGGGGTGGACCGGTGACGGCGGCAACCACCACGATCGCGCTGACGGGCACGCTGTCCACCGGGACGATTCTCACTATTCAGGTGGAAGACACAAAGTTGGCGGCGCAGTACACCGCCACGTTGCAGCAGGTGGCTGTTTCGACCACGCCCTTCACCTTGCGGCAGCTTTCGGGCTATCTGCTCACGGTCGCGAAGTAGTCAACGGCAGAAACCGGCGGGGAGGTTCGCACGTCCCGCCTGAGGGCTCGAAGGCGGCGGTGCCATCAGGAAGCAGGATTGCGAGCACGCGTGCGCGCCAGGTGTCGAGCGCCCAGGCCAGAAAGTCGCGTGCCGCCGGGTGAGGCGACGGAGTGCGCACCAGGGTGAGCGTGTACCGGTTCAGCAGGCTCGAATCAGCACTGAACAGCGGGCGCAGGCTCAGCCGAGGAAGTCTGGCGAGCGTCGGCAGGTCCCCCAACGCGTAGGCGCCTCGTTCGTCGGCGAGCTGCAGCGTCGTGGTCTGGTCCGTGCCGGACTCGAGGTACCAGGACCGTCCCGTCGGGTCGATGCCTGCGGCGCGCCACACGGCACGTTCGCGCTCGTGAGTGCCGGACGAGTCACCACGCGAGACGAACCGCGCCCCGGTCGCGGCAACGCGCTGGAGTGCTTCTGCGGCCGAGCGTGCGGCGGCGACGCGGGCCGGGTCCGCCGTCGGACCGACGATGGCGAACCGGCTGGTGACGAAGGGGCAGCGAGCGAGGGCCGAGGCACCTGAGAGGATTCTCGCCTCGAGCGCCGGCGCGTGCGTCAGCACCAGGTCGAGGTCTCCCTGGGCCGCCGAGTGCAGGATTTGTCCCGAAGGGCCGATGATGCTGACGAGACGAGCCCTCGTCCACAGCGATTCGCCCAGGGCGAGCATCCCGGATTGCGCGACGGTGGTGGTGGTACCGAGCCGCAACGGTCGCTCGCGCGGCCCGCACGCGAGCGCGACACCGCACAGGGCGAGGAAGGTGACGTGGCGCACGGGCGCAATGTGTCGCCGTTCACCCGCTCGTGCCACTGTGGTGAATGTCCTTGTCACCTGCTGCACGAGTTCCTAGGTTCTCTCCATGGATCGTCGCGCCGTCGTGTTCGGGGCCGTGCTGGCGCTGGTCGCCTGCCGTGGTACCGAGCCGTTTGTCCCGGTGCCGACAGCGGTGGTCGTCAGCCCTGATACCGTGGTGCTCACCGCCATCGGCGCCACGCGGCAGCTCAGCGCCGCGGTATTGGACCAACGGGGCGATGCGATTCCCGGCGCGACGGTGACGTGGTCCACCACGGTCTCCGGCGTGGCGACGATCGACGGCGCGGGCTTGCTCACCGCCACCGGCGTTGGCGGCGCGCGGGTCCAGGCCAGTGCTGCGGGGCCGTCGGGGGGCGGGCCGCTCACCGATAGCGCCGACGTGAGCGTCACCCAGGTTCCCGCACAATTGGTGAAGCTGTCGGGAGACTTACAGACCGACACCGTCGCCGGGACGCTCTCCGCCGTGGTCGTGCAGCTGAACGATGCGCTCGGACACGGGATTCCTGGCGCCATCGTGAGTTTCGCAGTGACCCAGGGTGGAGGCGGCGTCGCCGCCGCGGCGGATACGACGGATGGGTTCGGGCGCGCCTCGGTCGTGTGGACGATCGGCGCCGCGGCGGGACCGAATACACTGACCGCCACGGTCGTGGGCACCGGCATCGCCGGCAATCCCGCGGCCTTCACGGCACTGGGCATCAGCGCCGGGAGCGCCCCCGGGGTGCGCAAGTTCGCCGGCGACACACAAACGGGACTCGTGGGATTTCCGGTGAACGTGCCGCCGGCGGTGCAGCTGTTGGACACGGCGGGCGCCCCGATTGCAGGAAAGCCAGTCAGCTTTGCGGTGACGGGCGGCGGGGGTGGGGTCTCCGGCGCCAATAGCGTCACCGACGCATTCGGCGTGGCGCGCGTCGGCTCCTGGAGCCTCACCGCCGGCGCGAACGCGCTCACCGCCACGGTCCAGGATACCGGCGCGATCCTCGGCAACCCCGTGACGTTCAGCGCCACCGGCGCCACCGCCGCCTATCAAATCGAAGTGCGTTTTCTGACGGTCGTGTCGCCGGCGCGCCGGGCGGCGTTCACCAACGCCGCCGATCGGTGGGAAGCGCTGGTGTTCGGGGACGTCCCGGACCAACCCGTGAACGTCGGCGATTGCGGCGGTGTCCTGCCGACGACCAGCGAGACCGTGGACGACGTCGTCATTTTCGCGAGCGTCGACTCGATCGACGGTGCCGGTGGAGTCCTGGGCCAGGCGGGCCCCTGCGTCATCCGGTCCACCGGTCGCCGGTTTCCGGTGATGGGCGTCATGCTGTTCGATTCAGCGGACGTCGCCGATCTCGAGAGCGCGGGAGAGCTCGAGTTGGTGATCCAACACGAGATGGCGCACGTGCTGGGGTTTGGGACGCGGTGGGGCGGCTTCCTGCTCGGAGCCAACGGATCGGATCCCCATTTTGTGGGAGGAGAGGCGCTCGCGGCGTTCGACCGCGTCGGCGGCACGGGCTACAGCGCCGGGGCCAAAGTTCCGGTGGAGAACTGCTGTGGCTCCGGCACGCGAAACTCGCATTGGCGCGAGTCGGTGTTCGATCGGGAGCTGATGACCGGTTTTCTCAACTTCGGCGCCAACCCGCTGAGCATGACAACCGCGGCTTCGATGGGTGACCTCGGCTATCGCGTGAACTACGCCGCGTCGGACGCGTACGTCTTGTCGCTGTCGTTGCGCGCCAGCCCGAGTCGGGTGCGCGTATTGGGCGATGATATCCTGCGCTGGCCGATCACGGTGGTCGATGACGTTGGGAGGGTGATACTGATTAGGTAACGGTTATCCCCTGTGCGTCTGTGCGTCTCGTACCTGTTGACTATCTTACTAGCCGTTCTGGGGGCGGTAGCTCAGCTGGGAGAGCACCTGGTTTGCAACCAGGGGGTCGTGGGTTCGAATCCCATCCGCTCCATCATGCGAGGGCCGGCCCTGCAGCCGTTTCTGGTGCAATGCCGTCTTCTTTCCCGACCGCTGGCATGTGCTCGAAAGTGCGTTCCCCGCCGCCAGCGGACTGCGATCCGCAGCGTTCGGGCAACACCACCTGTCGTACCGTCTCGGCGCTTGCCTGCTCGAGGAGCCGAGTACAGTTCGCTCACCGCCCGCGAACATTTGACGCCTGACAAACAGCGCGTTACCTCCCTCTCAGCGACGAACAGCGAAGACGACGGCAACCCCGGCGTCCGCCGTGGGGAGCACGCCATTGTGTCGTGGTGGGAGGGCGAGATGCCAAGGATGCTCGCGGTGGTTGGGTCCGCTGTTGCACTGCTTCCCTGGCCGGCTGGCGCCCAGGAGTCTGCGATGCCGTCCCCGCCCAGCGCCTACCTCGGCCTCAGCCTCCAGGTTGGCCAGGCCAGAGGCCAGTTCGCCAACTACGTGGACTACGGCGGCGGCGGCGGCGGATACCTCGTGTACCGGCCCAACCGACGAGGCCCGTTCGGGGTGCGACTCGATTTGATGTATTTGGTGTACGGGAGCCAGACACATCGCTACCCGTTGGTGCCGGGGGTCGTGGTCGACGTCACGACGGACAATCAGATCTTCCAGGTCGCGCTCGGACCCCAGCTGACGATCGGTCAGGGGATGCTCCAAGTCTACGGCTTCGGCACGGTGGGCGGATCGTTTTTTTCGACCACGTCCGCTGTGGAGGGCACCGACCAGAACAACCAGCCGTTCGCCAGCACCACGAACCATTCTGACGCCACTTTTTCGGGCGAGTTCGGCGGCGGTTTCCTGGTCCGTGTGAAACGAGGCCTCCCGATGGTTCTCCTGGATTTCGGCGCCCGCTACCTCAAGAATGGTCAGGTGACGTATGTGACAAAGGAACGCGTGACCTTTAGCGGCAACCAGCTGCTCGTGGACCCGGTGAACAGTGACGCGAATCTTCTCATCTACCACCTCGGCATTGCGATCGGGGGGCGTTGAGAAGCGGGGCTCGAAACAACAACGGCGGCTAAGGCTGCCGGCCGGACACCGCCGCCTGCAGTTGACGCAGCACCTCTCCCAGCCGGGACCACTCTTCACCATAGCGCGCCCAGTCGCCAGCGCGCTGCGCCTCCACCGCGCGCTGGTACACTTCGGACGCCCGGCGGGCCAGCTCCGCAGCCAGTTCAGCACCGGCCGCCGTCGCCGCGCCGGGGGCCGCCGCGGTCGGGCGAGACTCCACGACGCCGCCGAACAGGCGCGCCAGCCCGCCTTCGAGGGACTCCTCCATCACCACCCGATTCTGGTGCGCGACGACGACCCGCTTCAGCTCGGGGATGCGCCCCCC
>DATBLG010000077.1:0-7761 GCA_036555485.1 Gemmatimonadales bacterium | reverse complement strand
CAAGCGGCCGTCCAAGCCACCCCGGGGTCCCACTCCGGGGCGAAGCCACCCACACCGACGTTCGACACCCATCGTTTCGACCCCGTGGTGTCGGCGGGTATCCGGCGCGGTGCGTTTCCGGGAGCGGCCCTGGCCGTCGGGCGCGCGGACACCCTGCTGTATGTGAACGGGTATGGGCGGCTCACCTGGACGCCGGGCAGCGCGCCGGTCGACCCCGACGGGACGATTTACGACCTCGCCTCGCTCACCAAGGTCGTGGTCACCGCTACCGCGATCATGATGCTCGTGGATCGGAGCAAAGTACGGCTCGATGCGCCGGTTGCGACCTACGTTCCTGAGTTCACCGGAGCTGGGACGGCGGGCATCACGGTCCGGCAGCTGCTCTCCCACACGTCCGGCTTGCGCGCCGATCTGCCGATTGACACGATCCGCGGTGCTCGGAACGCCACGGCGCTGCTCCATCTCGTCTACGCGGAGACGCCTCGCGTTCCCCCCGGCACGCGTGTGGTGTACAGCGATGTGAACGCCGTGCTTCTCGGCGAAATCGTCCGGCGCACGAGCGGTGAGTCCCTCGACGTCTTTGCGGCACGCGAGATCTTCGGTCCGCTCGGTCTTCGGGACGCGAGTTTCCGGCCGCCCGGGCGCTTGATGCCGCGCATTGCCCCGACCGGTGTGTGGCGTGGGCACCCAGTCGGCGGGATCGTCAACGACCCCACGGCGGCGAAGCTGGGAGGCGTCGCCGGACATGCCGGCCTGTTCGCGACGGCTCGAGACGTCGCCCGCTTCGCGCAGTTCATTTTGCGGGGCGGCGTGACGGGTGACGGCCGTCGCCTGATCCGCGCCGAGACCATGCGCGCATTCACCTCCCGCGTCGTGTATTTCGGTACCGGGGAAGGGCGGGCGCTCGGCTGGCAGGCCATCCCCACCGGGGAGCGCGTCAGCAGCGCCGGGACCCGGTTTGGAGAAAAGAGCTTTGGGCACACTGGGTGGACCGGAACGTCGCTGTGGATCGACCCCGAGCGCGACCTGTTTGTCGTCCTGCTGACGAACCGCGCCTTCGCCCCTCGCAGCCGGGAACCGTTCATCGTTTTGAAGGAGGTGCGCGGTAAGCTGGCGGACGCTGCGGCGGACGCGAGCGATGCTGAGCACTGAGGGCGGGACGCTGATCTATGATGGGGAGTGCGGTGTGTGCCGGTCGGCGGTGGAGCGAGTGCGCGCGTGGGATCGCCACGGGCGGTTGTCATACCTTCCGTTCCAGGATCCGGCCGCCGAGCGATTCGGCATCGCGCTCCCCGCGCTCGCCGCCGCCATGCACCTGGTCCTGCCGGGCGGGCGCGTATTCTCGGGAGCGGACGCCGTGCCCGAGCTGGGGAAGCTCCTTCCCGGCAAGCGTTGGTGGACGTGGGGCTTCGCCGTGCCGGGCGTGCGCGGCGCGGCGCGCCGGATCTATCGACGGATAGCCGAGCGACGCCATTGCCTCGTGCGGGGACTGCCGACTCCCGCGTCACGCGGGTAGGTTGGCGGGAGAAGGAGACGCCATGACAGCTGTGCTCACGGGGGACGCGGTGCGGCAGACGCTGCGCACCGTAAAGGACCCCGAGTTGAATCTCAACATCGTCGACCTCGGGCTGGTCTACGACGTGGGCGTCGAGGATGGCAAGGTGCACATCCAAATGACGCTCACCTCACCCGGCTGCCCGGCGGGCCCGCAAATCATGAACGACATTCACAACACGCTCCGCGCGATGGACGGCGTGCAGGATGTCGACATCGAAATCGTGTGGGAGCCGTACTGGACACCGGAAAAGATCGAGCCGAAGATCCGCGCGATGATGGGGTTCTAGGCCCGCCGCCCTCGCCGCAATGGATAACCGCATTCGACTGCTGCTCGACGTCTTCGACCAGGCGTTCTCGGGGGCGTCCTGGCACGGGACGCCGCTTTGGGGCTCCGTGCGCGGCATGACCGCGAAGGAGGCTCGGTGGCGGCCGGGGCGCGGCCGGCACAACATTTGGGAAGTCGTGCTGCACACGGCATATTGGAAGTGTATGGTACGGCGCCGCTTGGTGCGCGACCCGGCGATTGCGTTCCCGCGCCCCGGTACGAACTGGCCCGGACTCCCGGATCGGACTACGGCGGCGACCTGGAATCGCGACCGGCAGCTGCTAAAGCGCGAGCACGAGAGCCTGCGGCGCGTGATCGCGCGGTTCGACGCGACCCGGCTCGGCCGCCGCGGATGGCGCTCCAAATGGCGCAATGCCCAGGACATCTATGGCATCGCGTCCCACGATTTGTACCACGCCGGGCAGATTCAGCTGCTGCGACGGCTGTACGACGCGCGCGGCCGTTAGGCCAGCGCCGAGAGCAGCGCATCCCCCAACACGTCCACCTGCCATCTCCGCAGGTCGTCCAGGCGGGTGAGGCCCGCCCGGTCCGCTGGCCGTGCTCGCGCGACAACCTCGAGCGTGGACTTGCCGCAGAGAACGCCTGGATCGAGGCCGAGCTGTTTGGCAACGCCGTTCCGCGCTGTCTTGAGCCGCTCTACCCGGGCATCGAATTCCGGGTCTTTGGCGAAACGCGGCCCCCGTTCCCGCTTCGGTAGATCCGCTTCGGGGAGGGCCAAGGCGCGGCCGACTGCCGCGATGAGTGCCGGTCCATGCCGACGGGCAAGCGTTCCGGGGAGCTCGCGGATCCCGCTCAAGGCCTCGAGCGTGCGCGGCAACGCCTGGCTCACCGCGAGCAACGACTCGTTGCCGATGATTCGGAACGTGGCCTTGTCTTGTTCGGCCGCGAGCCCGTCGCGCCAGGCGACGAGCTCCCGCAGCGCGGCGAGGGAGCGAGGCTGCAGCACCTTGGCTCCCTTTATCCGGAGGAAGGCTTCACCGGCCTCGCCGGGTGGTGACCAGCGCAGCCCCTCGAGCCACACGAATTCCTCTTCGGCCCACGCGAGCCGACCCAGCACTTGCAGGCGTTCGCGAAGCTCGTCCTGCAACGCCGGCAGGTGCCGAGTGTCGTCGGCAGCATACGCCAGCATTGCCGCGGTCAGGGGGCGGAGCGACCAGTCGGCCCGCTGATGGGTCTTCGCGAGCTTTACCCCGACGAAACGCTCGAGCAGCGCAGCGAGCCCGATCGAGGGCTCTCCCACGAGTTGCGCCGCGATGCGCGTGTCGAACATGCGTCGGGCGCGGAAGCCGTAGTCGCGGTCGAGAATCCGGAGGTCGTAGTCGGCGTCGTGGAAGACCTTCTCGACGTTCGTGTCCGCCAGCAGGGACCCGAGCGGAGTCAGGTCCGCGATCGCGAGCGGATCGATGACCATGGTATCCTGCCGGGTGCTGAGCTGGATCAGGTAGACCCGGTCGACATACCGGTGAAAGCTCGCCGCCTCGGTGTCCGCGGCGACGAGCGGCTCGGCGCGGCAGGCGGCGACGACCTCGGCCAGTGCGTCTGCGGTGTCGACGTAACGGTGGCCGCTCACTCCTCTCCCTTGCCCAGCAGCTCGAGACCCCCGGCGATCTCTTCCAGGGCTTTGGCCAGTGTCTTGTAGAACTCCGGGTCGGGGGGTTGAGGCGCGCCGCCCAGAGGATCGCCGGCGCACTTCCGTGCGGCACGCGCGGCATGCCGGATATAGTCGGTGGGTACCCGCATTGGTCTCGTCTCGCGTTATGAGGATCTCTCGCCAAAGATACGCCCGCTCGGACGGCGCGGCACGCTCGCGACGCGCACGATGCGGCGATATGTTCGCCGCATGACGACGTCCGTTCGGGTATCCGTTGGCGGCGCGACCCTCGCGGTGCAGGTGCGGGGTGATGGCCCGCCCCTGTTGTTGGTCCACGGCTTCCCCCTCGATCAGTCGATGTGGAGTCATCAACTCGTTGCATTCTCAGGGTGGCGTCGCATCGCCCCGGACTTGCGCGGTGCGGGCGCTTCGGAGGCGCCGCCCGGGGAATACTCGATGGCGCGCTACGCGGACGACCTGGTGATGGTGCTCGACGCCGTTGGCGCCAAGAGCGCCGTGTGCTGCGGGCTGTCGATGGGGGGGTACGTCCTGTTCGAGTTGATGCGCCGTCATCCGGAACGCGTACGGGCCCTGATCCTGTGCGACACGAAAGCCGACGCCGACACGCCACAAGGAAAACAAGGCCGGGACGAGCTCGCCGCGCTTGCCGAGCGCGAAGGGATGGCGCCGGTGGGGGAGCGCCTGCTGCCCAAGCTCCTGGGCCGTACGACTCAGGCGCGGGACCAGGCGCTGGTCGAGACGGTGCGGGCGATGGTACTGCGCTCACCCGTGACGGGGGTCGCGGGAGCCCTCCGCGCGATGCGCGACCGTCCCGACTCGACTGCCCTGTTGGGGGAGATTCGCGTGCCGACGCTCGTCGTGGGAGGCGCAGAGGACGAGCTGACGCCGCCATCGGTCATGCAGCCGATGGCGCAGGGTATTCGTGGCGCGCGATATGTGGAGGTGCCGACCGCGGGCCATTTGTGTCCGCTGGAACAGCCCGACGCGGTCAACGAGGCGGTGCGAGACTTCCTGAAGGGCGTCTAGGCTACTTCATGCCCCGCTCAGCGGACGGCTTGCCTGGCGGGTTGTCGCCCAGAAACACGTCCCGATTCTTCGCGGTATACGATTTCCACTGGGGCGGCACGTCTTCCTCGGGGAAGATCGCCGTGACCGGGCATTCCGGCTCGCACGCCCCGCAATCGATGCACTCGTCGGGGTGAATGTAGAGCTGGTCTTCTCCCTCGTAGATGCAGTCCACGGGACAGACATCCACGCAGGAGCGATCCTTCACGTTGATGCACGGCTCGACGATGATATACGGCATCCGCTGGTCTCCGGGAAAAACGCGTCACCACGGCCTTTTCACCGTGGAGAAGGCCAAACCTAGACACGGACCTAGTTGCGTCAAGGCACCGAATAAGCTACTCGCTGGTATCTGAGATACCCACGAGTATTGGCGCAAAGCCAATCCGCAATCTATCGCGGATCGTACTTGGCATGTGGCGCGAACCACTCGGCGATTCCCGGGATTCGGTTTCTCTCTGCTGCTCCTGTTCGCCGGTCCGGATGGTACAGTCCGTTCCATGGCAGACGGCGCGCTGATCGAGGGAGTGCCGAACGATCGCGGCCACCACCGGATCCGCGGGGCGGTTCGAGCTGCCACTCCCTCCGGGGGTGGTGTGGACGTCCCGTTGCGGACCGAACCCGCACCGGTGACGGAGCGGCAATTCACTCCAGGAGCCCCCTGGCGTTCCAGCTGGGGCTGGAGTATCGACTCTAGATACCCGCACGTATCCCAGGCCGCCGATCCAGGCAGTCAGTTGCCATCGGAGATACCCACACGTATCTTAGATACGAATGGGTTCGATCCGCCAAAGGCGCAAGGCCGAAACCCGTAGCCTGTTGCTCGAGGCCGGTTTGAAGATCTTTGCCGACCGAGGCTTCGATCTCGCCACCCTGGACGAGGTCGCCAAGGCGGCTGGATTCACGAAGGGCGCTATCTACAGACAGTTTCCTTCCAAAGGGTCGTTCGTCCTCGGCTTGTTCGAGCAGTATGCCGGTGCTGCGCGGGCCGGAGCGGGTGCCCGGCAAGCGTCCTGGTTCATCCCCATCACACTTCAGTTCGCGGCCCAGGCCTACCGTGACCCGCTGCTCAGGCGCCGCTTCGCGGTGGTATTGGCGGAAGCGCCCAACGGGAGTTCGCTCGAGGGTTTGCTGCTCCAGGCGCTCGCTCGAATCTTTCCGGCAGCCGGCGGTGCGGCGTGAGCGCTGGGTAGACCAGTCGATGGACACCTTCGAGATCGTGGCCGGGGGCGCCGCGCTGTTCGCCGTGGCACTCCTCATCGGGTGGAGCGTCCTGCGCGCCACCCGGTTCGGTCGCCCCCCTCGCACCCTCCAGGAACGGCCGCCAGCGGCGTGGAGGGCGTTGCTCGAACAACGCGTCCCGCTCACCCGTACCCTGACCGCCGAGGAATCGACCCGACTAATGGAACTCGTGACGCAGTTCGTTCGCGAAAAGCAGTTCGAAGCAGGTGGCGGACTCGAGATCACCGAGGAGATGAAAGTGATCGTCGCCGCCCAGGCTTGTCTCTTGATCCTGAATCTCGACGCCGGCTGCTATCCCAGGGTGCACAGCGTCGTGATGTACCCCGGCACGTTCGTCCCACGAGTGCCTCCGCTCGACCGGCAACTCTACACCGGACCGATCGCGCACCCGGCCCCGTTGTTGGGCGAGCACGTCCGAGGCGTCGTGGTATTGTCCTGGGAAAGTGTCGTGGGAGGTCCGGCCGAGTCCCGCGATGGGCAGAACGTCGTGTTGCATGAGTTCGCACACGAGCTCGACCGGGAAGACGGATCGGTGGATGGGGTCCCGCTGCTCGAGGCGCCCTCCTCGTCGCGGGTGTGGGCGCGCGTGCTCCAGCACCGGTTCGAGGAGTTAGGGCGCGCGGCGCAGCTGGGCGAGCCAGACCTCTTGAACGCATACGGCGCGACCAACCGCGCGGAGTTTTTCGCGGTGGCGACAGAGACGTTCTTCGAGAGGCCAGTGGAGCTGCGGCAGCGCTACCCGGACCTCTACGAGGAGCTCAGGGGGTTCTATCGACAGGACCCTGCCGCGCGGGTGGCGCCCGCCTAGCCGTGCCCCAGCTGCCGCAGGTATTCCCGATCCCATGCCGCCGGCACGCTCTCCCGCGGCGAATACGGCCCCGGCTGATACATCCGTGACGTGACGCCGAGCTGGCTGCGCTCGCAAATATTCCAATCCTGCCGGTTGGTGCGGTCCCAGAACTCTTCAGCGTCCTGGATGTTGTAGCCCGGCGCCTCGGGCGAATCGGGGTGCACCATCCACTCGCACACGACGCGACTCTCCATCGGTGCCTGCGGCCACACCGTGTAGTACACAGCGTAGTCCGGGTGCAGGCTCAACATCATCGTCGGGAAGAGCGTGTAGTAGAACGCCCGCGCCCGCTCGTCGGGCGGGAAATCGCCGAGCAACAACCCACACGCCCGCCCGCTCATCGTAGCGCTCTCGTTCGGCGGCTTGATCTCCATGTACCCGCCGAGGAATTGCCCGTCCACGAGATCGTTTGCGCCACTGGTGTACGGCAGCTTGGTGGACAACTCCGGGTGGATCGTTGGGCAGTGGAGGCACTCGGAGTAGTTCTGCATGATCAGCTTCCAGTTGGCTCGGACGTCGTACTCGATACGCCGCACCGTCCGCAGGCCGGGGAGGTTGTAGCGCCGGAACCGCTCGAGCACCGGCGCGAACGCTTCGATAAGCGGCCGGGGTTCGCGCGCCAGGTTGACGAACACGAACCCCTCCCACTCGGCCAGGGCAACCGTGTGCAGGGGGTAGTCTTTCTTCTCGAACCCTTCTGCCTCGTGCATGTGTGGGGCGCCGATCAGCCGGCCGTCGAGTGCGTACGTCCATGCGTGGTAGGGACACTGGATGGTTTCGGATAGGCGCCCCTGGGCCGCGCCGCACAGCCGTGTGCCCCGGTGTCGGCAGACATTGTAGAAAGCCCGCAAGATCCCTTGCTGGTCGCGCAGCACGATTACGGATTCGCCCGCTACCTCCGCGAGGCGATACTCCCCATTTTGGGAGAAATCGGCGGCGCGGCCAACCGAGATCCAGTGCTGTCCGAAGATCTTCTCCCGCTCTTCGGCCTGGATCTCTGGAGTCGTGTAGTAGCGGCCGGGCATGGTGCGCGCACCCTGCCGGTAGGACTCGACGGTTCTCAGGAAAGTGCTCATCCGCGACGCTCCT
>DATBLG010000053.1:0-11383 GCA_036555485.1 Gemmatimonadales bacterium | reverse complement strand
CTGGTGTGCACCTCAACCCTCCCGCTGCGGAGGGCTCATGTCGGGGGTCGACAAAGGTGATCCCCCAGGGCCCCACACCCCGGATCTCTGTCCCCGGCCAGCTCGGTCTCCAGGAAAGCGTCGCTTCGGTCGGTTGGGTCGGCTGCTGTGCCGCTACCCCGCTGAACGGGAGCGCCGCCATGAGGGACATGACGATGCAGAGTCCCGTCCTGCGTGAGGAGCGACGCTGATGTGAGGTCCGCATTGAGAGCCTGTTCGACACTCGCCTACTCCCGGAGAGTTCCATTGCAAGGTAGTCCGCGTCGCAAGGACTCCTGATGCGGTCGCCGTCGCTGTACCTTACGGAATCTCGAGCTCGAGCCTGCCACCATGTGCCGGAACATCAAGACCCTCGCCAATTTCGAGCCGCCGGCGACCGACGAGGAGATTCGCGCGTCGGCGCTGCAGTTCGTGCGCAAGCTGAGTGGTGCGACGCATCCGTCGCGCGCCAACGAAGCCGCGTTCAATACCGCGCTGGAGGAGGTCACGGCCGCGGCCACCCGGCTGGTCCGGTCGCTCACGACCAACGCGCCGCCGCGGAATCGTGAAGAGGAGGCGCGCAAGGCGCGCGAACGCGCGGCCAAACGGTTCGGCTAGAGGAGCGTTGCCTCCCCGAAACCCGTTGAGATCCCTGCGCTTCCGACCTGTCGATTGCGGCGCCCTCCGTTCGACGTGTAGGTAGAGCCGAGCATCAGCCGGTCGAGACGATCCGGCAAGCCGGCTCCGACCCGTAGGCCACAGGGAGACTCAGACTATGCGATTCATGATCATCGTGAAAGCCACCAAGGACTCGGAAGCCGGCGTCATGCCACAGGAGAAAGACCTTGCCACTATGGCGCAGTACCACGAAGAGCTCCAGAAGGCCGGCGTACTGCTCGATGGCTCCGGACTCCAGGCGAGCTCGAAGGGCTGGCGCATCAAGTACTCCGGCGAGAAACGGTCGGTGATCGACGGGCCCTTCACGGAGGCGAAAGAGCTGATCGCCGGCTACACGCTCATTCAGGTCAAGTCCAGGGAAGAGGCGATGGAGTGGACACGGCGCTTTCCGAATCCCGCCATGGAGGGCAAGGATGGCGAGATCGAGGTTCGCCAGCTGTTCGAGCTGGACGACTTCGGTTCCGGCGAGTCAATCGACCGCTTTCGCAAAATGGGTATCGGGGCCGAGAAGGTCACATGAAGGTTCTCGCCCCCGTCTTGGTGGAGTGCTTCGCCCGCCGGTGATCCACGCGAGTGAGGTCGTTCCCCGACGGCTCGCCGGCCAGGGGTTGACGACGCCGAGGGCGACGCGAGCCAGTGACGTCGTGCGCGCCCTCGGTGCCGTGCAGGCGCAGGACTATGGAGGCGCCAAATGGGCGCTCGCCCAACGCACCCGGGGTGCCACCGATGCCGCGATCGAGCGCGAGTTCTCCGAGGGCGCCATCCTCCGCACGCACGTGCTCCGTACCACCTGGCACTTCGTGGTACCCAAAGACATTCGCTGGATGCTGGCGTTGACCGCGCCACGCGTACGCGCCGCCATGGCCTATTACGATCGCCAGCTCGAGCTCGACGCGGGCGTGTTTCGCCGCAGCAATACCGCGTTGAGCAAGGCGCTCACCGGGGGTAAGCACCTCACCCGCCCCGAGCTCGGCACGGTACTCAAGCGCGCCGGTGTACGGATCACCTCGGGACAGCGGCTCGGGCACCTCATGTTGCGCGCGGAGCTGGACGCCGTGGTGTGCAGCGGACCGCGCCGGGGCAAGCAGTTCACCTACGCGCTGCTGGAGGAGCGGGTGCCCCCGGCCGCACCGCTCGCGCGCGACGAAGCACTGCTCCGGCTGACCTCCCGGTACTTCGGCACGCGCGGGCCCGCGACGGAGCAGGATTTTGCGTGGTGGTCGGGCCTGACGATGTCCGACGTCAAACGGGGACTCCAGCTCGCGGGACGGAAGTTGCAGCATGCGACGATCGACGGCAGGAGCTTCTGGTTCGCCGAGCGCACCGTGCCAAAGGCTTCGCCCAACGTGTTTCTGCTGCCCAATTACGACGAGTACTTCATTGGCTACAAGGATCGCAGCGCGATCGCGCAGCGCCTGGGCAGCACGAAGGTGGCCGCACGGGGCAACGCGTTCCTGGCGCACATTGTATTCGTGAACGGACAGCTGGTCGGCGGGTGGAAGCGGGTGTTCCAAAAGAAGGCGGTCGCCGTCAAGCTCGACTTGGTAACGGGGCTCACGAGGGCCGAGCGGGCCCGGGTCGCTGCCGAGGCGCGCCGCTTCGGCGTGTTTCTTGGCCTTCCGGTGACGCTGCAAGGGTAAGCCCCGCAGCCTTGCACGCGGGAGCGAAGATGGTGTGATTGGATGCCGTGACGGCATCCAATACCCATCGCGCGATCGAGGCGGTCTGGCGCATCGAATCGGCCCAGCTCATCGCCGGTCTCGCGCGGATCGTGCGCGACGTCGGACTGGCCGAAGACCTCGCGCAGGATGCGCTGGTCGCCGCGCTCGAGCAGTGGCCGGAGTCCGGTGTCCCGAACAACCCGGGGGCCTGGCTCATGGCCGCCGCGAAGCACCGGGCGATCGACCAGCTGCGCCGGGGCAAGATGCTGGAACGAAAGCACGCCGAGCTCGCTCCCCTGATCGAAGCCCAGCAGGAAACGTCCGTCACCGATCTGGATGCTGCTCTCGACGACCCGATCGGCGACGACGTGCTGCGCCTCATCTTCACGGCCTGTCATCCGGTACTCTCGACCGAGTCGCGCGTCGCGCTCACGCTCCGGCTGCTCGGGGGACTCACGACCGAGGAGATCGCGCGTGCCTTTATCGTCCCGGAGCCGACCGTCGCCCAGCGCATCGTCCGGGCCAAGCGGACCCTCGCCGAGGCGCGCATCCCGTTCGAGGTCCCTCGCGGAACGGCCCTCGCCGAGCGTCTGTCGTCCGTGCTCCAAGTCATCTACCTCGTGTTCAACGAGGGCTATGCTGCGACCGCGGGTGACGATTGGTTACGTCCCCAGCTCTGCGCGGAGGCGTTGCGGCTCGGCCGCATCCTGGCCGAACTCATGCCGGCGGAGCCGGAGGTCCACGGCCTCGTCGCGTTGATGGAAGTCCAGGCGTCGCGTTCGAGTGCGCGGGTCGGTCCGCTGGGACAGCCCGTCCTGTTGTTCGACCAGGATCGCGCGCGCTGGGACCAGCTGTTGATCCGTCGAGGGCTCGCGGCCCTCGCGCGGGCCGAAGCCTCCGGCGGAGCCCTCGGCCCGTACGCGCTCCAGGCGGCGATCGCCGCCTGCCATGCGCGTGCAGGCACGCCGGCGGAGACCGACTGGGCACGGATCGTGGCGTTGTACGATGCGCTCGCGCAGGTCGCGCCATCTCCCATCGTCGAGTTGAATCGAGCGGTTGCCGTAGCGATGGCCTTCGGCCCCGCCGCGGGCCTCGCCCTCGTCGATGCGCTGGCGGCGGAACCGTCCCTCAAGGCCTACCATCTCCTGCCCGGCGTGCGCGGCGATCTCCTCGCCAAGCTCGGTCGCCTCGACGAGGCGCGGACCGAGTTCGAGCGCGCGGCCTCACTCACGCGCAATGCACGCGAGCGACAGCTGCTCCTCGAACGTGCCGCTGGAGCGACCGGGGCGAACGCATGATCGTCCACCTGGTTGACGGCACCTACGAGCTGTTCCGCCACTTCTACGGCCTGCGCCGTTTCACCAAAGGTGAGGACCCGCCCTTCGGGGCCGTCATTGGCGTGCTCCACACAGTGCTGCAGATGATCGAGACAGGGGCCACACACATCGGTGTGGCGACCGATCACGTGATCGAGTCCTTCCGCAACGGTTTGTGGTCGGACTACAAAACGGGAGACGGCGTCGAGCGTGCTTTACTCGCGCAGTTCCACCCGCTCGAGGACGCGCTCACCGCCTTGGGAGTAGCCGTCTGGCCCATGACGGACCTGGAGGCGGACGACGCCCTCGCTTCAGCCGCCCACATCGCCGCCGCCCATCCAGGCGTGGAGAAGGTGTGTATCTGGACACCCGACAAAGACCTGGCGCAATGCGTCCGCGGCGATCGCATCGTCCAGGTTGACCGCAAAGGACAGAAGATCCGCAATGCGGAAGGCGTGCGGCAGAAGTTCGGAGTGGGGCCCGAATTGATTCCCGACTTCCTGGCGCTCGTGGGCGACGCGGCCGATGGATATCCCGGCATCGCAGGAATCGGCAAGATCACGGCTGCGCGGCTGCTGAACCGACACGGCCCGATCGAAACCTTCCCGACGTCCGTATTGGGAGAGCAGCGAGACCGGGCCCTGTTGTTCAAGCGGCTCGCAACGCTCAGGACCGACGCGCGGCTCTTTCGTGATGTGGACGAGCTGCAGTGGCGCGGCCCGACCACCACCTTCGCCGCCTGTGCGGAACGGTTGGGAGATGCGCGTCTGCTGGGGCGCAGCCGCGCGGCGCGAGTCGCCTCCCGGCCATGACCACGCCAGTGCGTCCAGGCAAACCGCTTGATCGCTCGATCGTCGAGGGTCCGCTCCCTCGGGCCGTCTGGATGCTGGCCTGGCCGACGGTGCTGCAGAACCTCATCGGCGGGCTGCAGGGCGTGGTGGATCACGCCCTGGTGGGCCATTTCGTTGGGTACGCCGGCAACGCCGCGATCGGCGTCTCGATCCAGATCTTCATCGTCGTGATCGTGTTCGTCATGTCGGTCTTCAGTGGCATGGGCGTGTTGGTGGCCCGCTTCGCCGGCGCCAACGAACCCGAGAAGGTCAATCGCACCACCTACCAGGCCTTCCTCGCGGCGGTAGCGATGTGGGGCTTGGTGCTCGCCCCGCTGGGCTGGGTCCTGGCGCCGTCACTGCTCGCAGTCGTGAAGGCCGCCCCGGCCGTGCGCGTCGAGGCGCTCCCGTTCCTCCGTATCATGATGGTCGGCAGCCTGGGAATGCTGCTCTTCTTTATGGTGAGCGGGGCGCTCCGCGCGGCGGGCGACGCGCGCACGCCCTTGCGCCTGGGCGTGTTGCTCACCGTCCTGAACGTCGCGTGCAACGTGGCGTTCATCACCGGCGTGGGACCGCTGCCCCGCCTGGGAACCGCGGGCGCCGCAGTCGGCAGCACGGTAGCGGGCCTCGTGGCGAGCGGCCTCGCCGTGTACCTGTTGTTTTCCGGTCGACTCCCGGTGACGTGGCACCGCGGCATGGACTGGAGGCCCGACTGGGGCATCATTCGTGAGTTGTTCCGCTTCGGCCTGCCCACGGGCGTCCAGGGGATCGCGATGAACGTCGCGGGGGTGCTGCTGCTCCGGTTCATGGGCACGCTCCCGCAGAGCGCCGAAGCCCAAGCCGCCTACGCGGTCGGTTACACAGAGCTGTTTTCGTTCATCACCTGGACGTCGGTGGGGCTGATGAGCGCGGCAGCCACTGTGGCGGGTCAGAACCTGGGAGCGGGCCGCCCCGAGCGCTCGGTGCACGGCGTGCACGTCGCCGCGGGGCTCGGCCTCGGCCTCGCGGCAGTGATCGGCGTCCTGTTCATCACAATCCCGCGTTCCTTGCTCGGGCTGTTCGGCATGACCGACCCGGTCGTCGTCGGCCTCGGGACGCAATTGCTCGGCTTCCTCAGCGTGTCGGGGCTGTTCGTCACCGTGGCACTCACGTATACGGGGGGACTGCAAGGGACCGGGGACACCCGTTCCCCGCTCTACATCTCGATCGCGTCCCAGATTGTCGTCCCACTCGGTTACTGCACCCTGATCCAGTCCACCCGTGGCCTGCGCCCCGCCGACATCTGGACGGCGATCCTTTTGGGCCATATCACGCGCTGTGCGTTGAGCGTCATACGGTTCCGCCAGGGCAAGTGGCGCGACATCAAGGTGGAAGTGGAGCCCGCACGCCGGTAGGCAACGGTTGCCCGTTGTCGAATTCCGGGTCCCTCGAACGACTATCTGGCGTTCACGACGTATTCACCTCGATGCGGAGGAAGCCATGCGGTACCTGTGCCTCATCTATGACGAGGAAAAGAAGCTGGCCAGCATGCCCAAGAGCGAGTCGGATGCCTTCATGGGCGAGTATTTCACGTTCACCGACGGGATCAAGAAGAGCGGCCATCATCTCGGCGGCGAAGCCCTGCAACCGGTCCACACGGCGACGACCGTGCGGGTGCGAAACGGCAAAATGTCCACCACCGACGGCCCATTCGCTGAGACGAAGGAGCAGCTGGGCGGGTACTACCTCATCAACGCCCGCGACTTGAACGATGCGATCCAGGTGGCCTCGAGGATCCCGTCGGCCCGGCTGGGCAGCGTCGAGGTGCGGCCCATCATGGAGTTCGACCAGCAGTAGCACGGAGGACCTACTGGTGCGCGAGGATGCGGCCGACCAGGTGCGCGAGTTGGTGGACGCCGTCTACCGTTCCGATTCGCGCCGCGTCCTCGCCACCTTAATCCGCTTGCTCGGCGATTTCGATCTCGCCGAGGAAGCGTTGCAGGACGCATTCACGGCCGCGCTGGAAGGCTGGCCGGTGGACGGCGTGCCCGCCAATCCTCGCGCCTGGCTCATTTCTGCCGGCCGCTTCAAGGCCATCGATGGGATTCGGCGTCGCGCCCGGTTCGATATCGCGTCGCGGACGCGCGCCGCACAATTCGACGGTGGTGTCGCGGGTTTCGTCGAAATGGACGACGCCGTGGAGGACGACCGGCTGCGCCTGATCTTCACCTGCTGCCATCCGGCCCTGCCGCCTGACGCACAGGTGGCGCTGACGTTGCGCGAGGTCTGTGGCCTGACCACCGAGGAGATCGCGCGTGCGTTCCTCACGCAGCCACCCACCCTGGCCCAGCGCATCGTGCGGGCGAAGGCCAAGATCCGGGACGCGCGCATCCCCTACGAAGTGCCCACGCGGGAAGACCTGCCGTCGCGCCTGGACGCAGTGCTCCAGGTCGTGTACCTGGTCTTCAACGAGGGCTATTCCGCCTCCTCCGGCACCTCCCTGACCCGTCACGATCTCTCGACGGAAGCCATTCGACTCGGCCGGCTGCTGGTCGAACTGTTGCCCGAACCCGAGGCGGTCGGCCTACTCGCGCTCATGTTGTTGCACGAGTCGCGCCGTGCGGCGCGCACCACGCCCGCAGGAGCGCTCGTCCTGCTCGAGGAGCAGGACCGTTCGCAATGGAACCGGGATCAGATCGTCGAGGGGACCGCCCTGGTGGAACGCGCCCTCATGTCGCGGCGGTTCGGCCCGTACTCGCTCCAGGCCGCGATCGCGGCGGTGCACGCCGAAGCCCCTGTGGCCGCCGCGACGGACTGGGCCCAGATCGTGGGACTGTACGACGTGTTGTTTCGCGCCGACCCGTCGCCGGTGGTGGAGCTGAACCGTGCGGTAGCGGTTGCCATGCGGGATGGACCGGCGGCGGGCCTGGCGTTGATCGATGCCATCCTCGCGCGCGGCGAGCTGACCGACTACCACCTGGCGCACTCGGCCCGGGCCGATTTGTGCCGCCGGTTGGGCAAACAGGCGGAGGCCGCGACCGCGTATCGGAAGGCGCTGGACTTGAGCAGGCAGGATCCCGAGCGCCGCTACCTCGAGCGTCGGCTGCGCGACATCGGGACGTCGATCTGATGCCCTGGCCCGGATTCGAACCGGGACGCCTTGCGGCACTGCCCCCTCAAGACAGCGTGTCTACCAGTTTCACCACCAGGGCGGGCTCGATAAGCTAGAAACCGCGTTGGCCGTGGTCAAGGCGCGCTTGCGCCATGTGGAGCGGGCGCACAAACTCGACCGATGCACCGCGCGCTCGACGCCGACAAAATTCTCGCCACCCTGGAACGACTGCAACAGCGTATCCGAGAGCGATTCCCCGATGCCGGCCTGAACCAGGTCGCCGCCGAGCTCGAAGCGCTCGGCCGCGACACGCGGGGGCGCGCGACGTTCGTGAGCCGCCCGCATCGGCTGATGCGCGCCGTGGCCGCCGTGCTCATTACGGCCCTGCTCGCGGTGTTGGTCGCCGCGGCCGTGACGCTGCGCGTCCCCGGCCGCATCGACAATCTCGGGATGCTGGTCCAGGTGCTCGAGTCGGCGGTGAACGACGTGGTCTTCGTCGGCGTCGCCGTGTGGTTCCTGGCCACGGTCGAGACGCGCCTGAAGCGGCGCATCGCCTTGCGCGGGATTCACGAGCTGCGCAGCATCGCGCACGTGGTGGACATGCACCAGCTCACCAAGGACCCGGAGCATGTGCTGGGGCTCGGACCGTCCACGGACTCCTCGCCCGAGCGGTCCATGACCCGTTTCGAGCTGGCGCGGTATCTGGACTATTGCAGCGAGCTGCTGTCGCTCACGAGCAAACTCGCGGCACTGTACGTGCAAGGGTTCGACGATGCCCGCGTGTTGGCGGCGGTCAACGACGTTCAGGGCCTGACGACAGGTCTCGCGAGCAAGATCTGGCAGAAAATCGTGATTCTCGATACCGCTACCGAGCGGTGATTCTGGGTTTCTGCGATCCAGTGCGTTGTGCGTGGTGCGTGGTATTCTCCGGCTCACCGCCGGCCAACGGAACCGTTGGCCGGCTTCGTCACCGTGCAATACAACGCACCACGCACTGGGGGTGGTTGAGTGGTGGGGTGAGTCAATTCGGCGCGTGCACTCCCGATGAACCGTACGGCCGATCCCGACCGATCCCGGGTCCGGCCGGATTCAACTCGCCGAGGTCGTTGTTCATCCGCGCGATCACCTGACGGATCGAGCCGGGGAATGCTTCGGGGCGGCCGTTCCGGCCGAACGGATCGGTGAACCACACGCGCGGTCCCTCGGCGTTGCGGATCTGGATCGAGTTGATGTCCATGATCCGTGTGGCGCCGTTGAAACGCGAGCGTGGATCGTTGAACGTCACGCCAGGAATCGAGCCGCTGCCGGTGGATTGGTCGCATGGCCCGCCGCTGGCCCGCTCGCCATTGGGCCCGACCATGTAGCAGACGTCGATCGGCCGGCCCGTGACATTCGGGGCCGCGGGATCGTAGAAGCGGCTCGGGAGCGTTGCCTGGAAGTAGGGATCGAAATGGGCGATCCCCTGGCCGTTCTCGCCTCTGACGGAGTTCGAGGTCTGCCAGCTCTCGTGTAGCAGGCCGAAATTCGACCGTTGTCCCGCCGGCACGAGCAGCTGGTCCGCGCACGCCTTTTCGGGGATGATCCGCTGGCCGCCACCATTGGGCGAGTTCGGCGGCGTGGCCACCCCGACCACCACCGTGTTGCCGGTGCAGCTGCTCACGAATTCGCCCGGCGTCCCGATCGCCGTGAACATCGTGACGTGCATCTCGGTGCCGTCCGTGCAACGGACGTGGTACACCAGCTCGTGCAGATTATTGGTGAACGCGTCTTTGGAGTGCGTACCCTGGTGCATCTTCACGAGCAGGTCGCAACGCAGGTCGAACAGCTGCGAAGCAGCCTCGCTGCCGAAATTCATTTCGATGTCGTTCTCCCATTCGACTTTGTGACCGAAGTGATCCTCATGACGCTTCCCCGTGGGGTCCCAGGTATCGAGCTGCTCGTTGGCGTACCCAAACGGAATCGCACCGACCTCGCCGTACAGATCTGAGCCGTGGGGATCGCGGCCGTGTTCGTGGCCGAAGCTACACCCCGTCTCGGGGTCGACCGGCGGATGCCACGTCGGATACAGTTTGCCGTCCGGTCCGATCACCGAGTACTTGTCGTGCGTCGCCAACGTACAGGTATCGCCCGGCCCCGGCGTCCAGATGCCGAAGGCCACGCTGAATCCGTTCGGGGCCGTTTGCGGTCCATAGGAGTCCTGGGAGCAGGCGAGTCCGACGAGCACCACGAGTGGCGCGCCGATGCGAAACACCCGCACAATGCGGTGAAGGATGAGCGACATAGCGATTCCTCTTTCTCCCCACCCAGGCAGGGTAAGAAATTGCGGTTTTCCCAAACCCCAAGTAACCCGTTTCCCGCGCGAACGACGGTGACCACCGTCACGCGGTTTCGGGCAGGAGGCGGAGGGTGTTGAATTGTCGGCGCCTCCATCGTACTCATTCACTCCCGCCCGACACGCCGTCGGCGCGGTACTGTGATCGCGAGGAATCCCGATGTACGGCATCCCCAAAAAATTGTTGTTCGCGGCGGTGTTATGTGTTGCGGCCGCGCCACTGGTCGGGCAGCAGCCGGCGGGCCGTCCGGCCCTCTGGCTCGGTGCCGGGGTGGGCCTCGGGTGGGCCCGCGTGACCTGCCGGATTTGCGACACGAACCGCGGGCACGCCCTTTCGGGCTACGCGGAAGCCGGCGGCCGCATCAGCCGTCGCGTGCTGGTCGGTGGTGAGGTGCAGGGCTGGGTCAAGAACGGCAGTGAGGCGAATCCAGCGGACGAGCTGCTGCTCGCCTATAGCGGTGTCCTCTACTGGTATCCCTCGACGCGCTACCCGTACTATCTGAAGGGCGGCTTCGGGCTCGTCACGTACCGCATCGACGACGGAACCGATCGCATCACGTCCTCGGCGCTCGGGCCGCTCATCGGGATCGGCTGGGAGGTGCGCGCCGTTTCGCACATCTCCCTCGTGCCCTACGTCAGCATGCTAGTCGCCTCGACCGGCGCCGAGTTGAAATTCAACGGCAACGAGGTACTCGGCAACTCGAGTCTCGCCTTGATCCAATTCGGCATCGGCGTCGCGCGTCGGTAGGGAGATTCCGGACAAGGCTCCGTGAAGCCGAGGGTGGGGGCCGCCGGCCCCCACCCTCGCTTCACGTCTTACGCAGAGCCATTGGTGCGAATGGGCACCGATGACTCGCTGGGTCAGGCACGCTTGATGGCCCCCTTCGGGTACACGGCGGTGCCCATGATCATGTCGTGGAACGCCTGGCGCTTCATGCCGAGCACGAAGAAGCACCCGACAAAGATGATCAGCCCGCCGAGGCTCCCGAGCGTTCCCAGGAAGCGGACTCCGGTGAGGGCGGCCACCAATCCCAGCACATAGTAGATGTTCTTGACCGCGAACCGGCCCAGCAGTTTCGTGATCGGCGCGGCGGTCCCGTCGTCGCTCGCCACCCGGATCCCGAGGATGAGCTTCCCGAGCGTGTACCCTGTAAACCCTTCGATCAGGAAGTACACGCACCCGATCACGAACACCGCGACGAGGAAGCCGAAGATGGCGCCAAACACTCCGCCCATGGCCGCCATGGCTACTGCCGCGGAGTCCGCGGCGCTGCTCATCGCGGAGCTCAGGGCGGCGCCGCTCGCCAGCCCCAACATGCCGCCGATCGTGCTGCCGCCGACCCACGCGAGCACCCACACGAACACTACGTCCAGGCACAGTGCCCCCAGCCGCTTGCCGAAGCCGATCCGCTGCTCCATCTCCCACCTCCCGCGCGTGAGTGATCCTTTGCCCCGAC
>DATBLG010000028.1:0-3194 GCA_036555485.1 Gemmatimonadales bacterium | reverse complement strand
GGCATCTCTGGTCGGACGAGCAGGCCCGTATCTGCAAAGTCCTGTATCCATCAAGGTCAGAGATTGTAGATTCGGCAGGTGTGCGGTGAAGGCGGTCAAGCTTACCTCGGGAGATCTGCATCGTGTCCGCGTGGACTGAGGCACCCGTGAGGGTCCTGACCGCGATGCAGAAGTCAGCAGACGGCATAGTAGGTTCGTCGTCGGCAAGGCTAGTGAGGCACTCCAATGCTGAAAGGCGGAGCAACAGATAGGCCGAGCCGAAACGGAACCGAAGGCCTGAACGGTCCCCGCAAGGGGGTAAACGGAGTGGCGACTAGGACGCAGGACTCATGACCGAACAGCGGCTGACCGAACAGCTCCGGCTGGTCTTCATCGCGACGGAGGACGCGCAGGCGTTCACCAGCGGTGGAGATGCCGAATCGGTGGTGGCGAAGCGCGAGCCCGAACGCCCGGCAATCATCGGCTCGTTGATGGAGGCAGTGTGTGAGCGAGACAACGTGAAGAAGGCGCTGCGTCGCGTGAGGGCGAACAAGGGGAGCCCGGGCATTGACGGGATGACCGTTGAGCAACTCCCGGACTACCTGCGGGCGCACTGGCCACAGCATCGGGAGGAGTTGCTGCACGGCACCTATACGCCGTCGCCGGTCAGGCGGGTCGAGATTCCCAAGCCGGATGGTGGTGTGCGCAAATTGGGCGTGCCCACTGCTCTCGACCGCTTCATTCAGCAAGCGGTGCTGCAGGTGCTGCAGCCCATCTTCGACCCGACGTTCTCTGACCACAGCTACGGGTTTCGGCCGGGACGGTCGGCACATCAGGCGGTAGCGGCCGCGCAGGCACATCTGGCGAGCGGCTATCGGTGGGTCGTGGACCTCGACCTCGAAAAGTTTTTCGACCGAGTGAATCATGACCTCTTGATGGGTCGTCTGGCCCAGCGCGTGTCGGATGCACGCGTGCTGAAACTGACCCGCGCGCTCTTGAATGCGGGGGTCCTGGAGAACGGGCTGTTCAGTGCGACGGAGGAGGGTACTCCGCAAGGAGGACCTCTGTCTCCACTCCTGTCGAACATCGTGCTGCACGCACTTGACTGCGAGCTCGAAGGTCGTGGGCACCGTTTCGTTCGGTATGCGGACGACTGCAACGTGTACGTCCGCACCGCGCGAGCGGGGCACCGGGTGATGGCCAGCATCACCGGCTTCATCACGGCGCGGCTGAAGCTCAAAGTCAATGCGACGAAAAGTGCGGTGGCGGCGGGGCGGGACCGAACGTTTCTGGGCTTCAGCTTTACTCATGGCCAACGACCGAAACGGCGACTCGCCGACAAGACGTTGGTCCGGTTTCGAGCGCGAGTCCGGACGCTGACTCGACGCGTGCGCGGTGTGAGCCTACGCCACATGGTGAAGGAACTCGCTGCGTACGTGCTCGGATGGCGGGCGTACTTTGGCTTCTGCCAAACGCCAACGATTCTCCGGCGCCTCGACAAATGGATTCGCCGGCGGCTTCGGGCCGTCGTGTGGAAACAGTGGCAGCGACCCGGCACGCGTTTCCGACAGCTGCGGAAACGGGGCGTCAACAAGAAGGATGCGATTCTCACGGCCCGCAGCAACCGTGGACCGTGGCGCGTGTCCATTACGGCGGCGCTCTGCTGGGCATTGCCCGGTGCTTACTTCGACTCGCTCGGCTTGCCCTACCTCGAGCCGCAGTGACGGCTTAACCGGCCGAACCGCCGTGGTACGGACCCGTATGCCCGGTGGTGTGGGAGGGGTGACACCGCGAGTCCCCCTATCCCGATCAGCTTCCATACGCCGGCGCGCGCTTCGTACGGTATTGAGATCGGCGGGCTCGGCCACGTCGACGGGAGCGCCTTCAAGGCTCAGCACGTCCAGTGCCTAGCGGAGACTTGCGCCCCGTCGACGCGGTCCGTGGAGCACATCCCGTGGGAAGTCGCGCCGCGAGCGCCAGTACAAGGGTGATGGGACTCACGGGAGGTCGGGCGAGAAAGGAGCGCGCATGAGCGAGACATTTACCTGGTTTGTCGGCATCGACCTGGGTAGCGCGGAGCACCAGTGGTGTGTCGTAGACGCGAGGGGGCACCTTCGCGGCCAGCGGGTGGTCGCGCACACGACGATCGCGGTCCACGAGGCGCTGAGCTGGCTCCGCGCCCAGACGGGAGCGGCGCCGCCCGCCATTGCGGTGGGGCTGGAAACGCCGCGCGGGGTGTTGATCGACACCCTCCTCGAGCAGGGCTACCGCATCTTTGCGCTGAATCCGAAGCAGCTCGATCGGTTTCGTGACCGGTTTACCGCCGGCGGCGCGAAAGATGACCGCCGGGATGCGCAGGTGGTGGCCGATTCGCTCCGCACTGACCGCCGAGCGTTCCGGGCCGTGCGCCCTGACGATCCGCTGACCGTACAGCTGCGCGAACTCTCGAACCTGCTGGCGGACCTGACGGTGGAAGAAGGGCGCCTCGTCAATCGTCTGCGCGAGCAGCTGTATCGCGTGCACGCGCCCTGGTTGCTGCTCAGTCCGGCGGCCGATGATGCGTGGCTGTGGACCGTGCTCCGTGACACGCCCCATCCGGATACCTGGCGACAGCTGACCCGGCGGCGCATTCAGGCCGTGTTGCGCGCCCACGCCATTCGTCGGCTGACGGCCGAGGACGTCCTGTCGGGGCTGCGCCCGCCGACGCTGGCCGTGGCGCCAGGGGTGACCGATGCCGTGAGTGTGCGGATCGCCGCGATCCTGCCGCAGTTGCTCCTGGTCCATCGGCAACGAGGGCTGACCGAACGGCAGATCGATCGGGTCTTGGACACCCTCGCGCACCCGGAGCGTGTCGAGGGGCAGCCCCGCGAGCATCGTGACGTCGAGATCCTCCAGTCCTTGCCAGGCGTCGGAAGAGTCGTGACCGCCACGATGCTCACGGAAGCTGCCGGCCCGTTGGCCGACCGCGATTATCCCACGTTGCGCGCCTACACCGGCGTCGCCCCGGTGACGAAACGGAGTGGCAAGCGGGTCTTCTTCGTGCACATGCGGTACGCCTGCAAGCGGCGTCTGCGCGAAGCGCTCTATCACTGGTCCCGGACCAGCCTCCAACGCGACTCTGCCGCGCGCCGGTATTACGACCGGTTGCGGCAACGCGGCCATACCCACGGACGAGCGCTCCGGAGTGTCGGTGATCGCTGGCTGCGCATTCTGAT
>DATBLG010000160.1:0-11461 GCA_036555485.1 Gemmatimonadales bacterium | reverse complement strand
GCCGCCGGATCGATCACGACGTAGAACAACGACAAGTACATCTCGGTCCGCGCCAGCTCATCGGCAAGCGATTCCTCGAGCTCGGCCAGCACCTGCCCCGGCGTGTCGACCGACTCGGCGTGAATGCCCGAGGCGGCCATCGCGAGCGCCATGATGAGGGCGGCCCCGAACCCGTGGCTCGAGACGTCGCCGATCATGATGCCCACCCGGTCGCCGGGCAACCGCAGGAGGTTGTAGAAATCGCCGCCCACGGAATCCGCCGGGCGACAGCGAGCCGCGAGGTCCGCCTTGGCGCCGAGCACCGCGGGCGAGGGCAGGAGCTTCAGCTGCAGGTCGTGCGCGAGCTCGAGCTCGCGGCGCACGCGTTGCTGGCTCAGGTCCTTGGTGACCAGTCGGGCATTTTCGATGGCGGCGCCGACCTGGTTGGCAATCGCGACGACGAGCTTGCGATCCCCGGCCGAGAAGTTGTCGACCCCGGTGCGGTCGGTCAGGTTGATCACCCCGATCGGTCGGGACTGATCTCCGGGCGCCCCGTACATGACAGGCACCGACAGGTAGGCACGGCCGCGGTAACTGCGCCCGGCACCGCGTTCGGCGGCCATGGCGGCCACGTCCGCGGCATCACTACTCTGGATACGCATTTCCTGGAATGCCCGCGCCGTGATCGAGTCCGGATCATCGAGCTCGATGGGGTCGGCGTCCGGATGTGGCATCCCTTTCGAGGCGACGAGACGCAGCACGCGCCGGTCTTCGTCAATGACGAACAGGCTGGCGCGGCGTGCGCCCACCACCGTGGCCACTTCCTGCAAAATCCGGCGCGCCGCCTCATCGAGCCGGATCGTATGTCCGAGGATCTCGCTGATCGTATAAACCAGGTCGATCTCTTCGTAGCGGTCCGAGAGCTCGGCCGCGACCTGCGCCGCCTCGCGCTCCGCTTCGACGAGACACCCGACTGCCTCTGTGAGCTGGGCACCCACGGCGCCGGCCCGGTCGCCGTCGGCGATCTCGAGCCACAGGCCGGACGCTCCACCCCGCACGGGCTCGAACCACGCCTCCCCGCCGGCCGTGGTGAGCCGCTGACCCGACCCCGTGGTGGTGGCTGTCAGCGGCGGGGTCCAGGGGACCGCCGACCCACCGAGCAAGCGGACCGTCTCGCCGTCCACACGCCACACGCGCAGCGGGACGCCCGCCAGCCGCTCGAGCACCGGCACGAGGCGCTCGAGCTTGGTCAGCCCGCCCGCAAGACGAGACACACCGAGTTCCCCTGTTGGTTGAATTCGATTTGATCCACGAGATGGCGCAGGACGAACAACCCGCGCCCGTCCTCTCGAGCCACGTTTTCCGGTGTGGTGGGATCCGGAACCTCGCGCGGGTCGAAACCGGCGCCGTCGTCGGCCACCACGATGCGCACCGCGTCGCGGCCGCACTCGATCTCCACGCGCACCAGTTTGGTGCGATCCTGCCGGTTGCCGTATCGGATCGCGTTCGCGAGCGCCTCGGCGAGGGCCGTGCGCAGGTTGAACTGCAGCCGCCGCGGCGACAGTACCCCGACATCGCAGTGGCGCGTCACCAGCTCGACCGCGTCGCCGACGAGCGTGAGATCGCTCGGTACGGCCAGCGACAGCCGAACCTCGCCTTCCACACGCGCAGGTCGGCGGACGACGAGGTGCAGCGAATCGGTCACAGCGTTAGAAGGCGGCGAGCGCCTCCGCCGGGGTCTTGGTGATGGCAAACAGGGTGTCCAGCTTGGTGAGCTCGAACAGCGTCTGCAAGTCCTCGTTGAGTCCCGCGAGACGGAGCTCTCCTCCCTGTTCGCGTACCTTCTTGGACAGGGAAACGAGGACACCGAGGCCGGAGGAATCGATGTACCCGGTCTTCGTGAAATCGATCACGAAGCGCCGGGTGCCCCCCTCCAGGGCATCGAGAACCTTTTGTTTGAGGTCCTGGCGGTTGCCAACGATTAGCTGCCCGTCGACGCCGACCACCACCACGCCCCGCGGATCCTTCGTCAACGAAAAGCCCATCCTCAAACCTCCGCTTGCAATGCGGCGACCCCCGCCGCGTCCACAATATCGTCCACGGTGGCGCCGCGCGACAGGTCGGCGATCGGCCGGGCGAGTCCCTGCAAGATCGGGCCGATGGCATCCCACGCCCCCAGCCGCTGCACCAGTTTGTAGGCGATGTTGCCGCTGTCAAGGTCAGGGAACACGAGCACGTTCGCGTGCCCGGCGACGGGGGACCCGGGTGCCTTGCGACGCGCGACGTCGGCCACCAACGCTGCGTCGCCCTGCAACTCGCCGTCACATGGAATGTCGGGCGCCAGCCCACGGAACCGGTCCGCCGCTTCGCACACCAGATCCACCAGGGGGCCGGCCGCGCTGCCTTTGGTGCTGTAGGAGAGAAACGCGACTGCAGGCGCGTCGCCCACGATGCGGCGTCGGTCTCGGGCCGCCGCGAGCGCGATCTGCGCCAGTTGCTCGGCGGTCGGTTGTGGTACCACCGCGCAATCGGTGAACGTGAGCACCTGCGTATCGCGCACCATGTAGAACGCGCTGCTCACCATCTCGATTCCCGGCGCCAGCCCCACCGCCCAGACCGCCGCGCGAATCACGTCCCCGGTCGGATACGCCGCCCCCGCCACCATCACATCCGCCGCTCCGATGCCGACGAGACAGGCGCCGAGCGTGAGTGGGTGGGCGATCCCGGCCACGGCGGCAGCGTCGCTGGGGAACTTGTCGGGACGGCGGCGGCGCAAGTGGGCGGCGCATTCCGCGCGCCGGGGATGTGTGGCGGCGGGATCCAGCAGCTCCACGATCCCGGTGCCGAGTGCACCAATCCGCTGCGCGGCCTCCCGCACGCGAGGGTCGTGGCCCTCGGGAAGCACGATCCGCCGGTTCGCGCGCCGCGCCCGCTCGGTGACGCGGTCCCGAAAGGTCACCGAGCGAATTTTCGCTTGAGCGCCTGCTGGACAGAGGGATGCACGAGCTGCGACACGTCACCGCCGAAGCGGGCCACCTCGCGCACCAGGCTGGAGCTCAGGTAGGTGAGATCGAACGCCGGGACCAAGAACACCGTCTCGAGCTTCGGGTCGAGGTTGCGGTTCATCAGCGCCATCTGAAACTCGTACTCGAAATCGCTGACGGCGCGCAGGCCGCGCACGATTACCGAGGCACCGATCCGCCGGGCGAATTCAACCAACAGCCCCTCGAACGATTGCACGTCCACGCCGGGGAGGCGGACCGTCTCGCGAATCATGCCGACCCGCTCCTCGAGCGTAAACAGCGGCTGCTTGGCGACGTTCACGGCCACGGCCACGACGACGCGATCGACGAACGCCAGGGAGCGTCGGATCAGGTCCTCGTGACCTTTGGTGACAGGGTCAAAGGAACCGGGATAGACCGCGATCCGCATCGGGGGCGTGCGCGCGGGCGCGGGGCTCATGGAGCGTAGATGAAGGTGATGGCCGTGTCCCCGTAGCGACGCGTGTCGTCGCCGGGGATCGGGGCGTCCGCCGCGTGCTCGATCGAGAACACACGCGCGAACGGCACGAGACGGAACATCGCCACGAGCCGGGCCGTCTGGTCGTTCGCATTGGCGTAGGGTGGATCGGCAAACGCGACGTCGAACTGCCCGGGGTGGAGCTGTTCGGCGAACTTGAGCGCGTCAACCCGGTGGATGGTCGCGCGCCCCTCGACCTTGAGCGACTTGAGGTTTGCCTTGAGCGCCGCGAGGGCGTTGCGATGCACTTCGACGAAGTCGGCGCTCGTGGCGCCGCGCGACAGCGCTTCGAGTCCGAGCGCGCCGGACCCGGCGTACAGATCCAGTACGCGGGCGCCGCGCAGCGAGCGCTGCAGGATGCTGAACCACGCCTCACGCACCCGGCTGGCGGTGGGCCGCACCTTGTCGCCCGTCGGGGTCTTGAGCCGCCGGTTCTTGAACTCGCCAGCGATGATGGTGATCACGCTGCTTCCACACCTCCGCTCGGCGCTATGGTGGCGACGCGCGCCTGCAGCGTCGAGCGCCCCTGCCACTCGTCCCGCTCGAGGCGAAACGCCACATCGAGTGGCTGCGTGAGCCAGGCTTCAGGCACCGAATCGGCCACCTGGAAGCCGATGGCGGGGAGCACACCCGACCCGTCATCGAGCATGAACCGCAAGTGGTTCGTTCCCACGCGACGGGCGCCAACGGCGCGGGCCCGTCGAACCCCGAACACCGGCGCGGGGTTCCCCATGCCGCAGGGCTCGAGGTGCCGGATGAGCCGCTCCAGATCTTCGCTCAGGTTGGCGAGGGGGAGCTCGAGGTCGATCCGCTGCGCGGGCACCAGGTCGTCCGCGCGCAGAAGCTCGCCCGCGACGGCCGCAAACGCAACACGGAATTCCTCGAAGCGATCGCGGCGCACGGTGAGGCCAGCGGCCATCGTGTGACCACCGAATTTCTCGAGACAGTGTCCCACCCGCTGCAACGCGGCGTGCAGGTCGAATCGCGGAATGCTGCGGCCCGACCCTCGCCCCGTTTCCCCTTCCCAGGCGATGAGAAACGTGGGACGCCCGTACCGCTCCACCAACCGGCTCGCCACGATCCCGATTACGCCGGGGTGCCAGTCGTCGGCGGCGAGCACGATGGCCCGATCGTCGGGACCCAGTGTGCCGGCGAGTCGCGTCTCGGCATCCGCGAGGATGTGCTGGTCCAGCGCCTGGCGGCGCGTGTTGAGGGTTTCCAACTCGCCGGCCAATCTTGCGGCCTCGGCGGGATCATCGGTCAGCAACAGGCGCAAGCCATCGTTGGCATCGCCGATCCGGCCCGCGGCATTGAGCCGCGGCGCGAGGATATAGCCCACGTGCCCCGCGCGCAGCGGCTTTCCCGACAGCCCGGCTGCTTCCACCAACGCGGCCAACCCGGCCCACCGGCTGGCCGCCAGCAGCTTGAGACCGTGGCGCACCAGGATGCGGTTCTCTCCGGTGAGCGGCACGACATCGGCGACGGTGGCAAGGGCGACGTAGTCGAGAAAATGCCACGGCAGATGCGCGGGGAGACCGAGCGCCGGCGCCATCGCCTGGGCGAGTTTGAACGCCACGCCCGCGCCGCACAGGTTCTTGTCGGGTGAGGGACAATCGGGGCGACGGGGGTCCAGCACGGCGGTAGCGGGCGGGAGCGTGCCACCCGGCAGGTGATGGTCGGTGACGATGACGTCGATCCCGGCCGCGCGCGCGGCGCGCACCGGCTCGAGCGCCGTGATGCCGCAGTCGCACGTGATGATCAACCGGGCCCCGACCTGCTGGGCACGCGCCAGGCCCGCCGCCCCGAAATCGTAGCCGTCGCGCACCCGGTGCGGCACGAACGCGTGCGCGGCCGCCCCGGCCGCGCGGAGAATCCGGGTGAGCAGAGCCGCGCCGCACTGGCCATCCACGTCATAGTCCCCGTGGACCAAGATCGGATCGCCGCGCCGTACGGTGGCCGAGACGACGTCCACCGCCGCGCGCATGTCGGTCCAATCCAGCGGGTCGGAGAGCCCTTCCAATGTTGGTCGCAGAAACGCGCGCGCGTCGTTCGCGGAATCGTATCCGCGCTGCACCAGCAACGCCGCGAGTGTCCTGGGGAGCGACAGCGCCGTGGCAAGCGCGTCCACCGTGGCCGGATCCGGTTGTCGCGAAATCGACCAGCGAGGAACGATCATTCCGCGCCGTAGAGGAGCACGCCGCAGGCCTCGCACCCTTCGATCGACGCGCCGCGCTGGATCAGCACGCGACGTTGTGTCGGCACCGCCGTGAAGCAGTGCCCACACGCGTCACCGTGCAGCGCGTACAACGCGAGCGGTGCCTTGCCGCGTCGAATGCGCTCGTAGCGCACCAAGAGCGAGCCGTTCACGGCTTGAGCGGCCTGGCTACGCATGCCCTGCGCCCGCTCCAGCTCCGCCAGGATCACCTCGCGGCGCCCGGCGAGCTGTTCGCGCTCGGCCGCCTGGACCTCCCGCACCGCGGCCAACGCCTTTTCCGCTTCCGCCGTCTTGCGTTCGGCCTCGCGCACGGCATCGCCCGAGCGCATGAATTCGGCTTCTTCCTTGACGAGAACGGAGCGCGCCAGGTCGAGCTCCGCCATGAGGGTTGAGGCCTCTTTGGCGCCGCGCACCCACTCGAGCCGCTGGCGGCGTTGATCCTGCATCGTCTTGTAGGACGTAATCTTTCCCTCGAGCTCGTCACGGCGCCGCAACGCGTCATCGATCGACCGCCGTGCCGCCTGCACGGTCCGGTCGGCAACGGCGAGCTGCTCATCGAGCCGGCTGATCTCCGGCTCCAGTGCCGCCAGTGCCCGCTCCGCCTCGGTCACCGATCGGTCTTTTTCCTGCAGGGCCAGCAACGCTTCAAGATCCGGGTGCACCGCGCCTCCTGGAAGCAATCTTGTATCGTGGGAACAGCCTGTTGCGCTCGGCACTCACCCGCTGCACATCGCGCACGAGTTTCTCCTGTTCAACGCCGCTGGTGAGCGGGATCTCCCGCTCCAGCCGCTCCAGCTCGCGATCCAGCCGCCGCGCCTCGATCCAGTTCACCGCTCGATCGAACAGCGCGTCCGATTCCCCTTCTACCACCTTTTCGGCGCAAAGCGATTCGAAGGTGCGGGCCGCCACGCCGTCCAAGTCCGCCGTGCGCCGTTCCACCAGCGCTTCGAACACCGCCCGATAGACGCCGTGCTCGATCTCTTCCGGATCAACTTTTTCGAGCACGCGCTCGCGCCACGCGTCGCTCTGGAGCATGACCATGAGGAGCGCCCGTTCGGCATTCGTCGGCAGCGTCGGCGGAGACTGGCCGGAGGCGGGAGCGTTCGGCGGGGGAGAGCCTGGCAGGTCGCGCCGCAGACTGCCAGCCGCCTCACGCTCGAGCACATCCTTCCGAACGTGCGCCATTTCCGACACGCGACTGAGATACAGCTCGCGGGTGATCGGATCCCCCGCGGCCCGTATGGTGGGCAGGAGCCGATCGAGCGCCCGGCGACGACCGGGCAACGTCTCGAAGAAGCGTTTGCGCTCGAGGATCTGGATCTTGCGTTCCAACACGTCGATCGCATCGCGTAACAGCACCTCGAGACCCGCGGCTCCTTCGCGTTGCACCAGGGTGTCGGGGTCCTCGCCCTCCGGGAGCGTGGCCACACTGACCCGCACGCCGGCTCGCAACAACTCGTCGCCGGCACGGAACGTGGCCCGCAACCCGGCGTCGTCCGAGTCATAGCACAGCACGACTTGCGGCGCGTGCCGCTTGAGAAGCCCGGCTTGATCGGCGGTGAGGCCCGTACCCATCGGCGCGACCACCTCCTCGATCCCGGCCAGCGCCAGACGGATCACGTCGAAGTAGCCCTCGACGAGAATCGCGCGATCGGCTTTGCGCATCGCGTGGCGGGCGGCGTGGAGATGGTAGAGCAGCTTGCCCTTGTGGAAGATGGGGGTCTCCGGGGAGTTGAGATACTTCGGCTCGCCCTCGCCCAGGATGCGGCCGCCAAAGCCCACCACCCGGCCCCGCAGGTCCTGGATCGGGAACAGCAGGCGTCCCCGGAACCGGGGCGATAGCGACCCGTCCTCGCGGCGCCGGTACAGTCCCGCCTCGAGCAGAACCTCTTCTTGCACGCCGAGCGTCTTCATCGCTTCGGCGAATGCCCCGCCACGTGGCGCGTAGCCAAGCCCGAGCTCGGTCGCCTGCTCCAGCGAAAGCTGGCGGGACACGACGTAGGTGCGCGCGGCCTCGGCTTCGGGGTGATCGTGCAGCTGACGCGTGAACCAATCGTGCGCGGCGGCCACGGCAGCGAATAACGGTTCCCGTGGGTCGGGGCCCGTGGGTCCGCGCTCGGGGATCGTGATCCCGACCCGACGCGCCACCTCACGCACCGCCGTTGGGTAGTCCATCCCGAGCCGCTTCATAAAGAACGTGAAGACGTCACCCGACTCGTGACACACGAAACAATGGAACATCCCCTTCTTGGGGACGACGGCGAAGTTGCGGTGTGTGCCACCGTGGAACGGACAGGAGCCCCGGAAATCCGCGCCCGTGCGCTTCAGCTCGACATGCTCCCCGATGATTCCGACGAGGTCCGCGGCGTCGCGGATTTGCTCGATGAGATCGTCGGGGATGAGACTCACGCCCGGAACTCCACGACCGTGACGCCCGTTCCGCCCTGATTGGCGGGGGCAAAGCCGCTGCGGGCCACCCTGGGGTCGGCGTCGAGCACCCGTTGCACCATCTCCCGCAGCGCGCCGGTGCCTTTTCCATGGATGATGCGCAGATACGGGAGGTCGGCGAGCACCGCGGCGTCGAGCGCGCGGATCAATTCGGCCTCGGCCTCGTCGGCGCGAAGCCCGCGCAGCGAGATCTCCGACCCGACGTTATCCGCGGCTGGGCGGCGCTCCGGAGCGCGGTCCGGTCCCGCTGGCCGCACCTCGCGTCGCGGAGCACCCGCCGGCTGATCGACGACCCGGAGGTCGGCCACGTCGAGCACCATGCGTACACTCCCGACCAGGACCGCCGCCCGGCCGTCATCGCGCAGCTCCAGCACCTTCCCCACTGATCCGACGGATGTCCGCACTTGCGACCCGATTTCCACTCGTGCAGCGTCATCTCGTGGACCGCTAGCGTCATCGCGCGATTCATCCAAAGCCCGGTTTCCTGCTGCGATGGCCTGCTCCAGCTGCCGTCGCGCTTCACGCGCCGTTGCCTCGTCTACCGCGGCGCGCGCCTGGCCCAGGGCCGCTTCGACGGTCTTGCGCGCTTCGAGCAGGTATGCCCGGGCCTGTTCGCGCGCCCTGGCGTCGAGGGTGCGTTCGCGACCGGACAGCGAGCGCTCCCGCTCGGCCACGGCGGTCGCGCGATTCTCGATGCGCGTTCTGTCCTCTCGCGCCGCTGCGTCGGCCTCGGCCAGCGCCAGCTCCCGCTCGTTCAGTGCGCGGGCGCGCGCCTCGACGTCCGCCAGCAAAGCATCGAGTGCCCGTTCGGCATCCGGCACGGCCCGCTCCGCGTCAGCCAGTACGTCCTCCGGTACGCCCAGTCGCCGGGCGATCGCGAGGCCATAGGACCGCCCGGGGACGCCCTTCAGCAACCGGTAGGTCGGTGTGAGCGACTCGGCATCGAACTGCAACGACGCGTTCACAACGCCCACCGTCTCAGAGGCCAAGCGCTTCAAAGCGCCGAGGTGAGTGGTCGCGAGCGTAACGGCGTGACGACGCGTGAGGCTGCGCAGCGTCGCCGCCGCCAACGCCGCGCCCTCGGCCGGGTCGGTGCCGCTGCCGATCTCGTCGACCAGCACAAGCGACCCGTTGCCGGCATTGGCCAGGATGTCGCGCACCGCGGCGACATGCGCGGAAAAGGTGGACAGGCTCGCCGCGATGGATTGTCGGTCCCCGATGTCCGCGAAGATGCCGTCAAACACGGGGAGTCGCGACAGCGGCCCGATCGGCGGGATCACCCCGCTCTGCGCCAGCAGGCTCAGGAGCCCCACCGCTTTGATGAGAACCGTCTTGCCACCGGTGTTGGGACCGGAGATGAGCACGGTCCATTCGTCCGAGGCGAGCTCCAGGTCGAACGCCACGACAACGGTGTCGGTGCCCACCAGGAGCGGATGGCGGCCGCCGCGAATCTTCAGGGGCCCATCGCCGATCTCGGGGACAAACCCGTTCACTTCCACGGCGTAGCGAGCGCGCGCACACAGGTCGTCGAATGCAACACACATCTCCCACCCCGCGGCGATCGGCTCGTGGTGTGGCCGCGCCATGTCGGTCAGCTCGCGTAACACCCGTAGAACCTCGCGCTGCTCCTCCGCCTCACGGGCACGCAGCTCGTTGCCCAGCTCGATGGCTTCGGGCGGCTCGACGAAAACGGTGGCGCGCGTCGCGGACTCGTCGTGCACAATGCCGCCAACCCGCCCGCGCGCCGTACTGCGCACCGGAATGACGTAGCGCCCGCCACGGACAGTCACCGCGGCATCGGGCGCCCGTTCCGTCGGATCGAGCCCCCCGAGCAGGCCTTCCAGGCGGTTCACGAGCTTCTGGCGCGTCTCGCGCACCGCGCGCCGCGCGCGCGCCAGCTCCCGCGATGCGCCATCCAGCACCGCGCCTTCAGGATCGATCGCCTCACGCAGCCGGATCTCGATTTGCCGCGGCGGTGAAACCGCTTTGAGCCGGGCGGTGCGCGGCGCATCACGCTCGAGCTTTCCGAGCAACGCGCCCACGCTGCGCGCGGCTCCGAGCGCGCCGGCCAGCTCGGCCAGGGCCGACCCTTCGAGCACGCTGCCGGGCACGCGCAGCAGTGCCAAGGATTCGGAGAGATCGGGGACCGGTTCGGCCCGGAGGGTATCGTCCGTCAGCAACAGCGCGGCCAGCTCGGCAACCTGGGCGAGCGCATCTCGGATTCCCGCGGCGTCCGTGGCCGGGGTCCGAGCGCGCAACCGTGCCGCGCCAAGCGGACCAACGGCGTGCTGCGCCACCCGCTCCAGCGCAGCGGGGAATTCCAGGGTCTCCAACACGGCGGGTGAGATCCCGCCTCCCGCACTCATACGGCGGCCGACAACTCCTCGCGCGCGATCTGGTTGATCAGCTTACCGTCCGCGCGACCTTTGAAGTGGGGCATCACCTGTCCCATGACCTTGCCGAGGTCCGTGGCGCCACCGGCGATCACCGCGCGAACAGCGGCGCGGATCTCCTCCGGAGGGACCTGCGCCGGGAGAAACACTTCGAGGGCCGCGACCTCCGCGAGCTCGCGGTCGGCACGATCGCGCCGATCGACGGCCACGAATTGCTCGGCGGCCTCACGCCGCTGCTTGATGCCGCGGCGCACGACTTCGAGCGCTTCGTCGTCGGTGAGCGGATGGTGCAGTGCGAATTCGCGGTTCTTGAGGTCGGCGAGGATTGTCGAGAACAGCAGCGTGCGCGCCTGATCGCGGGATTTGCGCGCCTCGTTCAGGGCGGCTTGCAGCCGCTCGCCGAGGCTCAGCATGTCAGGCGAAACGCGGGCGCCGGGTCTTGCGCCGCGCCGCGTTCATTTTGCGCTTGCGGCGCTCGCTCGGCTTCTCGTAGTGACGATGCTTTCGCAGGTCCGACAGAATCCCCGCCTTCTCACACTTCTTCTTGAATCGCCTGAGGGCTCGTTCGAAGCTCTCGTCATCGTGAATGACGATTTCCGGCATCGCTGGTCGCTCACCCCTTCCTGGGCGATGAGGCGAAGAGTAGGGCAGCTAACTATCCAAGGCCAATCAAGTTAGCCCTACCCCGGTGGCCACGTCAATGACCGCCCGCCCAGAACATGGAGGTGAAGGTGGTAAACCGTCTGGCCGCCGTCGGGGTTGGTGTTGATCACGAGCCGGTAGCCTCGCTCAGCAATTCCCGCCTCGCGCACAAGTCCGCGCCCAAACAAGACCATTTCGCCCAGTAGTGTCCCGTCGGGGAGTTGTTCGAGCGACGCGACATGCTGCGTCGGGATTACCAGGATGT
>DATBLG010000156.1:0-13663 GCA_036555485.1 Gemmatimonadales bacterium | reverse complement strand
CCGCCCCCGCCCCCGCCCCCGGCGCCGTCGGCACCGCCTCGAAGGTCCGAGCCGCGCCGGACCTCACGCGCCGAGCCCGCACCGGTAATTCCGCCACCGTTCGCGCCCGTGCGCCGCGGTGGTCCGTTGCGTGTGGTTGGGCCGGTCGCCGCGCTCATCGCGGTTGCCATCGTCGGCTGGGTGCTGTTCGGTCGCGGCCAGTCCAGTGGTCCGGCACCGGGTCCGGTCGTGCCCGCGCCGGTCGAGCCGGTCGCCTCCGTCGCCGTCACGCCGTCCCCTGCTTCCATTATCGTCGGCGGGACGACCCAGCTCGCGGCCATCCTCAAGGACGCCCGTGGCAACCCGCTGACCGGGGGGGGGCGCGAAGTCGTTTGGGCCTCGAGTGACACGACCATGGCGCGCGTGTCGGCGAGCGGCGTGGTGCAGGGATTGCAGCCGGGCTACATCAACGTCACCGCGACCAGTGGGGAACGCACCGGAACGGGGACGGTGCTCGTCACCGCGACGGTCACGCCGGTGGCTGCGGTCGAGATCACGCCCACCCGCTCGTCCATCCCGTTGGGCGATAGTCTGGTCCTGAACGCAGCTCCGAAGGACACCCGCGGCAACACCCTCTCGGGCCGGTCGGTGCGGTGGACGTCGAGCGACCCCAGCGTGGCGACCGTGTCGCAGGGGGGTGTGGTTCAACCCCGGCGCGAAGGAACCACCGCGATTTCGGCCGCCATTGAAGGAAAGACCTCCACCTCACGCATCACCGTCACCCAGCCGGTCGTGGCGGCTGTCGCGGTGGCGCCTTCCGCCGTGTCTTTGGTGGTAGGCGGCCGAGCCCAGCTCACCGTAGCCGCGCGCGATGCGCGCGGCAACACGATGCGCGGCCGCCCGGTGACCTGGACCACGAGCGACCGAACTTTGGCCACGGTGTCGCCGGACGGCGCGGTCGCGGGGCTCCGCCCCGGGCTCGTGATCATCACCGCGCGGGTCGACGCGGAGAGCGCGTCGGCCGCCGTCACCGTCACGGCGATCCCCGTCGCGTCGGTCAGCGTGACGCCGGCCACGGTCACGGTGGCGGTGGGCCGGACGGCCCAGCTCACGGCAACGCCACGCGATGCGCGCAACGCCGCGATGACCGACCGGGATGTGCGGTGGGTCTCGAGCAACGCAGCCGTGGCGACGGTATCAACGAACGGCGTCGTCACCGGCGTCGCCGGCGGCACGGCCACGATCACCGCGACGAGTGAAGACAAGGCCGGGCGTGCCACGATCACCGTACCGGCGCCCCCGCCCGCCGTCGTGGACCTGCCCGATGCGCCCACACCGCCGCAAGCGGATCCGAAACCCACACCGGGGAAGCCCGCGAATGCGCAACCGGCCGACCCACCGCCTCCGGTAGTGGTGCCACCACCGGTCGATGCAGCCGCGGCGACCCGTACCCTCCCCCGTCGCGAAATCGCCGTCGGGGGAACGCACGCCTGTGGCCTGACGCAGGCGGACGCCGCCGTTTGCTGGGGCAACAATGCGGCGGGACAGCTGGGTGATGCGTCCGTTGGGGCGACGTCCGGCGCGCCGACGCTCGTCGCACACGCAGCGGGTTTCACGGCACTCGTCGCAGGGAACGACTTTACGTGCGGCCTCACCCAGAACGGCAGCGCGGTGTGTTGGGGGATGAACAACAAGGGGCAGCTCGGCGTCGGTCGCACGGCCGGAGCGCCGACCCCGGCGGCGGTCGCCGGCAACCGCAGCTACACGGCGCTGGCAGCCGGCGCGCGGCACGCGTGCGGACTCGGCTCCGATGGGAGTTTGTGGTGCTGGGGTGACAACAATGCCGGCCAGCTGGGCGATGGGTCAACGCGAGGATCGAACGCGCCACGCCGAGTGCGCGGTGACGTCAGGTTCAAGGCGGTCGCGGCAGGATCCGACCATACCTGCGGCCTCAGCCAGGCCGGTCAGGCGTTCTGTTGGGGCGACGGGTTCTCGGGTCAGATCGGACGCGGCGCGCGCGAAAGCCAGACCGAGCCCGTTCCGACGGAAACCGATGCCCGGTTCACGACATTGGCGGCCGGCGGCAATCACACCTGCGCCCTGACGCTCACGGGGAAGGCCTATTGCTGGGGCGCAAACGTAGCGGGAGAAATCGGCGACGGGAGCAAGAGCGAGCGCAGCAGTCCGGTCGCCGTCTCGGGCGCGAGGGCGTATACCAGGATCGCCGCGGGGAACGAGCACACCTGTGCCGTGACCGGGGGCGGCGACGCCTACTGCTGGGGACGCAACCGTGACGGCCAGCTCGGCGATGGCGGCGCACGGGCCGATCGGCCGGCACCCGTGAAGGTGGCGTTCGATGGCGCGCTGCGCGATATCGGCGCAGGGGCCACGCATACGTGCGGTGTCACGCGGGGCCAGGAAGTCGTATGTTGGGGGAGCAACGGCCGCGGTCAGCTCGGCGACGGTACGGTTACCGGCCGACCCACGCCGGCGGCGGTGAAAGCGGGCGCCGACCGGCGTCCCTGAGGTTGATCCGTGTTCACTCCATGGGAGGTCCTGTGTTCATGATCAAGCGGCTCGGTCGATTGCTGGTGATCCCCGTCGTGTTGCTTGGCTCCACCGTGGCGACTCCGCGCGTGGCCGGCGCGCAGGCGAAATTCGAAGTCACGCCGTTCCTGGGCAGCTACTACGCGCTCGCCAAGATGTGCACCGACTGCAATGCCAACAACGACGGGACCAATTTCGAGGGCCGGCAGCTGAACGCGGCGGCCTTCGGCGGCCGCCTGACCTACTGGGTGTCCCGGACAATCGGCGTCGAAGCCGCCTTCGGCTACTCGCCGAGTCGGCCCGAAGAACGTGAAGACTCGCCGTCGGGGTTCTCGACGGCGGCTTCCGCAAAGGGCAGCATCATGCTGATCAATGGCCGCGTGCTCTTCCGGCCGGCACGCACCAACCTGCATTTCATCCTCGGGGGCGGCATGGTCACGCGCGGCGGTGACCTATGGAAGCTCTTGAAAGACAACCAGGGCACGAAGCTCACGTCAGTGGGCGCGGTCCTGGGTTTGGGGGTGCGGGCGTCGGTGACGCCGAAATTCGCTCTCAACATCTCCGCCGAGGGCAACTTCTATTCGTTCGACCCAACGTTCGGCGTTGGCGCTGATCCCTCCAACGGAACGAAGCTCCAGGCTGACCTGTTGGTGTCCGTGGGCGTGCCGATCGGCTTGAGTCGCTAGGCGATCGAACACCGTGGACGGAAGGGCCCCACCGATCCGGTGGGGCCCTTTCCTTTCTCACCGCAGTGTGGCGATCGAGCATCACTCGACTAAGCGTCTGCCGCAGCCGCACACTGGCGCGGCACGGGCGTCAGAGATAACTCCATCATCCGTGACCGAGTCGGCTGCGAACGAAAGCTGGACGCTACGCGTCGTCCATCCGCACACGCGCGAACCCGCCCCCGGCGTCCCGGTGAGCCTGCTCGATGCCGCCGGCACACCTGCCGGCTATTGGGTGAGCGATGCGGCCGGTCGGGTCGCGATTCCCAAGATCGATGCCACGCGCGTCCGGTTGCGCGTCGGACTGCGCAGCGAGGAGCCCACTGAGGTTGACGTCGCGACGCTCGAGGCTGGAGCGGCGGAAGTCGCGGCGCCCCCGACGCTTTTGCCGGTGACGGCGGGTGAGCGACTCCCCACGACGCGCCCCCACGCGTCCGCGACCAGCGAGGCGACCGCCGGCGCGCTCACGCTGCGATTCTCCCGACTCGCCGTGCTGCCGCTGGAGACCGAGCCCGCGTCGACCGGCCCGGCGGCCACGATGCCGGTGGACTTCTTTCAGGCGCCGACGCCATCGGCCGCCGGCGTACGCTATGGCGCGCTGCTCGAGATGGAGTTGTACTGGCAATCGCTGGGCTACGTCCCGGGCGATCTGCTGTACACCGGCACGCTCGCGCCCGGAGAAGAGATGGCCCTCGAGGTATTCGATGCCCGGTGGCATTGGACCTGGGGCCCGTCACGCGCCTCCACGCGCCCCGCGCGACCGATCGAGCTGATCGCCCGGCTGATCGCCGGCACGCCGCTCGCCAACGTGCTCGCGGGCGAGGACGGTGCCCTGCCGCTCGACCCCATCACCCTCCCGCCGGGAGACGCGGAAGTCGCGGGGGCCGCGGAGGAGTCGGTGCACGATCTGTTGGCGCGCGCGTCCTACGCCGCCAGCACCCTGCGCCGCCGCGCGCTGCGAGTCCGCGAGGCGAGCGGAGCGCCAGACGCCAGCGGGCAGCGCCAGATCAAGAACCCGGACGCCACGCGGCCACTCGCATTTCATTTTTTCGAGCCGGTGGAGCGATTTCGGGTCGGGGCGCGGTCGGCGCGGATTCGCCCCGCCGTCCTGATCCCGTTCCAGCTGCCGAACCTCGCCACGCGAGCTCAGGTGCAGCGATTCGGCACGACGCTGCGACGGGTGCTGCTGGAACGCAGCCTGCTGCCGGATCTCGACTGGGTGATCGATCGCGGGCGCCGCCCCCTCGAGCCGGATGCGGCACCCCCGATCTCCGAGCTGCGCCTCGTGGTCCAGACCGACCCCGCTGCGTCGCCGTTAGACCTACGCCAGGTGTGGTGTTTTCTGCATGCGGATAACGCCCGTTACGCGGTGCATTTCTTTCCCGTCGACCCGACCGCCTCCGCCGGGACCGGAGGGGGACTCGCGCCGCCGCGCCCGGCACGCTGGATCGGCGCGATTCGCCTTGCCGACTTTCACCAGAACCCGCTGCGGTTCCCGGGCCACCTGGCGCTCGAGAACGGCACCCGGGTGGTGCTGTCGTTCGCGGCCCTGCACGTCGAGGGGCGCGCGGGTGACGTGTGGAAGCGGTTGCTGTCGATTCGGGACTTCGTCCTCAACAAGGAATCGCAGGCTCACCTGGCGAGTCTGTCGGCGCTGGCGGAAGCCCCGGGAGTGGATCCGCGCGAAAGCCGGCTGCTCGGTCACATCGCGGCCAACCTCCCCCACTATGCCGCCGCGCTGATCGCCGCTGGTGATCCGACGCTGCGCTATCTCGCGCTCGCCAAGGTGCGCGACGCCGCGGGCCGAACGCTCGCCGACGTGATGGAGAACCGCGTAGTCGGGATCGTGGGCAACTACATCGCCTGCCCGCTGCGTTCCGTCGACGCCTTGCCCGAAGGATTGCGGGGCGGATTCGCCAAGATCACCGCGACGCGGCCGCCCGATGAGATCGTGGTTGCGGTTCCCTTGCCGGGGTTGTGGCTCAGCCAACAGCACGCGCCCGCGGAGTCCGGCGCCGAGGCGCCCGCCGTCACGGAGGCGGTGCCGGAGGAGGAAGGGTGGGACCGGCGTGTGGGGAGAGGGTGGCGCGCCGGTCGTGGGACAGCGCCGCCCACGGCGGATACGGCGTAGGATGAGACGATGCGCCCGGCAGGATTCGAACCTGCGACCCTCGGCTTAGAAGGCCGATGCTCTGTCCAACTGAGCTACGGGCGCCGATAAAAGCTGGTTGATAGGCACAGCGGTATTGTAGTGAATAGAGTCGAGGGATGCTATACATTCCCTCCCCAATGAACGGCCCCCCACCCAGCGCAAGCGAGCAGCCCCGTCGTCCCCGTTGGAGCCTCGCCCACCGCACGGTGGCGGGGCTCTTGTGGATGCTCTACGGCAAGGGCGCGTATGCCCTGCTGCAGATCCTGGTCGTCGGAATCCTGGCCCGACTGGTCTCTCCCGCCGACTTCGGAATCGTCAGCGCCGCACTCATCGTCATTTCGCTCTCCGCGATCGTGTCCAGCATCGGGCTCGGGCCGGCGCTGGTGCAACGGCCGGAGCTCGAACAACGACACATCGACACGGCCTTCACGAGCTCCGTGCTGCTCGGCGTGTTCCTGGGAGTCGTGATCTGGCTGGGCGCTCCGCTCGCAGCGCGCTTCTTTCGTATCGACGGCGTCACTCCAGTACTTCGGGCTTTGGCGGTCATCTTCCCGCTCCAGGGGCTCGCGACCGTTGCCGGGTCACTATTGAAACGGGAGCTGCGGTTCCGCTGGCTCGCCAACGTCGACGTCATCTCCTACGGCATCGGCTACGGCGCGCTCGGCATCACGCTGGGCCTCCTGGGATTCGGCGTGTGGGCACTGGTGCTCGGACAGATCGCGCACAACCTGATCAAGACCGGGATTCTGGTCGCCGGGCACCCGCCGCGTGTGCGCGGCTGGCCCGAGCGGCGCGCATTCGGGGACCTGATGTATTTCGCCGGGGGATTCACGGTGGCGAAAATCGCCAACCAGGTGGCGCAGCAGGGCGACTACCTCGTCGTGGGACGATTCCTCGGCTCCGCACCGCTTGGCTATTACGGGCGCGCCTACAATCTCATGTCGGCGCCCGCGAGCGGCTTCGGTACCATCCTCGACGACGTGCTGTTCCCCACGATGGCGCGGGTGCAAGGAGACGCCCAGCGGCTGGGCGATGCTTATCGGCGCGGCGTGGCCCTGATCGGCTTGATCGTCCTGCCGGCGAGTGCGTCCCTCGTGCTCCTCGCTCCTGAGTTCGTCCACGTCGTGCTGGGGCCGCGTTGGACGCCGGTCATCGTCCCGTTCCAGATCCTCGCCGCCGGCATGCTGTTCCGCACCAGCTCGAAAATGGCCGACTCCCTCGTGCGCGCCACCGGTGCGGTGTATCGACGCGCGTGGCGGCAGATTCTGTACGCCGCCCTGGTCATCGGCGGCGCCTGGGTGGGACAGCACTGGGGGATCGTCGGGGTGGCATGGGGCGTGCTCCTGGCACTCACCGTAAATTTCCTGTTCATGGCCCACCTCAGCCTGAGCGAATCCGCGATGCCGTGGTCGGACCTGTGGCGCGCCCACGTGCCCGCCGTCTTCCTCACCGTGGCGTCGTCTCCCCTTGTCTGGATGGGCGCGACCGCGCTGCGGCACTGGGGAGCTCCTCCCGTGGTGACGGCGGGCGTCGGCCTGCTGCTCCTGCTCGCGTGCTCGCTGCTGCTCATGTTCCTCGCCCCAACCAGGTTCCTCGGGGCTGATGGACAATGGATGGTGGGGACGATGCGCAGTTTCGTTCAAAAGTTGAAGCGGCCTGCCGTCACGTGAGACTCGCCGTTTTCACCACGCGGTACCCGGCGCGGAGCGCGACGTTCTTCCGCCGTGACATGAGCGCGCTGCTCGCCGCCGGCGTCGAAGTGGATGTGTTTCCGATCTACCCGATGGACGCCCGGCTCTGGAACAGCGGCCAGGATATCGTCGGGAAGCACGCCATTGCCAGCGATCACGTCCACAACATTGGATTCCGTTCGGTGCTCAAGCACGTTTGGCCGTGGCCGCCGCGCGCGGTCGGGCGGTTCGCGCGCGATGCCGTGGCCGTCGGTGCCTCGGCGGCACGCTATGGACTCGTCCCGTTGGCGAAGAGCGCGTATGTGCTACCCAAGGCATGGGCATGGGCGGCGCAGCACGCCGATCGATACGATCACGTCCTGGCGTACTGGGGCAACTATGCCGGGACTTGCGCCTACGCCTTCCACCGACTGATCAACCGACCGATTCCCCTATCCATCTGGTTGCACGCGGGCACGGACCTGTATCTGCGACAGGTCTTTCTACGGGAAAAGCTGCTCTACGCGGACAACATCATCACGTGCTGTGCATTCAACCTGCGATACCTGACCGAGCGGTATCCGGACCTGGCACCCCAGATCGCCGCCAAGACGCATGTGTGCTACCACGGGCTGGATCTGTCGAGCTTCGTGTTCGCCCCGGACCACCGACCCGCCAATCGCATCATCGCGGTCGGACGGCTGGCCCGGTTCAAGGGGTTTGACTACCTGCTGCGCGCCGCGCGCGCCTTGGGCGATCGCGGCATGACCGTCGAGGTCGAGCTGATCGGCGATGGCCCGGAACGCGGTGCCCTGGAATCGCTCGCCCGGGAGCTCGGCATAGCGGTCGTGTTTCGAGGATATCTGCCGTTCAGCGCCGTTCAGACGGCCATGAGCCAGGCCACGATTCTGGTCCACCCCTCCGACGGACTCGGGGACGGTCTGCCCAACGTGCTGCGCGAGGCGATGGCAGTCGGTACTCCGGTCATCGCGTCCCGGGTGGCCGGGATTCCGGAAGCGTTGGACGATGGCCGATGCGGCACGCTGGTCCCGCCGAAGGACGTGCCCGCTCTCGCCGATGCGATTCACGCGCTGCTGAGCGACGCGGAGCTGCGTCGCCGCCATGCCATGCTCGGACGCCGCCGCACCGAGGAATTGTTCGACGTGTGGCAAAACGGAGCCCGATTGGCTGAGCGACTCCGGTCCACGACTCGGCTGGGACCGCCGGAGTTGACCCGATGATGCAACTGGCGCTGCGGCTGTACCAACATCTGCCTGCACCCGCACAGTCCTTGGTCGCCACACTGCGCGGGGTTTCGGAGCGCTGGTCACGCTATGGCCCCGGCAGTCAGCGGGTGACCGAGGAGGCGCGCGAGCGCGAGCACTGGACTCCGGCGCAGTGGGACGCTTGGCGAGCGGAGCGATTGGCGTTCGTGCTGCATCGGGCGGCCACGCGCGTCCCGTACTATCGCGACTACTGGATGGCGCGACGGAGCCGGGGAGACCGGGCACCGTGGGACCTGCTCGAGAACTGGCCGATCCTCGAGAAGGAAACGGTGCGCCGGCAGCCGCGGGCCTTCGTAGCCGACGACCGTTCGCTGCTCATGATGTCCCACCTGCGCACCAGCGGTACCACCGGGACCCCACTGGACATATGGAGGACCCGGAAAACGATCCGCGCGTTGTATGGGCTGGGGCTGGCCCGCACGCGGGGGTGGCACGGTATCACGTTGGACCATCGCTGGGCGATGTTGGGCGGCAGGATGGTGACGGCGGCCCCACGGCGACGACCGCCGTTCTGGGTATGGAACGCGAGCCTCCGCCAGCTCTACATGTCCTCGTATCACCTCGCGCCCGACCTGATTCCGTACTACCTGGACGCCCTGGTGCAGTACCGCGTCCAATACATCGTCAGTTACACCTCTTCGCTGCACGCCCTGGCCCAGGAGGCGCTGCGGCTGGGGCGACGCGATCTCAAGGTGATCGTCGCACTCACCAATTCAGAGCCGCTGTACGACCACCAGCGCGAGGCGATCGGCGCCGCGTTCCAATGTCCCGTGCGCGAGACGTACGGCATGGGAGAGAACGTCGCGGCGGCCACCGAGTGTGAGGCGGGGCGTCTGCACCAATGGCCCGAAGCCGGACTGATCGAAGTGTTCGATGGCGAGCAACCCGTCCCGCGTGGCGCGTTCGGCGAGTTCATTTGCACCGGGCTCCTGAATCCGGACATGCCGTTCATCCGGTATCGCCTCGCCGATAGCGGACGCCTCCCCGCCAACGAAGAGCCATGCCCGTGCGGCCGCACCCTGCCGTCGATCGCCTCGCTGGACGGCCGGACCAACGATCTATTGCTCACGCGCGACGGTCGCCGCGTCGCCTGGATGAATCCCGTCTTGTACGGGATTCCCGTCCGTCAGGCCCAGTTCGTCCAAGAATCACTCGACCGCATTCTGGTGCGGTACGTCCAGGGGCCAGAGTTCACGGTCGAGTCGCAGCAGACAATCGTCGAGCGCGTGCGCTCGCGGATGGGCGACGTGCAAGTGGTGCTGCAGGAGGTCACGGAGATCCCACGCTCGGCGAACGGCAAGATACGCAGCATGATCTGCGCGGTGCCGGCCGCCGAGCGGGAGGCGGTGCTCGCTGCCTCGCAAGCTGTACCACGTGCCCCGTGATGCGCCTTATCTACACGCTGATTCCGGAGTGGCCGCCGTTGGCCTGGCTGGCGTGCTGTCGCTCCGGGGATCCGACGGTGTCCGTGTGGCACGGCCCTCGAGTCGAGGTCAACCACGAGTGGTTTGCCGAGGCGGTGTGGGCTGACCCCTACCGCGACGCGGCATTCGATCGCACGGACTTGGTATTCGGCTCGGGCGGCCGGCAACGAAACGGAAAGCTCACGTTCGTGTCGGCGGGCACGACCGTGGACCGATTGCACGCGTTGCAGCGCGGAGCGGAAACGTGGGTGTCGAACTCGTTGCCGTGCCTGCTTGCAGCGGTCGAGGGCGTGCCCGATCCGACCTACCCGGCCTACTACGACATTTTCAAGTCAATTGTCGGCGGCATCCGGCGCTATCAGCGGGAGATCCCCACCTCGGCGGGGCCGGCGCGGCTCGTGTACTTCGACAATCTCCTGTGGGACGGCCACACCCTCCAGGAAGTCGAGAAGCCTGGCCCGCGGCGCGATTTCTCATCCTTCGAGAAGTATCGCGACTTTCTCCAGTCGACGCTCCAGCTGCTCACGGAGAATCTCTCGGCCGCCGAACGTCGGTTTCCCTATCGCTGGCTCGGCACCATCTCCTCGGGCTACGACAGCCTCACGACGGCCGTGCTGGCCAGGCCGGTGGGACTGAGCGAGGCCATCAACTTCACGGAAGCCCGCGGCGGGAGCGCCGATAGCGGGCAGGCGGTGGCAAACTTGCTCGGCGTGACGCTCGCACCGATCGCGCGAGATGCCTGGCGCCTCGCTCCGTCACCCGAGGTACCGTTCATCGCGTCGGACGCAAAGGGCGAGGACGTGTTCCTGCGCGGCGCCGAGGCCAAACTGGCCGGCCGCGCGCTCCTGACCGGCCATTGGGGCGGCCGAGCGTGGGACAAGAACATCAAGGGACTCTCCGACGAAATCCAGCGGGGAGATCAATCCGGGCTTTCGGTGACCGAGTTCCGCCTGTGGGCCGGATTTCTCCATTGTCCTATCGCCTTTCTCGGGACCCGTCAGATTCGCGATTTGTATGCCCTGAACCATTCTCCCGAGATGCGGCCGTGGGATGTCGGCGGCCGATACAACCGGCCGATCGCCCGGCGCATCATCGAAAGCGCCGGCATCCCGCGAGGCGCCTTCGCGGTCCACAAGCGAGCGGGGTCGGTGCTGTTTTTCCGGGGGGACAGTTTCCTCTCACCGAGCTCACTCGAGGACTTCACCCGTTGGCTGCGGGACCAGGGCGACGCGTGGCGCAAACGTGGATTGGTCCCACCGCCCAGTGAGCCGGGACGACGGACGCTGGTGCAGCGAGGCGCGGCCGCCGCGTCGTGGCTGTTTCAACTGCTGGACGGAGTGGCGGCGCACCGCATCCATTTCTTCGATGCCGTCGCGCGCCGGCTGGCGAATGTCGCGAATCGGGAGCCGCTGTTCCGCTATCTCTTTCCCTGGGCGACCGCCAGAGCGAAGGAGCGGTACACTCCCGGATTGCGGCGCGTCAGTTGATTTTCCTGACCGGCGGTACCGGCTACATTGGGAACCGGCTCGCCGACGCGCTGGTGCGTCGCGGGCATTCGGTCTCCGCTCTCGTCCGAAACGGTTCGGAGCACAAACTGCCTCCCGGCTGTACGGCCGTGCTCGGCGACGCGCTGAACCACACGACGTACGTGTCGCACTGCGCGACCGCCGATACCTTCGTCCATCTCATCGGGGTCGCGCACCCAGGTCCGACCAAGGCCGAGCAGTTCCGGAGCATCGATCTCGCGTCGACGCGGGAAGCGGTGGCGGCGGCAACGGCAGTAGGCATTCGCCAATTCGTGTACGTCTCGGTCGCCCACCCCGCCCCGGTCATGAAGGCGTACACCGCCGCACGAGCCGAAGCTGAGGCGCTGCTCCGCCGGTCGGGCCTCCCGGCGACGATCCTCCGACCCTGGTACGTCCTCGGCCCCGGGCATCGCTGGCCGGTCGTCCTGCTCCCTTTGTATTGGTTAGGCGCGTTGCTGCCGATGACGCGGGAGGGCGCCCGGCGGCTCGGGTTGGTGACGCTGGCGCAAATGCTGCAAGCGCTCGTCTGGGCGATCGAACACCCGGCCACGGCGCTGCGCGTGCTCGAAGTGCCGGAAATCCGTCGCGGAGCGCTGCAAGACACCTGATGCCGACGAAAGGAGAGTCGCGCCTGCCTTCATCACCGGTTGGCACCGCGCGCCCGGGCCTCGCTGTGCTCGCGGCGCGCCTCGCCTACATCGGCGTGCTTGCGCTCGCCACCTTGGCGCCGTTCCACTTCGACTTCACCCACTCCGGGTTGGCGCAGCGGCTGGAGAACGCGCTCACGTTCGGCTATTCGGTGGCGACCGCCGTGGACGCCATCAGCAACGTCGTGTTGTTCGCCGGCTGGGGCGCGCTGTGGGCGGCAACGAGCCGCATGATGCCGCTCGGCCCGGCGCTTCGGCTTCCCGCGATCACCGGGGGGATCCTGAGCATCACCGCGGAGACGCTGCAGCTGTTCGTCCCGGGACGACGGACCAGCCTGTTGGACGTAGGCACCAACACGGCCGGCGCCATCATCGGCGCCGCGGCCGTCGTGCTCGCGGTGCATGCCGCGCAGGCCGTGCGACACCAGAAATCCTACGTCGGCCTGCCGGCCGCGGGGTTCGCGCTGGCGTATCTGGGCGCCGTTCTGTTCGAAGCCCTGCTCCCGCTGCAACGCGTGGCCGTGTTGCCAACCGACCGCGGCAATCCGCTGCGCCGGTTGCGCACGGCCACTCCCGAATTCGAGTGGGAGTCCATCTGGAGAATCCCACTGACCGACGTCGTGCTGTTCTTCCCGCTGGGCGCGCTCGCCGTGATGGCGTTGGTGGAGCTGGGCTGGGGTCACTGGCGCGCGGCCCGAGCCGTGGCCGGCTGGGGCGGCTTGGTGTCGATCGCCGTCGAGGTCGCCCACGGACCGCTCGGCCTCCCCGTGCAGCTCGGCTCGGCGCTTGCCCACCTCGTCGGCATCGCGCTCGGTGCCGTCGTCTGCGCCCAATGGCTCCCGGCGTTCTCGCGCCGGGTGCGCGGCCGGGGGCGGCCCGCCGTGCTGTTCGTGGCGTACGCCGCACTCATCGCGTTCTGGGCGTGGCGGCCGTTCGCAATCGAGATGGACGGGGAGATGATCCGTCAGCAGTTTTCCCTCGAACGCCTCGTCCCACTCCAGGGGCTGGCCAGCCGTGACCTGTTCACCGTGGCGGATGTCGTGAAGCCGTTCTTTTTGTTCTTTCCGCTCGGCGCTTTGCTCGCGGTCTGGCCCTTGCGGCGCAGCGGAGCGCTGGGGTATTTCCTCCCCGCGTTGTACCTCGCGGCGATCACTGAAGTCGGCCAGGGATTTGTCGAGGGCCGATTCTTCGACGGGACCGATTTGCTGATTCAGTGCGCCGCCGCGGCGATCGGCTGGCTGGTGGTGCGCCAGGCGGGATACGAAGCGCACGGCGGGGTCCTCGGCGCGTGACGCCGATTCGTCCGTCGTTCAAACTCTGGCGCACGGCCTCGCTGATGTGCTGCGGTCTTGCCGGCGTCCCCCAGCATCTTCCCGCCCAGGACGTCACGGTGATCCGCGCCGGACGCCTGGTGGACGTCGTGCAGGGCATTGTGAGGCAAGATCAGGTGATTGTCATCCGGGGCGAGCGTATCGAATCGGTCCAGGCGGCCTCGGCCCCGCTGCCCCGCGGCGCCCGCGGCGCCCGCGGCGCCCGCGTGATCGACCTGTCTCGCTACACCGTCCTCCCCGGCCTCATCGATTGTCACACCCATCTCGTCGGGAATCTCCAAAGCGCGAGCTCGACGGCGCCGCTCGAGCGCTCGGGGGCACAAGACGTCTTGGCCGGCGTACGCCACGCGCGGGAGACGCTGCTCGCCGGGTTCAC
>DATBLG010000152.1:0-4107 GCA_036555485.1 Gemmatimonadales bacterium | reverse complement strand
CGGCCGTCAGGGAAAGCGATCCGGCAACGTCCGCCAGGGTTCCGATGTTCGCCCGAATGGCGCGCTGGCGCATCTGGGACAATTCACGCGCGATCTGGCTCGACAGGTTTTGGATGACCGGGACACGCGCGGCTTTGCTGGACTCGAGCTCGAGCACGAGTTTCTTGATATGGGCCAGGGCCGTGATGAACCCTTCGATCTCCTCGATGCGGCGCACCTGGTTGGCGCTGAGCTTGGGTTGGGCCATTCCCTGTTTACCCCGCGGTTGCGTCCTGTAGTGCCGCCTCGAGAACGTCCATCCCTTCGTCCACCACGGCGTCCTCCACGGTCAGCGGCACGAGGATCCGAATCACATTGCCGAACGTGCCGGCAGTGAGCAGCAACAGTCCATGCCGCAAACACGCCGTTTGCAGCGCGCCGGCCAGTGCCTTGGCCGGGGTCTTGGTCTCGCGATCCGTCACCAGTTCCATGGCGACCATGGCGCCCAGGCCGCGCACATTCCCGATGGCCGTGAATCGTCGCTCGAGCGCGGTGAGCCGCCCGCACAATCGCTCACCGAGGCGAGCCGCCCGTGTCACGACCTGGTCTCGCGCCATGGTATCCATGACCGCAACCGCCGCCGCGAGCGCTACGGGGTTCCCCGCAAACGTGCCACCCAGCCCCCCAACATGCGCCGCATCCATGATATCGGCGCGTCCGGTGACGGCCCCCAGCGGCAAGCCACCCGCGAGCGATCTGGCGGTGGTGATGAGATCGGGGACCACCCCGTAGTGCTCGGCGGCGAACATCCGGCCGGTGCGCCCGAAGCCGGTCTGGATCTCGTCGTCGATCAACACGATCCCGTGATCGCGGCAAAACCCCTCGAGCATCGCCACGAACTCCGGGGGCGCCGGGACGAATCCCCCTTCGCCAAGCTGCAGCTCGACCAGCACCGCCGCAATCGAATCCGGGTCCACGTGAGAGGCGACGTGCGCCTCGAAGCTCTCGCGCTCGGCGCGGCAGCAGCGGGCGTCCGCCCGTGCACCCGCGCACCGATAGCAGTACGGATACGGCAGACGATACACTTCGGGGGCGAACGGCCCGAATCCCTTCTTGTACGGCATCACCTTGGACGTCAGCGTCATGCCGAGCAGCGTGCGGCCGTGGAACGCGTGCTCGAAGCACACGACGGCGGACCGCCTGGTGTGGTACCGCGCGATCTTGACGGCGTTTTCCACCGCCTCGGCGCCCGAATTGACGAACATCGTCTTCTTCGGGAACTCTCCGGGCGCGAGCGCATTGAGTCGCTCGGCAGCCGCCACGTAGGGCTCGTAGGCGGCGACCTGGAAGCACGTATGGATGAGGCGATCGAGCTGGTCCTTGGCGGCCGCGACCACCGCCGGGTGTCGATGCCCGGTATTCAGCGTGCCGATGCCGCCCGCGAAATCGATGAGCTGGTTGCCATCGACGTCCGTCACCACGGCGTTCGTGCCCGAGGCGAGGACGATGGGCACCGCCAGCGGCACGCCGCGCGGCACGGCGCGTTGCCGCCGCTCGATCACCGCGCGGCTCCCAGGTCCGGGGATCTCGGTTGCGAGTCGGATGACGCCCATCGCGGCTGAAGCTAGCCGGTGCCCGGCATTGCGGAAGGTCGCGTGCTGTGTAGCATACTTCCGGTTCGACGCATCGCAGCGCAAAAAAACTTCAGGAGGATGGCCATGGCCAGCGGACGTTGGCGTGGTGGTTTCGCACTCGTGATCGCGGGGGCGCTACCCTTCACCACGGGCTGCAAGGGCAAGGAAGCTGGCGCCGGGGGCGGCGCAGTCACCAAAATCACCATCACGCCGACCAGCGACGCCTTGGCCGACGCGAAGACCTATCTCGCGCAGCTGTGTCCGCAACCCATCGGCGGCGAGCTGAACTTCATGGTGTGGGAAGGCTATACCGATACGCTCTTCGCCAAACCGTTCGAAGACCAGTGCGGCGTGAGGCTCAATGCGACCTACATGCTCTCGAGCGATGAGCTCGTGGCCAAGCTGCGGGCGGGCGGATCGGAAACGATCGACCTCGTATCCCCATCGAGCGACGCCATCACTCAGATCATCCAGGCCGGCCTGGTCCAGACCGTCGACCTCGCCCGGGTCCCGAGCTACGCCGACCTGATGGCGAGTTTTCGCGCCCTGGCGCTGGCGAGAAGCGGCGATACAGTGCTCGGGGTGCCCTGGGCATTCGGGCCGAACCCGCTGATCTACGACACCACCAAGGTCAAACCGGCGCCCGACTCCTGGGCGATCCTGTGGGACCCGAAGTACCGCGGCAAGGTCTCACTCCAGGACGATATCGCCACCCTGTGGATGGTGGCCCAGTTCCTCGGCATGGACCCTCCGACCGACCGGGCGCACCTCTACAACCTCACGGACGACGAGCTGGCCCAGGTGCGCGCTCGCGCACTGCAGCTGCGCCCGCAGGTCCGCAAGTACTGGGCGTCGGCGGGCGACATGGTCCAATTGTTCCAGAACCACGAGATCGTGATGGGCGAGGGCTGGCCGATCATGACGGCGCAGCTCCGGGCGGCCGGCTTCCCGGCCGGCGAAGTGATTCCGAAGGAAGGAACCACCGCGTGGGCCGATCACTGGGTGATCACGCGCGGGGCGAAAAACCTCAACGCCGCGTACGCGTGGCTCGAGTACACCGCGCAGCCGTTCACGCAGAAGCTGATGGCCGACGTGACCAACTACATCGTGGCCAACCCGGGGGCGCGAACCTACATGACCCCCCAGCAAGTGGCGACGCAGCGGGACATCGCCGACTACGGCACGCTCGTGAACTTCTGGCAGTGGAGCCCGCGGCGCGACAAGTACACCGAGGTCTGGAACCAGGTCAAGGCGGGCCAGTAGCTCGACCAACCGGGTGTGGGATGCGGGTTGTGGGTATGGGAAGCGGCCGTCACTTCCCACGATCGCACAACTCCTCCCACATCCGCGGATTTCCATAACCCATGACCGCCGCACTCGTAGAACTGCGCTCCGTGACGAAGCGCTTCGGCGATTTCGTGGCGGTGGACGCCGTGTCGCTGGCCATCGCGCCAGGAGAGTTCCTCACCCTCCTCGGCGCTTCCGGCTCGGGGAAGACCACCACCCTCCGCATGATTGCCGGGTTCGACCAGCCTTCGGCGGGCGAGATCTGGATGGAAGGACAGTCGATCCATCTGCTCCCGCCAAACAAGCGCAATGTGAATACCGTGTTTCAGAACTACGCCCTGTTCCCCCACATGAGCGTGTGGGACAACGTGGCCTACGGGCTCAAAATGCGCCGGGTGGCCAAGGCGGAGATCGGCGAGCGGGTCGGACAGGTGCTCGAGATGGTGCACCTCGAACAGCTCGCGCGCCGCGCGCCGCGCCAGCTGTCGGGCGGGCAACAGCAGCGTGTGGCCCTGGCCCGCGCGTTGGTGAACCGACCCAAGGTCCTGTTACTCGATGAGCCGCTCGGCGCGCTCGACCTGAAGCTGCGCAAGGAGATGCAACTCGAGCTGAAGCACCTCCAGACCCAGGTCGGCATCACGTTCGTGTACGTGACCCACGACCAGGAAGAGGCGCTCACGATGTCGAACCGCATCGCCTTGATGCGGGCTGGGAGAATCGAGCAGGCTGGCACACCCCAGGAGATCTACGATCGTCCGGCCACGAAGTACGTGGCCGATTTCATCGGCGAAACCAACCTCCTCTCGACCCGCGTGCGGTCCGTCGCGGGCGACCGCGCCACCCTCGACGTCGAGGGCCAGACGATCGATGCCCAGGTCCCGGCGGCCGGTCCGGTCCCCGCCATCGGCAGTCAGGTCTGGTTGTCGGTGCGGCCGGAGGCGATGGCGATCCTGCGTGACGGCGAGTCCACACCCGGAGGAGGCGGGGGACACAATGTACTCGTGGGCAGGGTCCTGGAGGGTCTCTACGCGGGATCCATGACCCGCCTGCGGCTGCAGCTTGCGGGGGAAACGACGCTCGTGCTCCATGTGGCCCCGACAGGGACTGCCGTAGCGCCCGGCCAGCAGGTGCGAATCGGCTGGCCCGTGGCGCGCGGGGTGTGTCTCGCGGAATGACCCCCCTCGAGATTAGGTCCACCCTGCCGGTC
>DATBLG010000076.1:0-15520 GCA_036555485.1 Gemmatimonadales bacterium | reverse complement strand
AACGCGGGCTACCGGGTCGGCAACAACCTGCGCGTCCACGCGGTCGCGACGAATGTGTTCGACCAGAAGCGGTTCCATATTTACGGTGGGTCGGTGGTCGGGCGCCGCGTGATCGCGGGGGTGACAGCAACGTTCTAGGACGCGATTCGAACGCCTGACCGCCCGCAGTCCCCAGGAGAAGAGGTCGCCAACAGCATCAGCCACGGGGCTGGGCTGTTGGCGGCTCTCGTTGCGGCCCCTCTCTTGGTTAGCGGGGCTGTCCGGACCGGACGTGCTGCGTCGATCGTTGGCGTGAGCGTCTTCGCGGCTACGCTGGTACTGCTGTACGCAGCTTCGACCCTGTATCACGCACTACCGCGCAACAAGGCGAAGGATGTGTTTCGGGTGGTGGACCACGGTGCCGTCTTCCTGCTGATCGCCGGTACCTACACGCCGTTCACGCTCGGCGTGCTCCGTGGACCGTGGGGATGGACGCTGTTCGGGCTCGTCTGGGGCCTGGCCGCACTCGGAATCGTCCTGATCGCCATGGGAGGAATCCGCTACCCGCGGCTCTCAATAGCTGTGTACCTCGGCATGGGGTGGCTCGTCGTGATCGCGATTCGACCCCTGTGGCAACGGGTACCGCTGGCGGGATTGCTGTGGCTCCTGGCAGGCGGGATCGCTTATACGGCAGGCGTGGCGTTTCTTGCGGACAAGAAGAGACACTACAGTCATTTCATCTGGCACCTCCTCGTGCTCGCGGGCAGCGGCTGCCATTTCATAGCCGTTTTCTCGTACTCAACGTAGCACGCTCGTTTTCGCGACTGAAAGTCGCGATGTAACGCTCGATGCTGCCCAAGAACTGCATGTAGCACGCGCACCGTTGCACCCCGTCTCCGACGAGGCACGCGCGCATCAGTTGATTTGGCCCACTTCATGCATTGGTACGAAACGCTCACTGGATGTCTACGGCGCCGAGGTGTGGGACCGATGAACATCTATGGCTGGCCCGACGGGCTGGTGGTGGAGCTCGTCGGCGGCCCCCGCGACGGCGAGCGGCAACGCGGTCCGCACGGCAACGCGTTGCGCTGCGGCATCGGTCACTACCTGCCGTTCGTGGTGGGGCGGCCCAAGCGCCCACGCTATCAGTACCGCTGGGTGCAGCCACTCGAGCCGAGGGTGTTCCTCGAAGAGCTCGTGAGCATCGGCTTTTTCCTGGTTGATCCCGTCGGCACGCCGGGGACGAGGCCGTAGGTCCTCACCCCCTGCGACCGTCAGGGAGTCCTTTAGGGGCCACGTCTCAGTCCTCACCCCCTGTCCCCCTCTCCCCTTCGGGAGAGGGGGAACGAAGGGTGAACGCCGTTCCCCCTCTCCGGAACGGAGAGGGGGCCCCTAAAGGACTCCCTGACGGTCGCAGGGGGTGAGGACCTGACAGACGTTCCCCACTCTGGTAGTGTGGTGAGATGGCTGAAGAGCATCGACCCCACCGCCTTTCCAAATCCCGCTATGCCGCCGGCGTGCAGTGTCACAAGCTGCTGTGGTGGAAGGTCCACGAGCCGAAAGCCCTAGAGCTCCAGCCGGACAAGGTCCTCCAGGACCGCTTCGATCAAGGCAGGCAGGTTGGCGAGCTGGCCCGTGGACGATTCCCGGGCGGCGTGCTGATCGATTTGCCGCACCACGCCGTGGAGCAGCGACTGCAACGGACGCGGGTAGCGCTGGAGCAGAATACCCCTGTGATCTTCGAGGCGAGCTTCGTCGCCGACAATACCTACGTCGCCATCGACGTCCTCGAGCGGCAGAGCAAGGGCTATCGCCTGATCGAAGTGAAGTCGTCCTCATCCCAGAAGGACGAGCACATCCCCGACGCCGCGGTGCAGGTCCATGTCGCCCAGCGGAGCGGCATCGACGTGCGGGTCGCCGAAATCCTGCATCTGAATAAGGAGTTCCGGCATCCGGATGTGGGTGACCTGTTCGACAGTGCGGACGTCACGACACCGGTCGATGCGATGTTGCCCGGCATTGCGGCCGAGATTGAAGCGCAGCTCGAAATACTGCGCGGGCCTGAGCCCCTCGTGGCGATCGGGGTGCACTGCTTCGAGCCGCGGGAATGCCCGTTCATAGAACGCTGCTGGCCGCAGTCGCCCGACCACATCATGAAGCTCTACAACGTCGGGCCCAAGAAGGCGTGCGACTACATGCTGACGGGGGTCCACAAGATCCCCGACATCCCGCCGACCCAGAAACTCCCCGCCGCGGCCAAGCGGCAGATTCGCTCAATGAGGGAAAACCGGCTCATCGTGGAACCCGGTCTCGCGGCCGCGCTCGAGCCCTTCAAGGGGAAGCTCGGCTTCCTCGACTTCGAGACTATTTCGCGCGCGGTCCCCGTGTGGCCGGGGATGACGCCATGGGAGCAGGCGGCCGCGCAGTTCAGCTATCACGAAGCGCGGCCGGATGGAAGCTATAGCCACGTCGGGCATTTGGCCGAGGGTTCGCACGATGCGCGACCGGAGCTGGCGCGGGCGATGCTCGAGGCAACTGCGGGCGCCGAACGGGTGGTGATGTACACGCCGTTCGAGCGAACCCGGATTCGGTCGCTGCAGAAGTCGGAGCCCGATCTTGCGCCGGGGTTGAAGGAGCTGGAAGACAAACTCATTGATCTGCACCCGGTGATCCGGGACTACGTGTATCACCCGGATTTCCACGGCAGCTTCAGCCTGAAGTACGTGTTGAACCCATTGGTGCCCGAGCTGACCTACGACGATCTGGTGATCGTGGACGGGTTGGTTGCGAGCGTCGAGATCGCGCGGCTCTTGTTCGTGGCCCAGAAGATCTCGCCGGAGGAACGCGATCGCGTCAGGCAGGACCTGTTGGACTATTGCGAGCGGGACACGTGGGCGATGGTCAAGCTTCTGGAACGGCTGAGGGGGCTGGCCGGAGGGCGTTCGTAGGAAGTACGGCGGGCGGAGACAGCGTCGTGACCGAAGCCGGGCCATACCCGAGCATCCTCCGGCCCGGCGTGATGGTGACGTCGCTGCGCACCGTCGCCCACTACTCGGGCGACCAGATGACCGGCATGTTCTGGGCGGAGTACTCGACGGGGGACAAGGCGAGCGGCAAGGTGACGGCGACGCGCCGAAAGTAGCCGGCCGGAGTTACGACTTGCGCAGCATCCAGTACACCAGGCCGTTCAAGTCGGCGAAGCCGATCGTCAACGCGATCTTGTTGCCGCCGTGCACCGCGGAGTCGTTGCCGGGCAGGATGCGAAACCCGATGCGCAGCTTGTCGGCGAGCATGTAGCTGGTCACGGGAATCGCCCACACCAGGGCGTCCGGGTTCCCGGGCGGGGTGCCGCTCCAGCGCCCGAACAGCTCGACCCCGGTTTCCAACCCGGACCAGATGGCGCTCGGTCGCTTCCAGTGAAGCACCGGCCCGACCATCCAGCGCAGCCGGTCCCGCCCGCTCGCGGGCCGGCCGGTCACGTGCAGCGGGGCGCCGGTCACGCCGATGGCGAACGAGTTGCTCACGTGCACCGTCGGCCGGTAGCCCAGCTCGAACCCCGCATTCAGCAAACTGCCCGAGACGTAGCTCGGAATGACGGTGGCGACCCGCCCCCAGCCTGAGCCGCGCGGAATCGACGAGGTATTGGCGTCGAACCCGCGGCGGTAACGGTAGCCGATGCCTGACTGATACACGAGCTCGCTCAGCGTCGCGACACCGGTCCACGCATTTTCACCGACGCGTTGGCGGGCGCGTTCCACCCGCCACAACTGATGCAACATGAGGCCGACCTTGTCCGCCATGAACCGCTCGGGGTCGCGGACGAACGCGCCGAAGCTCTCAGTCACCTCGCATTGGACGGGCGACAGGATCCAGCGCTCGCGCGCACAATTGGGCAACGACTCGGCCACCTGGACGGTGGCCCGGAGCATGGAATCCGTCACCGCGCCGCGCAGCAGCTCGAGCATTTCCCGAAAGCCGTCTCGGCAGAGGAGCCGGGCGATGTCGTCGCCCGAGCGGCAGTGCTGGTTGTCGAACACCCGCGCATCGAGATCCAGGTGAGCCTGTAGCACCGCCAGGAGCAGGATCTCACGCTCCGGCGTAGTGGAATCGAACACGAATCGCAGCTTTGGGGCGATGTCCTGATACTCCCGTGCATACAGCGCGCGCAGCACCATGCGTGGCAGCTCGGCGGCGCCGAGCTGGAGCTGGTGCGATTCCACGAGCTCGAACAGCCGGCGGGCGAGACACGTCGAATCCACCGCCTGGGGCGCGCGGCACGATTCACCGGCGATGAAGGCGAGGGCATCGTACACGCCGACGTAGAAATCGTACTCGCGAAACGGTTGCCCGAGAAACGCGGCAAACGATCCTAGCCGCTGTCCGACCACGACGAAGCGACGATTGGTGACCGTGATGTTGTCACGACGGAACACATGGGGAGCCCGGGCGAGGAGCCGTCCGAACGCCTGCATCTCGTACTGCCGGGCGGCGGGCACCGCTCCCGCGAACAGATCCACCAATGCGGAGATGCCCCCGGTGGCCGGCGGCTCGCGTTCTTGGAGCTTCGCGACGTCCGCGAGCCGGCCGCGCAGCGCGTCGGGGTCAATGAAGACCAGCAACGCGTTGGAGTCCGCCCGGTCCCGGTTCTTCCAAATCGCGTCGGCGTAGATGCCGGCCGCGAGGTCGATGGGGTTGTTGTCGAACAGCCCGCCGTCCGAAAACAGCGCGCTGTCGCGTCGCGCGGCGTCGCAACCGGTCCCGAGGCTCGGCTCGTGCCGCAGCAAGACCGGCGCGAAGGCGCCGGGAAACGCCGAGGACGCTTCGACCAACGAGAGGACGTCATTCGGGTCGATGGCGCCGTCGCAATCCGGCAGCAGGAGCAGCGCGCCGAGCCGGCCGCCGCCCAGTAGCTCGGCCGGGGGCGCCCGGAACTGCAGCGTGGTTCCTTGCCGGCGCACCAGCACCGTCGCCGCGTAGCGTTGCGTGACCGCGTCGATGCCGCGCGATATCGGGATCTCCCCGGGCGTGAGCTTCGTGATCGTGACGCCGACGGGAATGGTGCAGCCGTCCAGCGCGTTCGATGCGGGCGCGTCCCGCATCGCGGCACGCACGGTATCGAACAGCACCCGCTGGAAGTAGCGCCGGCTAAACAGGGCTTTGGTCGAGTCGGGCTGGTTATAGCGTTCGAGCGGGAACAGCTGATCGAATCCGGTGCGCACCCAGAACTTCCAGAAAAGACTCTGCTCGGGGGCGATCGGCGCTCTGGTGCGACACCATTCGATTGCCGCCAGGAACCCGTTGATGTTGCCGGCCGAGGCCCCCGCCATGGCTTTCAACTCGTAGCGCGGCAGGTTCCAGGCGCGGCGCAGCGAATCGCGGGCGGTGAGCTTGAACAGCTCCAGCAGCCCCCAGTTGACGCCGGCCTCGTAGGAGCCGAGGCTGATGCCCCCGCTGATCGTGAGCAAGGTGGAGACGTGTTGCGTGTCGCGCCGCACGAGGGACGACTGTGCCGGCGCGACCTGCGGGATAGAGAAAAGGAAGAACCCGACCCAGGCGGGCGTTCGCAACGTTACCCTCGAGGCACCTGCGTGTAGAACGCTACCTTCAAACGAGGGCGGTGACTACCCGGTTGGCGAGGAACGCGCCGCCGTAGGCGAGCGCCAGCATGTAGCCGAACTGCAGGAGGGGGTACTTCCAGCCCCCCGTCTCGCGGCGCACCACCGCGAGCGTCGAGACACACTGCATCGCAAACGCGAAGAAGACGAGCAGCGCCACCGCGCCTCCGGGCGCGAGATCGTGTCGCAGCGCCTGCTGCAGCCCAACCGACGACGACGACTCTTCCGCCTCGATCCCGTGGATCGTCCCGAGCGTCCCTACGATCACCTCGCGGGCCGCGAGCGAGGTCACGAGCCCGACGCCGATCTTCCAGTCGAAACCCAGGGGCCGGATCGCCGGCTCGATCGCGCGGCCCATGGTGCCGGCGACGCTGTGTTCCAGGTCGGGGGCCGCGCCCCGGACCCGGGGGAGGTGCGACAGGAACCACACACCGACCGATACCGCAAGGATCACGGTTCCGGCGCGCGTGAGAAACGCCTTGCCGCGGTCGACCAGCCGGAGACCGAGCGAGCGCAGCGTGGGCAACCGGTACGGTGGCAGCTCCAGCACGAACGGCGTCCGTTCGCTTTTCAGGATAGTGGACTTGAGCAGCCGGGCCGTGCCGACGGCGGCGGCGAAGCCGAGCAGATACAGCCCCACCAGGGCGGCGGCGCGGAGGCCGAACGCTGGCCCGATGAGCGGCGTGTTCGGGAGGAAAGCGGCGATGATCAGGGTGTACACCGGCAGGCGGGCGGCGCAGGTCATGAACGGTGCCACGAGAATAGTCGCGAGGCGATCGCGGCGGTTCTCGATGGTGCGCGTGGCGAGCACCGCCGGCACGGCGCACGCGTACGCCGAGAGCAATGGGATGAACGACTTCCCCTGCAGTCCGATCCGGGCCATCGTGCGATCCGCGATGAGCGCGGCACGCGCGAGATAGCCGGAGTCCTCGAGCACCCCGATAAAGAGGAACAGCACCAGGATCTGCGGCAGGAACACCACCACGGAGGCGACGCCGGCCCACGCCCCCTGGAGCAGCAGGTCGCGCAGCACCCCGGCCGGAAGCAGAGCACCGGCCCAGCGTCCGGCCCCGGTCAGCACCGATTCCAGCCCGTCCGAGAGCGGCGCCGCGACCGCGAACATCCCCTGGAACACGGCGAGCAACACGGTGACGAAAATCAGCGGCCCCGCTCCCGGGTGCAGGAACAGGGCGTCGAGGCGCCGGGTCCAAACCGGCGGCGCCGGCGGGCGGTAGGCCGCTTCGTCGGCGATACGGCCCGCCCACAGCCGGCACGCGGGGATGTTCCGAACGACCGGCAGTTCCACGGACAGCGGTACAGCGAGCCGGCCCGCCAGAAACGCACGCACCGTGTCGAGCCCGCGCCGCGTCTTGGCGCTCGCCAGGACCACCGGCGCGCCGAGCCGGCGGGCGAGCGCCCTCGTGTCGACGGCGCCGCCGCGGCGCTCCAGATCGTCCGCCAGGTTCAAGACCACCAGCGTCGGCAAGCCCAGCGCGAGCACCGGAGCGGCGAGCACCAGGTGGCGCCCCAAATTGGTGACGTCGAGCACGAGTAGGACGGCGTCGGGGCGCGGCACCTCGGGGCAGCGGCCGTGCAGCACATCGTCGGTCAGTCGCTCGTCCTCGGAGCGCGGTTGCAGGCTGTAGCTGCCAGGGAGATCGATGACATCCACGTTCGTCCCCGGACCGAGCGACGCCCGCCCCACGCGGTGCTCGACAGTGACGCCGGGGTAGTTGGCGACCCGCTGGCGCAGCCCGGTGAGCTCGTTGAACAATGTGGACTTGCCCGCATTGGGTGGACCGACCAGGGCGACGCTGACAGACACGCGGCGCGGCCCGGGCGCGTCGGCCCGCTGGGCGAGGGCGCAATCGTGACAGCCGTTCACGGTTCAGACGGGCGCAGCATCACCAAACGCGCCGTTTCGCGTCGCAGCGCGACCTCGGCGCCGTCCACGCGGAACACTCTCGGGTCGCCGCCCGGCGCCGCGCGCACTGCGCGGACCCGGGCACCCGGGAGGAAGCCGAGCTCCATCAGCCTCCCGGCGTCGTCAGGAGAAAGATCGAACTCGGCCAGGACGGCAGACTGGCCGCAGGGGAGATCCGCTAGCGTCAACGCCACGAAACAACGAAACCAAGCAGGGGCCAAGCGAAGTGAAAGGGACCGTGAAGGAATCATTACTTCATGCTCGCTTCGCGGGTTCTTCATAGGGCGAAGCGTAGCTAACCATATGAACGGCACCGCCGACTCGGCCGCCGAACCCCTCATCGCCCTGCCGGCGGAGCTGCAAACGCCGCTCGACGACGCCGACGCGCTCCGAGAGGCGGATCGCTGTCTGCGGTGCGGTGGACCGACAGCCCGCGCACCCTGCACCCTCGCCTGCCCGACCGAAATCGACGTTCCGGGTTTTCTCGACGCGATCGCGCGTGGCGACGTCCAAACGGCAGCCACCATCATCTTCTCGGCGAACGCACTGGGCGGCTCGTGTGCCCGCGTCTGTCCGGTGGAGGAGCTGTGCCAACGGGCGTGCGTCCTCGACAAGCAAGGACGTTATCCCATCTCGATCGCGCGGCTGCAACGCTACGCGGCCGATTGGGCGTTGCCCCGCGCGGCGGTTCCGCTCACGGTGGCCCCGCGCAACGGCAAGCGTGTGACGGTGATTGGTGCCGGCCCCGCGGGACTGGGTTGCGCCGCCGAGCTTGCGGGTCTGGGCTACGCGGTGACCGTCGTGGACGCACGTTCAGAGGTCGGCGGGCTGGTGCGGTATGCCATCGCCCCGTACCGGCTGATGCGCGACCCGCTCCCGGCCGAAGCCGCACGACTCGCCGCCGCGGGCGTGCGCTTCCGGTTCGATTTCCCCGTCGACCATCCGGTGCGCCTGCGGGCGCTCGAGCAGGAGGCAGACGCGCTGTTCCTGGGCGTCGGCCTGGGCAGCGACGCGGAAGTGCCCTACCCCGGCGACGACCTGCCGGGCGTGTGGGACTCGCTGCCGTTCATCGAGGCGCTCAAGGTGGACCACCCACCGCGCGTGGGGGACCATGCCCTGGTGGTCGGCGGCGGCAACACCGCGATCGACGTCGCCCGGGAAGCGCTGCGGCTCGGCGCCCGGCAGGTGACGCTCGTCTACCGACGGTCGGAAAAGGAGATGCCGGCGTACCCGCACGAGGTGCGCGAGGCGCGCGCCGAGGGCGTGTCGTTCGAATTCCTCGCCGACCCGATCCGGTTTCTCGGGAACGGGCACGTGGACCAGGTCGAGTGCCGGCGTATGCGCCTCGGGGCGCCCGATGCGTCGGGTCGCTCTCGGCCTGAACCGGTGACGGGCAGCGAGTTCCTGCTCCCGGCTGACACCGTGATCATGGCAATCGGCCAGCAGCGTCGCACCCAGTTCTACTCCTGGATCGATGGGTTGCGGCTCGACAACGGACTGGTGGTGACGGACCCGAGTACTGGGCAACCGAGCGTCCCGAAATACTTCGCGGGCGGCGACGCTGTGAACGGCGGGGCAACGGTGGTGCAGGCGGTGCGCGCCGGCAGCGTCGCCGCCCGCGGCATCGATCGCTACCTCTCGCGCGGGGCGGGGGCCGCGTGATCCCGGGCTTCGCGCGCTACGCGCAGGGAGCGGCCGCCCTCCACGTCAACCGGGCCTGGTGTAAGGGATGCAACCTGTGCATCGCCGCCTGTCCCAGCGCCATTCTCTCGCTCGACGCCGATCAACGCATCGCGGTGGGCGATATCGACCGCTGCATCTTCTGCGGTCTCTGCGCGGTGCGCTGCCCCGATTTCGTGTTCGTGCTGGAGCGCCCCGCCTTCCACCCGTTCGAGGCCCACACGTGAAGCTGATCCAGGGAAACGAGGCGTGCGCGCTGGGGGCGATGCAGGCGGGGTGCCGCTTCTTTGCCGGGTACCCGATCACGCCCGCGACCGAGATCATGGAATGGATGGCGCGGCTGTTGCCACCGGAGCATGGGGTGTTCATCCAAATGGAAGACGAGATCGCGGCGCTGGCCGCCGTGATCGGCGCTTCCTGGGGCGGCGCCAAGGCGATGACGGCGACGTCCGGGCCCGGCTTTTCGCTGATGCAGGAGCACGTGGGCTACGCCGCGATGACCGAGACGCCCTGTGTCATCGTCGACTCGCAGCGCGGCGGTCCGAGCACCGGCCTCCCGACGCTACCCGCCCAGGGCGACGTGATGCAGGCCCGCTGGGGATCGCACGGCGACCGCGCCGCGATCGTGCTGACGGCGTCGACGGTCCGCGACGTCTACGAGGTGACGGTGGCCGCGTTCAATCTCAGCGAGACCTACCGTCTCCCCGTCGTGCTGCTGCTCGATGCCACGCTCTCGCATATGCGCGAGAACGTGGAGCTGCCGGCTCTCCCGGTCGTGAACCGGTGCCCACCATCGGGCGCGGATTTCCAGCCGTTTGCGGGACCAGGTTTCCAGGCCTTCGGCGATGGGCCACCGATCGTGGTGACCGGCCTCGCCCATGCGGCATCGGGTCGTCCGCGCGCTTCGGACGGTCCGAACCTGGACCGGATGCTGCGCCGTTCGATCGCCCGTATCGAGGAGGCTGATGACGTCCGCCGCTATCGTGGCACCGCGCTCGAGGACGCCGAGCACCTGATTCTCGCCTACGGCATTACAGCCCGCAGTGCCGCCGGCGCCGTAGAGCTGTTGCGGCGTGAAGGGGTGCGGGCCGGCCTGCTCGAATTGCAGACCCTGTGGCCGTTCCCCGAGCGGCTCGTCCGTGACCTCGCCGAACAGGTGGAGGATGTCGTGGTCGCCGAGCTGAACCTGGGCCAGCTGGTGCTGCCGGTGCGGGCGGCGGTCGGCGGAGCGGCCCCGGTGCGCCACCTGGGACGCGCCGACGGAACGCTGTTCAGTCCGGAGGAGATCGCCGCGGCGGTCCACACCGCGGGGGATCGTGAGGTGGCGCGTGCCTAGAGTGGGCGAGGACCTGCGGCAATACCTGCAGGCCGAAGCGATGCCGCACGTCTGGTGCCCCGGCTGCGGCCACGGGCAGGTGGCGCGCGGGCTCGCGACCGCGCTGGACCGGCTCGCGCTGCCGCTCGAGCAGCTGGTGCTCGTCGGGGGGATCGGCTGCTCGGGCCGCACGCCATTCTATTTCAACGCCAACGCGATGCATACGACGCACGGCCGCGCGCTGGCGTTCGCCACCGGACTGAAGCTCACCCGCCCCGGGCTGACCGTGATCACCACCATGGGAGACGGCGACACCGCGGCCATCGGCGGCAACCACTTCATCCACGCGTGCCGCCGCAACATCGACATCACGGCGATCGTGTTCAACAACGGCATCTACGGGATGACAGGGGGCCAGCAGGCCCCCACCACGCCGCGCGGCGCGCGCTCGGTCACGACGCCGCTCGGCAGTATCGAGCCCGCTTTCGATATCGTCCAGCTGGCGCTCGCCGCGGGCGCGACGTACGTGGCCCGCAGCACCACGTTCGATTTCGACGAGCTGCCGACGCTGATCGTCGACGCCGTGCGACATCCGGGGTTCGCCGTGGTCGAGGTGCTCACCCAATGCCCCACCTACTACGGCCGGCTCAACGAGCTGGGTGACGCGGTCGCGATGCTGGACTACGAGCGCGACCTCACCCTGCCGCAGCACGCGATAACGAAGGAGGGACTGGCCGGCAGACGACCGCTGGGTGTGTTCCGGCGCGAGGTGGCCCCGGAGTACACGGCGCAGTACGCCGAGCTGTGCGCGCGGCAGGCGAAGGCCTCGTGAAGACGGGCGACCCGATCCAGGTGCGCTTCGCCGGCGCGGGGGGCCAGGGGGTGATGCTGGCCGGCGTGCTCATCGCCGAGGCAGGGATGCACGACGGATTGCACGTGGTATCGACCCAGAGTTATGGCCCCGAGGCGCGACTGGGCGCGGCGAAATCCGAGGTCGTCCTGTCGCGGCGCGAGATCGTGCTCCCCGACGTGCGCGTCCCGGACGTCGTCGTGTGTCTTTCGGTGGACGCGTATCGTAAGCACGGGCGACCACTCGCTGCCGGCGGCGTGCGGATCGTCGACGAGCGGGCGATCCCGCCCGGGGAGCAGCCGGACCCCGACACTGTCACCCTACCGCTCGTCGCGTCGGCGCGCGGCCTCGGACCCGGGGGCGAGCTGACCGCCAACGTCGTGGCGCTGGGCGCGTTCGTTGCCCTTACCGGCGTCGTCACCGAGGCGAGCGTGCGGCGTGCCCTGCGCGACCGTATCAAGCCGGCCCTGCTGGAGCAGAACGAGCGCGCCCTCGCCGTCGGACTGGCGCTCGGCGCCCCAGTACGCGTCTGAGCATGCACACCCCGTTCGACATGCGCCTGGTGCAGCGGGGCGCGCGCCTGCGCCGCAGCCCGTTCTTCGAGGCGACCCAACGCTGGGGCGCCACGGCCTACACGACCTACAACCACATGCTCTTCCCGATCTGCTTCGCGGACCTGGAGGAAGAGTACCGCCACCTCGTCAACGAGGTGACGCTGTGGGATGTGTCGGTGGAGCGGCAGGTGGAAATCACGGGACCCGACGCCTTCCAGTTCACGAACCTTCTGACCCCGCGGGACCTCGCTCGCTGCGCCGTCGGCCAGGGGAAGTACGTCGTCATCACCGCTCCGGACGGCGGTATCGTCAACGATCCCGTGTTGCTGCGCCTGGGCGAGAATCACTTCTGGCTCGCGCTCGCCGACAGTGACGTGCGGTTGTGGGCCATGGGGGTAGCGTTGCACGCGGGCCTGCGGGTCGACATCCGTGAACCCGACGTCTCGCCACTCCAGATCCAGGGGCCCAAGGCCAAGCCGGTCGTGCAGGCGCTGTTCGGCGAGCGCGCGGTGCAGCTGCCCTACTATCACTTCATCGAGACCACGCTGGACGGGATCCCCGTGGTGGTCACCCGCACCGGGTGGAGCGGCGAGGTGGGCTACGAAGTGTACCTGCGCGACGGTAGCCGGGGCGACGAGTTGTGGGAGCGCATCATGGCGGCGGGGAAGCCGTACAACATGCGGCCCACCGGGCCGTCCGACATCCGGCGCATCGAGGCCGGGATTCTCAACTGGGGCGCGGACATCACCCTCGAGAACAACGTCTACGAGGTGGGGCTCGAGCGACTGGTGGACGAGGGCAAGCCGGGCGACTTCGTCGGCCGCGATGCCCTACGGCAGATCAAGGCCAGTGGCGTCGCCCGCAAGCTCGTCGGGGTGGAGATCGCGGGGGACCCGTTGGAGTTCAACATGACCAAGTGGCGGGTCCTGGCCCAAGGCTCGCCCGTCGGGCACATCACCTCGGCCATCCACTCGCCGCGCCTCAGGAAGAACATCGGCTATGCGATGGTGCCGGTCGCACTTGCGACACCCGGCACGACCTTCACGGTAGGCGTCCCTGACGGGGGTGACCGCTCCGCGACGGTGGTGCCGATGCCGTTCATCGACCCGAAGAAGGAAATCCCCAAGCGGTGACCTCACTGCTCCGTGCCGGACGTCGACGCCACTTTCTTTGGATACAACAGGGCGGCGACCTGATCCGAGACGAGGTCGGAGAACAGCAGGAAATGTCGCTCGCAGAATCGCGCCCTGAAGACGGTTTCGTCCTTACTGTGCAGCGTCACCACCGTGATGACCTGGCCTTCCCCGCAGTGATCGCAGGGTCCCACGACGGAGACGTCGGCGCTATGGATGCGAACCACGGGTAGGAATTGAAGCAGGCGCTGGTTTTTGGCAAGGAGACGGCCTTGCTATCCCCCCAGTCGCATCAGCGCGCCCTCGTGCTCGAGCAGCCAGCGCTTGCGGTCGATACCCCCGCCGAAGCCCGTCAGCTCGCCTTTCGCCCCGACCACGCGGTGACAGGGCACGATGATGGGGATCGGGTTCTGGCCGTTGGCGGCGCCGACGGCTCGAGTGGCGCGCGGGTCGCCAAGGTCACGCGCGATCGCGCCGTAGCTCGTGGTCGTGCCGTAAGGAATGGTGCGCAGTACGTCCCACACGCGGCGCTGAAACTCCGTGCCCGATGGGTCGAGCGGCAGATCGAACGTGGTACGATGGCCCGCGAAGTATTCGGTCAGCTGCTGCCGGGCCTGGGCGAGCACCGCGCCCGCACTGCCCTGCCCCGTGTCCTCCTGCCACCCAGCCCTGTCCTTGGGAACGCGGTCTCGGCTCGGGAAGTAGATCCCGGTGAGACCGGTGTCGCTCGCCGTGATGAGCAGCTCGCCGACGGGGCTCGGGAAGTGGGTGAAGGTCGTGGGCATAGGGGAAACGTAGCAGGGTCCTCACCCCCTGACCCCTAGAAACAGCGTCCCCCCCTCTCCCAAGGTCCTCACCCCCTGTCCCCCTCTCCGTTCCGGAGAGGGGGGACGGCGTTCGCCCTTCGTTCCCCCTCTCCCGAAGAGCCTGCCCTGAGCGTCGCGAAGGGGAGAGGGGGACAGGGGGTGAGGACAACGGCAGTGGGCAACGCAACACGCCCCGCTCGGACAGTCCGAGCGGGCGCGGCGTTCTGAAGGGCGCCACGTGTGGGACGCTAGGCGTACTCCAGATACGCGGCGGGGAGGTTCCCTGTCGTGGCCACAACGTCTTCGGTGATCTCGTAGACCGCGTCGATCGACTCGAGCTCGATCCCATCCGATCCGTAATTGGCGAAGCACAGCCCGTACCACTGCTGGACGAACGTCCCCGCCCGCCACCGACCGCAAACGCTCACGAGATACTGCGTGTCGAACGCGACGATCGCGTCGTTCGTGTTGCTCCCATTGAGCTCGATTCGCTTGAGCATCGGCATCGCTGCCTCGTGGTTTGCTTGCCTGGCCCGGCCTCGCCTCACGGGAAAATGTAGGTGTCGTCGCATGCAGCTTTCGCTGTGGTGCGCTTGAATGATTCCTCAAGATTCCGACGGTGACCGGGAAAAATCGTCGAAATCCCCAATACGCATAGAGTCAAAGACTCATTCCCTGGTCTCCCTCGGTCCTCGCTTCCTGCGATCGTCAAGGAGTCCTTTAGGGTCCAAAGGTGGATTTCGTGCCCCCTCTCCGGAACGGAGAGGGGGACAGGGGGTGAGGACCCTTCGGAAGAGAGGGGGCTAGAGCTGAGCCGTATCGCCCACGCCGGCCGAGCGGCACGCAAGGTCGTTGCTCCGGAATCGGCGATTGCTCGGGGTCAAGTTCCGCCGCCAGCATGTGCTGCATGGCTTCATCGTGGATTTCTACTGCCCCGCGCTGAAGCTGGTGCTGGAACTCGATGGCAAACCCCACGACGAAGCGATGCAGGCGAGCTACGACGACGCGCGCACAGCCTGCCTCAAGAGCGCCGGCTACCGAGTGATCCGGGTCCGGAACCGGGACCTGTCTCAAGTGATTCTCGAGGAGCTGGTCAGTCAGGTGCCGCGCACGACGTGACCTGCATTGTTCCCCCTAGTCCCCCCTCTGCCGCTTGTCCTCACCCCCTGTCCCCCTCTCCGTCCCGGAGAGGGGGAACGGCGTTCACTCTTCGTCCCCCCTCTCCCGAAGAGCCTGCCCTGAGCGTCGCGAAGGGGAGAGGGGGTCAGGGGGTGAGGACCGAAAGGAGAGGGATTCTAGGAGTGAGGACCAGTTGACGCCGTCCCCCCTGCGCAGGACCTTTGCCCCTATGGCCAACATCCCGTTCACGAACAACTACACCGACCTGTCGTCACAACGCGGCTTCCAGTTCAAGTTCTTCTGCGGGAAGTGCTCCAACGGCTACATGTCGACGTTCAAGCCGAACCGGCTCGGTGGGGCGGCGGCGGCCGCGAATGTCGCGGCGTCCCTGCTGGGTGGGATCTTCGGTCGGGCGGCGCAGACCGCCGATACGCTGCAGTCGATGACGGCCGGCCCGCAACACGACGCGGCGCTCGACGCGGCCGTGAAGGAGATCAGCCCGCTGTTCAAGCAGTGCACTCGCTGCGGACACTGGGTGTGCGAGC
>DATBLG010000055.1:0-4475 GCA_036555485.1 Gemmatimonadales bacterium | reverse complement strand
AGACGGGGTAGGGCGGCGGGTGGTTTTCAGGGGTGGGCCTCTCCACGAGGCTCACCCCTGAGTCTTTCTACCCCGCCGCCCTTGCATCGGCGGCAGGTGAGGGAAACTTCATCTGTCATTCCGCGTCCTTTCAGCGCCCTCTGCCAAACGTTGGCCAACCAGCCGAGGTCGCCACGCACCTTACCCCCCTGGCACCTCTCTGTCTCAAACAACCCCGCAGGTGGCGGACCCCTGCGCGGAGGCACTCATGGTGCAACTGTGCACGGTTGATCTGGGCCGATCTCTCGCTGGCCCGTTCCCGCTGACCCAGGAACTGGTGGGCGCCGTTCTCGCCTCTACCCGCCTTGGGCAACGCACCTGGGTCCTGGGTCGGCACCACTGCCGTCTCGAAGGGCAGTTGATCGACGTTGACCATGCAGCCATGACTGACTGGGCCAAGGCGCCATTCTCGCAACCGCGGCCGAAGCATCCCGCGTGCCGGGTCGCCGCTACTCCCATCTCCACAGGCTTTTATGCGACGAGTTGATCGGAGAACCTTTCTTAAGGGGGTTGGGGTTGTGTCGGCGGCGGCCGCTGCTTCCGCCGCCCTCCCGGGCGTAGCCCTCCCCACGAACCCTGCTCTGTTGCAGGGAGACCAGCCAGGCCCCATCTGGAAGAAGACACCGTGCCGTCTCTGCGGCGTCGGCTGCGGGTTGCTCGTCGCCGTGCAGAACGGACGGGCGGTGGCCGTGAAAGGCGACCCCGACTCGCCGGTGAGCAAGGGGTTGGCCTGCGTGAAGGGCTACAACTCCGTCCAGGCGCTGTACGGCCCGGACCGGCTCACCCGCGCCAAGGTTCGGCGCGGCGGCAGCCTCGTCGATGTGCCGTTCGGGGAGGCGCTCGACCTGGTGGCGCGCACGCTTCGCGAGACTCTCCAGAAGCATGGCAAGAACAGCGTCGCCATCTACGGGTCGGACCAGTGGACCATCCCGGATGCCTACATCGCATCGAAGCTGTTCAAGGGAGCGCTGGGCACCAACAACGTCGAGACCAGTACGCGCCTCTACGCCGCAAGCGCGATGACTGGCCTCCAGAGCAGCTTCGGCCTCGATGGCGCAATCGGCTGCTACGAGGACGTCGACCACGCCGACATCATCGTGCTGTGGGACGTCAACCTCGCCGAATCCGACCCGGTGCTTTTCTCTCGCATGCTGGACCGCAAGCGGATCAATCCGGCTGTCCGCATCATCGATCTGTCTACCCGGACGACTCGCACGAGTTACGCCAGCGACCACACCCTGCTACATGCCCCGCATACGGCACCGGCGATCGCCAACGGGATTTGTTACGAGATCGTAGCCCGGAAGTGGGTACACCGGGAGTTCGTCGATCAGCACGTCGCCTTCAAGCGCGGCCGGGTGGACATCGGATACGGTCTTACGGAGGACACCCTGGTCCAGGACAACGCCAGCGACGCCAGCTGGAACGAGTACGTGACCTTCCTCGCGGACTACGAACCGAAGCGCGCCCAGGAGTTGTCCGGTCTTTCCGCGGCGAGTATTCGCTGGCTCGCGTCGCTCTACGGCGACCCGTTGCGCAAGGTGATGTCGATCTGGGGCCGGGACGTGAATCAGGATGTGCGCGGCACGTGGATGAACAACCTGCTCTACAACATCCATCTGCTCGTGGGGAAAGTGGCGTCCCCGGGCAACAGCCCGTTCTGCACCCCGGGTCAGCCGAGCGGCGGCAGCGCCGTGCATGATGCGGGCACCCTGACGCACACGCTGCCGCGCGGGGTCGTGCAGAACGAGGAGGACCGGCGCCGGGCAGCCGATCTGTGGGGGGTGTCGGCGGAGACAATCGATCCCGAGCCGACCGGTCCCGCCATGTCGACGTTTCGCCGGCTTGAGCAGGGGGACGTCCGCTTCTTGTGGATCCTGGCTACCGATCCGATGGTAAGCCTCCCGAATCTGGACCGCTATCGTCGCGCGGCGACGCGCGAGGATCGGTTCATCGTCGTCTCGGAGGCGTATCCCACGCCCACCACCGATGTGGCGGACGTAGTGCTGCCGGCGGCAATGTGGCTCGAGCGGGAGGGCATTTATGCGAACGCCGAGCGGCGGGTGCAACATTTCGAGCGGATGGTCGCTCCGCCGGGTGACGCGACCAGCGACGCATGGCAGATGATCGAGATCGCACGCCGTCTGGGCTTCGAGAAGCTCTTCCCCTACGAACCTCGCCTTCACGTCGAGCAAATCTGGGAGGAGTACGGTCGTTTCCACACGGAGCCCCAGACCGCGCTCCCTCCCATTGCGGCACTGCGTGCCCAACCGGGCGTTATCTGGCCCTATGTGGACGGCCGCGAGACCCGGTGGCGCTACAACCCCCTGCACGACCCCGCCGCCGCCGGCAACCGCGGCGCCTTCGACTTCTACGGCCATCCCGACCATCGGGCGTGGATCTGGCTCAGACCCCACGAGCCGCCGGCCGAGTCGCCGGACCGGGAATACCCGTACTGGCTCACCACGGGCTCCGTTCTGGAGCACTGGGGTGCCGGTTCGATGACGCAGCGAGTCCCCATCCTGCATCGCGCTCTTCCGCATGCGTACGTCGAGATCAATGCCGAGGACGCGCGCGCGCTCCGAATCCGGAATCGCGAGACCGTACGCCTGGTGAGCCGGCGCGGCTCGCTCGAGCTCGAGGCCCGGATCGATTATCGGTCTCAACCCCCGCAGGGAGTGGTCTTCGTTCCATGGTTCGACGAGGCGCGGCCGGTGAACCGGCTTACGCTCGATGCCAGCTGCCCCCTGTCGGGGCAGCCCGACACCAAATGTGCCGTGCGCCTGGAGCGACTGCCGGTGCGGAGTGGCACATGAGTGCCCCCGACCGGCATGCGACCGCACTTGGCCTGCGCCTGTACCTGATCGCCTCCGCCGTCACGGCGGTGGTCGCGGCAGCCGTGGTGGCGAAGCGTGCACCCGCAGCTCGAAGCCCTGCACCCGCGCTTCTCGGCGTCGCGTCCGTGACGCCGCCCGAAGAGCCTATCCGGGCCGAGGCCCAGGTGTTCCGCACGAGCCCCGCTATGCTGGCGATCGAGCCCACGGCCCGCCGGGAACGCTCGGCCCACCCGCGCACGCTGGCGACGGTGCGCTACCTGCGCGCGTATCCGGGTGCGCCGCCCCGAATCCCGCACCCCCTCACGGCCGACGAGTTCCGAACCGACGCCTGCAAGACCTGCCACGAGCGCGGTGGCTTTTCGGTCCGCTTCTCTGCCTATGTACCAGTGACCCCTCATCCCGAGCGGGGCATCTGCCTGCAGTGCCATGTGGGCGTGGACTCCGTCATAGGTGCCCCCGCTCCCGACCCCAACCCGAACGCCAGATGCCCGATGTGCCACGGTGCAAGCGGCGGCCCGCCACGGCCAGACGCCCGGGTGACGTGGCCCACGACGGTCTGGCCGCAGCTGCCCAAGCTGATTGCGGACCGCGACCCTCCACCGATCCCGCACAACCTGCAGTTCAGGGAGAACTGCCTCACATGCCACGCTGGCCAAGCCGCCGTCGCGGAAATCCGGACGACGCACCCGGAACGCGCCAATTGCCGCCAGTGCCACGTCGCGCTCGATCCAGCGGCGGGGACCTTCACCCGCCCGGTGAACGACGTTGCCATCGCGACGGGAGACGCACCATGAGCCGGATACGGGTGGATGCCGTGCCTATGGGCCTTGTCGCTGCCTGGCTCGCCTCCGGCTGTCACGATCCCGGTGGGACGAAAGCGGACCAGCTTCCCAGGAATACGGTCGCCGTGCCGATCGACTCCGCGACGGCGGCCCGCAACGCGGCCCTGGAGCCCGGCGTGCTCGCGACCGTGCAGGCCGTCCGGGTTGAGCGCTGGAAAGGGCCAGGTGAGCGGCCGTTCGAAGTCGCTCTCCGCAGCGCCGCGCCGGAGGCCGGACACTCCCGCATGTTCGGCACGATCACGCTAGCGATTGCACTCCGCAGCCGTACCGCCGCCATCAGTCAGTATCCCTGCACGTCGTGCCACCTCGGCCGAAAGGTGGTCATGGCCAACAAGCGGATCGAAGACGCGCACAACAACATCCAGCCGGTGCACCCGGAGCAGACCGGCGCCGTTTGCTCGACCTGCCACTCGGCCGACGACGTACAGCTGTTGACTCTCAAGAGCGGGGAGCGGGCAACCCTGGATGAGAGCTACCGGTTGTGTGCCCAATGCCACTTCCCGGAGGCGAAGGCGTGGGCTGGCGGGGCGCATGGGAAGCGGCTGGATGGCTGGCAGGGGCGAAGGGTCGTGATGGCCTGTGCCGACTGCCACGACCCGCACAAGCCGGCCGTCCAGCCGCGCATCCCCTTCCGCGCGCCGCAGATCGAGCGAACCAGGAGCCAGACTCCATGAGTCGCGATCCGACCGCCGAAACGCCCGTGCAAGGCGACGACGGCTCCATGTTGCAGAAACCGGTCGACCGCCGGGCCGCGCTG
>DATBLG010000168.1:0-26392 GCA_036555485.1 Gemmatimonadales bacterium | reverse complement strand
CCGCAATCCTGCTCGCCCCGGTGGCGCTTCTGGCCCAGGATTCGGCCCGCGTGGGCCGATCGACCAGGATCGCCACCGCGCCGCTCATCGATGGGCGACTCAGCGAAGCGGTATGGCAGGAAGCGCAACCGCTGACCGACTTCGTGCAGCGCGATCCTGCGGAGGGAGCGCTGAGTACCGAGCGTAGCGAGGTGCGGATCCTCACGGACGGCGATGCATTGTACATCGGGGCATGGCTGTTCGACCGCGACGCGGCGGCCATCGTCCCGGGCGAACGCATCCGCGACGTCACCCTGACCAACAGCGACTACTTCTCGATCATCCTCGACACCTACCAGGATCGACAGAACGGGTTCGTCTTCGCGACCACGCCTGCCGGCGTCGAATACGACGGCCAGGTCGTCAAAGAAGGCGAGGGCGGCGGGGTCTTCCAGCAAGGGCAGAGCCGAGCGCAGGCGGGGTCGGCCGGCGGCTTCAACCTTAACTGGGATGCGAGCTGGACCGTCGCGACGCACGTGGACACCCTGGGTTGGTACGCCGAGTTCCGGATTCCGTTCTCCACGCTCCGGTACGGCAACGCCCGGGTGCAGACGTGGGGGCTCAATCTGGCGCGGAGCATCCGGCGCCGGAACGAAGAATCCTTCTGGTCGCCGATTCCGCGTCAGTACAATCTTTACCGGGTGTCGCAAGCCGGCCACTTGGTCGGTCTCGAGGTCCCGAGTCAGCGGATCGCCACCATCACACCGTACGTCCTCAGCTCGGCACAGAAGTCGTACTCGCCCCCCTCTGTTCCCGTGGCGTGGGATTCGACCCGCTATCCGACCGAGGTCGGAGTCGACGCCAAGCTGGGGATCACGCCCAGCCTGACCCTCGACGCCACCTACAACACCGATTTTGCCCAAGTCGAGGTCGACGAGCAACGGACGAACCTCACCCGGTTCCCGCTGTTCTTTCCCGAGAAGCGGCCGTTCTTCCTGGAGAATGCGGGCGTGTTCTCGGCCGGGACACCGCAGGCCGTGGAGCTGTTCTTCAGTCGGCGCATCGGCATCGACACGCTGGGCAACCCCGTCCCGATCATCGGCGGGGGGCGCGTGACCGGTCGGGTCGCCGGGCTCACCGTGGGGACGATGCAGCTGTTTACGGAGCAACGCGCCGGCATCCAACCAGCTAATTCCTACTCCGTGGCGCGCGTGTCGCGGGAGTGGGGCCGGTCGCGCATCGGCTTACTTGGCGTGCACCGCGTCGCCACCAGCGACGGTGGCGACCGGAACACCACCCTGGGCCTCGACGGGCGCTTCGCGCTGAGCGACCCGGTGACCTTCGATTGGTGGGCGGCCAAGACCGCGACACCGGGACGTGCCGGCCGGGATAGAGCCTTCAGCGGAAGAATTGAGTTCCGCAACAGCCGATGGAACAACGCGCTGCGCTTCGCCCAGGTGGGCGAGGACTTCAATCCCGAGGTCGGGTTTCTGGGCCGGAGCGGATATCGGTACTACGAGGCATCGGTCTTCCACACGATGCCCGTGAAGCACACGCTGCTGCGTTACTGGTTGCCGCACGTCAACTACCGCGGGTATTACGGCTTCGACGGCACGGTGCAGTCGGACCAGATCCACGTCGATCTCGGCGAAGCACAGCTCAACAATGGCGGGCAGATCGGTCCGGAGCTGAACGTATTCCGGGAGGGCCTGACCCTGCCGTTCGCCATCGCCCGCGGCGTGACGCTGCCGGCTGGCGAGTACCACTGGACCAGCCTGGGCTTCGATCTCTCGACCAATCCCAGCGCGCCGGTTTCGTTCGTGACTCGGCTCGAGGCCGGGCCATTCTACAACGGGACACGGTATGGCGCGACGTCGACGCTGACCGTTCGGTGGGGAGCGGCGCTCACTTCGTCGGTACTGCTCGACTACAACCAGGTTCGGCTCGATCAGGGGGACTTCGTCCGGTCGCTGGTGGGATTCCGCCTCGGCTACTTCTTCACGCCGCGGATCTTCACCCAGTCGCTGGTGCAGTACAACAACCAGGCCGGAGTGTTCTCGGCGAACATCCGGTTCGGCTGGCTCAACACCGCGGGGACCGGGCTGTTCGTGGTCCTCAACACCGCCGAGAACGCGACCGGTCTCTTCGCCTGGGATCGATCGATCACCAGGTCGTTGCTGATCAAATTCACCCGGCAGTTCGGCACCGGCGGCTAGGCCTGCCTCGCCAGAACCGCGCCGTGGTCCCATCTTGTATACTCGATGACAGACGCACTATCCCGTCTTACCACCGCCCTCACCGATCGCTACACCATCGAGCGCGAGCTTGGCGCCGGTGGCATGGCCACCGTGTACCTCGCGCACGACGTCCGCCACGATCGGCACGTGGCGCTCAAGCTGCTGCGCCCCGAGCTGGCCGCGATCCTGGGGGGCGAGCGGTTTCTCAAGGAAATCCGCCTGACCGCGAACCTCCAGCACCCACACATCCTGGGGCTGCACGACTCCGGTGAGGCCGATGGTCTCGTGTACTACGTCATGCCGTACGTGGAGGGGGAGTCTCTCCGGGAGCGCCTGGCGCGCGAGCATCAGCTCCCCGTGGAGGATGCCGTCCGCATCGCGACCGAGGTCGCCGGCGCACTCGACTACGCGCACCGCCACGGCGTGATCCATCGCGACATCAAGCCGGAAAACATCCTGCTGCACGACGGCTCGGCGATGGTCGCCGATTTCGGCATCGCGCTCGCCGCCTCGCGCTCCGACAGCGGCTCGCGGCTGACCGAAACCGGCATGTCGCTCGGCACACCGCACTACATGAGTCCCGAGCAGGCGATGGGCGAGCGCGAGATCACCGCCAAGAGCGACGTGTACGCGCTGGGGTGCGTGGTCTACGAGATGCTGTCGGGCGAGCCGCCGTTCACGGGCCCCACGGCACAGGCGATCGTGGCGCGCGTCATGATGGAGCAACCGCGCAGCCTCACGCTGCAGCGTCACTCGATTCCGCCGCACGTCGAAGCGGCCGTGAATCGGGCTCTCGAAAAGCTGCCGGCCGACCGGTTCGCGAGCGCGGCCCAGTTCGCCGAGGCGCTGGTCAGGCCGGACCTGACCATACCCACGACTCGAGCCCACGTGGCGACACCTGCGCCGGGGTCGACCAAGTGGCGCACCTACTTCTGGGTGGCGGCGGGTGCCGCGGTAATCGCGCTGGCCCTGAGCGGGTGGAGTTGGCTACGCGCGCGGACGGCGCGGCAGCCCGCAACCTGGCAGTACATCAGCCTCGGCGACACCGTGGTGCTGACAACTCAGTCGCCCGCCATAGCCTTGTCGCCCGACGGCTCCCTATTCGTCTTCAAGGACGACCGTCAAAACGGCCGTCTCTGGATCAAGCAGCGTGGTGAGTTGAACCCCACGGCGATCAACGGGACCGAGCGCGCCCAGAATCCGGTGTTCTCCCCTGACGGGGAGTGGGTGGCTTACGTGGCCGACGGCCGGCTGAAAAAAGTCCGCGCCGCTGGTGGGGCGAGCGTCACGTTGGCGGATTCGGCCGCGAGTGGTTTCGGGGGCGCCGCGTGGCTCGACGACGGCACGCTCGTATACGTACCACCGAGCATCCTGGAGCTGCGACGGGTGAATGCCGGCGGCGGCCCGAGCACCGTCGTGCTGAGCGGTGCCGCCCTCGCCGGCGGGGGCATCGGTCACCCGGTTGCCCTGCCGGGGGCGCGCGGGGTGCTGTTCCAGGTATGTGGGTCCAGCTGTGTGACCATGAGCATTCACGTGCTGGATCTGCGCACCGGGAAGGAAAAGTTGTTGCTCGAGGACGTAGCCCAGGCCTCGTATCTGCCCAGCGGGCACCTGCTGTACGTGCGACGCGACGGGGTAGCCCTCGTGGCCCCCTTCGACCTCGGACCTCTGACAATCACCGGGGCCGCCGTGCCGGTGCTCGAAGGCGTGGAGGTAACGGTCAACGTCGGATTCGCAATTCTGGCCTGGTCGCCGTCTGGGTCGCTCGTGTACGCGCAAGGCGGCGGCGGCGCGATCGACAACGCGATGATTCGCGTGAGTCGCGACGGGGCGATCACCCAGATCGACACCGCGTGGCATGGGGAATTCAACTCGTTCGCAATCTCCCCCGACGGTCAACGGCTCGCGGCCGGCCTCGGCTCGGGCGGGGCGCTGAACATCTGGATCAAGCAGCTGGATCGCGGGCCGTCGACACGATTGACGTTCGGCGGGCAGGACCGACGGCCCTTCTGGTCCCCGGACGGTCGGATCGTGGCCTACATCCGGGACAGCAGCAACACGAGCGCCGTGTACGGCCAGCCTGCCGACGGTGGCGGGCAAGCCCGTCCGCTCGTCCGGCTGGACCGCCTAATTCAGGAGGGCGAATGGTCGCGCGACGGTCGTTGGATCCTGGTGCGGACCGACAACGGCCAGGCCGGTGCGGGCGACATCTTGGCGGCGCCTGCGAGCGGGGACGGCGCGCCGGTGCCGGTGGCGGCGAGCCCGTACACCGAGCTGCATCCGGCGCTGTCCCCGGATGGACGGTGGTTGGCGTACACATCCAACGAGTCGGGGATCAACGAGGTGTACGTGCGGGCCTTCCCCGACGCCCGGGGAGGGCGATGGCAAGTCTCCAACGGCGGCGGGAGCGAGCCGCGCTGGTCACGCAACGGACGTGAGCTGTTCTACCTGGACGGGGATACCCGCCTGAACGTCGTTCAGGTCAGGACCGTGCCGACGTTCGCCGCCTCCGGAAGTACGTCCCTGTTCAATGCGTCGAACTTCGTGGTGGCCGGGTTTCACCAGTCCTACGATGTGACACCCGATGGGCGCAGCTTCGTCTTCGTCAGCCCGCGGCGCGCCGGGGCGCGAGGCGCCGCACAACTCGTGTGGGCAGACCACTGGCTCAAGGACGTGGCCGCCCGATTGTCACGGTGACCCCGGCTCACCGAGTGCTATCCGCGACGAACCTGCTTTTGTTTCTTCCGGGAGCGGCTTTCAGCGATGGTCGCTACGGCCGCCGCCACCCCGGCGGCTAGTGCGGCCTTCCCCGCCGATTTCAATGCTCGACCGGCCACGCGGAGCGTTTGCCGCAGCTTGCGGCGGCGGGCCTCTGTCGTGGCCTTCTCGCGCGCGACCTTCATCAGGGCATCGGCATGCTTGGCCGCGGCAAGGGCGCCTTGCTTCGCCCGTCGCGCCGCGCTCAGCATCCGGGCTTTCCACTTCTCACGATCCGGCATCATAACCCCCTAGTCAGTGGAATGAGCGGCTCGGCTGGGACGCCGCTCGTCCAAGGTACTACTCCGCACCTACGGTCGCGATACACTCGATCTCCACTCGCGCTCCGAGCGCCAGCCCGCTCCCGGCCACCGTCGACCGGGCCGGCGGGTCCTTCGGGAAAAACGTCGTGTACACCGCATTCATCGACTGGTAGTCGGCCATGGTCACGAGAAACACGGTGCACTTCACCACGCGCTCGAGCGAGCTGCCGGCGTGCTCGAGCACTGCTTTGATGTTGGCGAGGGTGGCGCGGGTTTGCCCCGTGATGCCGGTGTCGGCGAGTTGGCGGGTGCCGGGCACATTGCCGATCTGACCGGACAGGAACAGCAGGTTGCCGACGCGGACCGCCGATGAGAACGGCAGGCCCTGCAGCTCATGCGGTGTGTGAATGACTTCGCGGCCCTGTCCCACAACAGCGGTGCCTGGCAACAAGAGAACGGCGAGCGTGAACGCGGTGCGCATGGGAGTCCCCGTTGGTTGGCCCCGCAACGCTACGGCGGCCCGGGTTGACGGGCGAATCCCGATCGGATAGTTTGCTCCTAGTAACTAGGAGGAAATTATGCGATTGGGACAAGCCGCTGCGGCCTTGTGGGTGAACGAGAAAACCCTCGACAACGCGATCCGTATCCTCGGCCTGCCGCGCCCGCTCGACGAGGACACGGTACGTGCGCTCGGGCTCGCGTTCCGCGCCAAGTACCGCTATGGCATTCCGCTCAAGCGGGGCTTTCCCGCGGTGCGCGAAGCGCTGAAACAACCCGCGTTGCGTGAAAGCGATGTCGTAGTTCGAGGAGTGCTGGCCTACCTTCCCGAAGTCCAGAGAGGAATCGACCGGCACGAGCAGCAATACAAACCGCTGCCCCGCGGACCGGGGTGGCGGGACCCGTACCACCCCGCCGTGCCGACGAAATGGCGTCGGCATCCAGCGATTCGACGCGCGATTTGGTGGGGCCTGGACTTGAGTCTCAACACCTCGGCGCTGAGCAAGCATCCGGGCGAACACCTATTGGAGTTGAGCGCGAACGTGGAGGGAGTCCAACAGCTGCGGAAGGGAGTGAGGTCGTGACGCTGGTGGCGATGTGGGAGGGACTGGTACGGGCAGGTGTCCGGTTTGTCGTAATCGGCGGAGTCGCCGCCACCGCGCAGGGGTCGGTACGAATCACTGAAGATCTCGACATCTGCTACGACCCTACCCCGGACAGCGCCAGGCGTTTGGCCCGACGGCTCAGCGATTGGAATGCCCGACTGTATCTGCCCCGCGAGCCTGACACCCGATTACCCTTTGTGATCGACGCCAAGACCTTTCGCGATGCGCCGAACCTGACGCTTGTTACTGATCAAGGACGCCTTGACCTCCTGGGTTTTGTCACCGGTCTCGGGGGATATGCTGTGGCCTTAAGCGCCTCGGAAGTTGTAAATGTCGGCGCCGTCGACCTCCGCGTCCTCACCCTGGATGCTCTCATTGCCTCGAAGCGCGCGGCCGGCCGTCAACAGGACCGTGACGACCTCATCGAGTTGGAAGCGATTCGCGCCCTGAAGCAGCTGCAAGCCAAAGCAGCGCCAACGCGACGCCGCCGGCGGCGCTGACGGTGAACGCGAGCGTCGCACTCGACGCCTGATACAGCGCGCCGAGCACCAGGCCACCGGCGAGCGCCGCGATCCCGGTCGCGGCGTGATACACCCCGAATCCCGTTCCCTGCTTCCCCCCCGCGAGCTTCGACACGATCGCCCGTTCGGGGCTCTCGGTGAGCCCGGCGACGACACCGAGCACCAGAAATAGCAGCAGGGCGGTCGTGGGGCCGTCGGCCCGCGCGAAGCCGTAGGCGATCCCCGCATAGCTGATCCAGCCACACCACATGACGCGCGCCGGCCCGAACCGGTCGGCCAACGCCCCGCCAATGAGGCTCGACGACGAGCGCACCACGTGCAGCGCCGCCCATAACAACAGGACCGACGCCACCGAAACGCCCAGTTGCTGGGTGCGCAACAGAATCAGCGTCTCGGGCATGCGCAGGAGGTAAAAGGCGGAGATCGCGAGCAGGGCCGGCGAGAGCATGCGGCCGCGGAGTGGAGGAGACGCGTCGATTGAACCCGCCCCCCGCCCGATCGTCCCGCCTTGTTTCCTGCCATCCCCTACGGCCCAGACCGCCAACACCAGCACCACGATCCCCGGGACGATGCTCGCCGCGATCACGCCGCGCACGTCAAACGCCTGCGACGTCAGCAGCCAGTACGCGACGAGCGGGCCCAGCACGGCGCCCGCATGATCCAACCCGCGCTGCAAGCCGAACGCCCGGCCGTGCAGCTCGGACGGGGTCACGTCGGCGATGAGGGCGTCGCGCGGCGGCGTGCGGATCCCCTTCCCCACCCGGTCCGTCACGCGCAATCCGACGACCTGCCACGCGGCGCCCGCGAGCGCGATCACCGGCCGGACGATCACCGCCACGAGATAGCCCAGGATGATGAGCGCGCCGCGGGGGCGCGGCTTGTCGGCGAGCCTCCCGGAGCCGTACTTGACGAACGCAGCCGCGAAATCCGCGGCGCCGTCCAGCGCTCCGAGCGATAGCGCCCCACCACCCAGCACGCCGGTTACGAACGCCGGCAGGAGCGGATAGATCATCTCACTGGCGAAGTCGTTGAACAGCGAAACGAGACCGAACAGCCAGACGGACCTCGGGAGCTTACGCACTGAGACCCAGGCCCCAGCGGATCAGCGAGACCGGCAGCCCGCCGTAGGAGAGCACCGCGTCATGGAACCCGCGGAGTGTGAAGGCGCCGCCCAGCGCGGCGCGCGAGTCGTCGCGGAGCTGGAGCAGCTCACGCCGACCGGTGCCGTAACAGATCTGGTAGCCCGGCGTGGCGCAGTAGCGGCTGACCTCGGACTCGGCGTTGGCGCGGTCCATATGCACTACGTCGACGAGCTGCGCGACCGCCTCGTCGAACGTCATTCCCCGCGTGTGCAGCCCCACGTCGAGCACGATGCGCACCGCCCGCCACAGCAGGTGCACGCGCTGGAAGAACCGCTCCTCCTGGCTGGCATAGAACCCCTCGTCCGCCATCATTTCCTCGCAATACAGCGCCCAGCCCTCGAGGGTGAGCGGGGTGTACACGTTCTTCCGCGTTTCCGAGCGAAGCGCCTGCGCCAGCACGAGATGCAGGTGATGGCCCGGATAGCCTTCGTGCAGCGAGGTCGCGGCGATCTCATGGCGGGAGTGATCGCGCAGCACACGTTCGCGAGTGGCGGCCGGCAAGGCAGGGTCGGGCACCGTGACGTAGAACAGACCGCGCGGCTCGGCCGCATACGGCCCGGGGCTGTCGTACGCCGCGAACGGGATGAGCGGCCGCATGAACTCCGGCGTTTCGATCACGTCGAGCGGCACGGTAGGCATGGCCGTCAGCCCGCGGGCCGTCACGAACTCCTTGGCGCGCTCCATTTCCCGCGCGTAGGCGGCGACCAGCCCTGCGGCGGCCGGGTGGTCTCCGCGCAGCCGCTCCACCAAGGCGGGCCAATCGGCGTTCCCGGCGATGCGCTCGGCCATCCGCCCCAGGTCGGCGATGACCTCCTCCGTGAGCCGCAGGCCGTAGCGCCACAGCTCCGGCGCGGTGTCGCGCAGCGCGTGCTGATAGTGGAGCAGGAAATTGAACCCGTCCTCGCCCAGCGCGAAGTGTTCGCTCCCCGACTCCGTCCAGCGGTCCAGGTCGTGCTCGAACGCCGCCAGGGCGGCGCCGGCCCGTTCGGACGCGGCGGCGACCCGCTCGCCCCCGGGCGCGGCGGCGTAGGCGGCGCGGATCTCGCGCATCAACAGCACGCCGCCCGGGCACATCTGCAGCGCAGTCTCGGCGAACAGGCGCACCGGCTCGACCAACGCCGCTCGCGCATCGTCGAGCAGCGCCGGCACGTCTTCAAGGCGACCGGCCATGGCCGCGGTGTTGGCGATCGAGCCGCGATCGGCGCGCCGCAGCAATCCGTATAACCCGCTGAACAGGTGCGTCAACCAGAATTCCGGATTCTTTGCCTGCGGGCGGTCTTTCTCGAATTGCCAAATGGTGACCCGGATCTCATTGAGCAGCGCAGTCCGATCGATTTCGGTGGCGAGATCGCCGGTGGTGGCTTCCTCGAGCGCCAAGCTGAGCGATTTCAGCGCGGCGAGATGCGGCGTCAACACGGACCGGCTGTAACGCCCGAAGCGGTCGTCGTAGAGGGTGAGCCCCGCCAGCGTAGCCGCGACGGGGTCGAAATGCCACCGCAGGTCGAAGGTCGAACGCTCGAGCTCGGCGAATGCCCCTACCGCCATGCGCCCTGCTGCACCAGGCGGTGACACTCCTCCTCGGTGAGTGTGCGATCGGCCCGCTTCGCGGCGTCGAACAGCGCCTTGCACGCCGCCTCGTCTTCGGCGTCGTAGCCGTGGCTCTGCAGCCAGTATTTCACGTTGGAGAGCCCGGAGACCGGCGAGATCTCGATCACTTGTTCGAGACCCAGCTCCCCGGCGGGGACGGAGCTGTACACCCGGTCGGCGAGCCAATTGTGGCCCTTTTTCTTGGCTTTGATAATCGCGGCGGCATGGACCCCGGTGCCGGTGCGGAACGCATCACTGCCCATGACCGGGTAGTTGAGGGGGATGGGGATGCCCACCGCCTCGGCTACTGTGCGGCAATACTCGGGGAGTTTCGACAGGTCGGCCCGGTGCGCACCGAGCAGGTTCAGGTTCACGATCAGGAGATCCATCTCCGCGTTGCCGACGCGTTCCCCAACCCCCAACGCCGTCGCATGCACCCGGTCTACCCCTGCCTCGATCGCCGCCAGACAGTTGATCAGTCCCATGCCCCGATCGCGGTGCCCGTGCCAGTCGATCTTTACGTTCTTTCTCCCTACGATCTCTCGCTTTACGAATTTGACTAACGCTCTTACGCCATCCGGTGTCGCATGACCCACCGTGTCGGCGAGACAGATCCGCGTCGCGCCACAGTTGATCGCCGTGCCGTACAGCCGCTGCAGCGTCTCCGGTCGCGCACGCGTCGTGTCCTCCGTCACGTACATCACGGGCAGCCCTTGCTGCACCGCGAACCCGACGGCCTCTTCGGTCGCCTTGAGCATCCGGTCGATGGTCCAGTCCTCGGTGTATTGGCGGATCGGCGAGGATCCGATGAACGTCGCCGCCTCGATCGGGATGCCGACTTCCTGGGAGATCCGGACCACCGGCTCGATGTCGGCGATCACGGTGCGGGCGGCGCAGTTCGGGAAAATCGGGAGCTTGTGGTCGCGGATTTCCAGCGCGAGCGCGCGCACCTGCTCCACCACACGCGGACCGGCGCCGGGCAGGCCGATGTCGACCGCCACGATCCCGAGGTCGGCCATGAGGTGCAGCAAGCGGCGCTTGACCTCGAGCGAGGGGTCCTGCACCGAGGGGGACTGGAGGCCGTCGCGCAGCGTCTCGTCGTTCAAGTCCACCCGGGCGGCAGACCAGTCGAAGGGCGCCCCGACCCGGTTCCAATCGTGGATCAGCTCGCGCTCGTCCATGGGACTAGTGTCGCCCGGTCGGGGACCGCGGTCAAGCGGAGCGCGCGCGACCCCGGGTCTTGCCGCTGCTGTCGGGGCCGCCACATTCTGCTGGAGGAGGACATCGTGGACCCATTGATCCGCAGTCTGCATCACGTCACGGCGACGGTGAACGACGCTCAGCAAGACTTCGACTTCTACACGAAGCGGCTGGGCCTGCGCCTGGTGAAGAAGACGGTCAACTTCGACAATCACAACGTCTACCACTTCTATTACGGGAACGAACAGGGCACGCCGAGCACCATCATGACCACCTTCCCGTACAAGGGGTGGGGCGTGCCGGAAGGCCGGAAAGGCGCGGGACAGATCGGCGTCACGTCGTTTTCGGTCCCCGCCCGCTCGCTCGATTTCTGGAAACAGCGACTCCGGGAACGCGGGAGCGTCGTCCGCGACGCGGAGCCGCGTTTTGGCGAGGAGGCGATCGCGTTCGCCGATCCCTCGGGGCTGGTGCTCGAGCTGGTCGCCACCACGGGCGACGATCGCGTGCCGTGGGCGACCGATGCCGTCGGCCCGGACCAGGCGATTCGCGGCCTGCATAGCGTCACCCTGATGATCCGCTCGCCGGCTCGCACCCTCGAGTTGATGACGGGGGTTCTGGGGTTCGCGATCATCAACGAGGGCCCGTCCCGGACGCGCCTCGCGGTGAACGGCGACCGCCCCGGCCGGGTGATCGACGTCGTCCACGCCCCGGAGGCGCCAGCCGCCGTGAACGGCCTCGGCACCGTGCACCACGTCGCCATGGCGATCAGCGACGCCGGCGAACAGCTGCGGATGCGGGCGGAGCTGGTGCGACTGGGCTACCAGGTCACGGAAGTGCGCGACCGGCAGTATTTCCGTTCGATCTACTTCCGCGAGCCGGGGGGTGTGCTCTTCGAGGTTGCCACCGTCCCTCCTGGATTCACTGTCGATGAGACGCTGCCGTGCCTGGGACAGGACCTGAAGCTGCCCCCGTGGGAGGAGCCACACCGCAAGGAGATCGAGGCGCAGCTGCCACGGATCGCCGAGGAGGCCGGTCCGGCGTGAAGCCGCACGCCGGAGAGCCGCTCGCCACCGCCGGAAAGCCGCTCGGCAAGTCTCCGGCGGTAATGATCATGGTCCATGGCCGCAACGCCGCCCCGCGCAACATTCTCGACCTGGTGCCCGTGTTCGAGCGGCCCGATTTCACCTACCTGGCGCCGGCGGCCGCCGGCAACACCTGGTATCCGTTCAGTTTCCTGGTCGAGAAAGAGAAGAACGAGCCTGGGCTGTCTTCTGGGTTGTGGGTGCTCGAGCAGCTGGTGGACGAGGTCGTGCGGCAGGGCATACCGAGGGATCGGGTCGTGCTCCTGGGATTCTCGCAGGGTGCGTGTCTCACTGGCGAGTTTGCCGTGCGCCACGCCGCTCGCTACGGAGGCGTGATCCTCTACAGTGGCGGGTTGATTGGACCGCCGGGCACGACATGGGACTATCCCGGATCGTTCGACGGGACGCCCGTATTCCTCGGCTGCAGCGACGTCGACGCGCACGTGCCGAAGCCGCGGGTGGATGAAAGTGCCGCGGTGTTCGCCCGCATGGGCGCCTCAGCCACCGAGCGCATCTACCCCGGGATGGGCCACCTCGTGAACGAGGACGAGTTCGCCTTCACGCGGGCCCTGATGAACGACATTCTCCCGCTGAAATCCTGATCCGGTGTTTGCATACGAGACGCATGCCGTGCGGGTCGTGTTCGGCCCGGGCGCGCTCGCGGCGCTCCCGGACGTGCTCCAGCGCATCAGCGCCCGTCGCGTCCTGGTGGTCACCACGCCCGGACGCTCGGCTGAGCGATCGACCCTGACCCAGACCCTGGGGGACGCCTGCGCGGGCGTGTTTGATCGCGCCGTCGTCCACGTGCCGGCAGAAGTGGTCAAGGCCGCCCTCGAGGAAGCCACGCAGTCGGGCGCCGACGCCGTCCTGGCGCTCGGCGGCGGCTCGGCGATCGGGGTCGCCAAGGCGATGGCATTGGAGAGCACTCGACCCGTGATCGCGGTGCCCACGACGTACTCGGGCTCCGAGATGACGGCCGTCTGGGGCATCACCGATGCGGGAGCCAAACGCACCGGCCGCGATCGCCGCGCGGCGCCACGGGCTGTGCTGTACGAGCCGGCCCTCACCCTCTCCTTGCCGCCGGACGTCAGCGCCGCGAGCGGAATGAACGCCATCGCCCATTGCGTCGAGGCGCTCTACGCCGTGGACGGACACCCCGTCGCGACGCTGCTCGCCGAATCCGGCCTGCGAACTCTGGCTTTGAGCCTGCCGGACGTCGTGCGCCATCCAGCCGATCTGGCCGCGCGTGGCGACGCGCTCCTGGGCAGCCACCTCGCCGGGCGAGCGCTGGACCTGACTTCGATGGGCTTACACCATCGGATGTGCCACGTCCTGGGCGGGAGCTTCGGCCTGCCGCATGCCCTCACCCACGCCGTCCTGCTCCCCTACGTCGTGGCGTATAACGCTCCGGCGGCGGCGGCGGAGGCGTTGCGGGTCGTGGCGGATGCGCTGGGAAGCCCTGATGCCTGGACGGGACTGTTCGCGTTGACGCGCGGCCTCGGGCTGACGAGCACCCTGGCCGATCTCGGCCTTGGGGAAGCGGACATCGATCGCGCCGCCGAGCTGACCACGCAGGGCGCGTATCCCAACCCCAGAACCGTGACGCGTGCGGGCGTGCGGGCGGTGCTCGCGGCCGCGTACGCCGGTGCGCCGCCAACGCCGTTCTAGAGGCGTCGAATCGTCTCGAGCGCCTCGGCGACGTGTCGCGTCGCCTTGAACTGTGAATCGAACATGTGCCGCACGATTCCCTGCCGGTCGATCACGAAGGTCACACGACCAGGGATCAAGCCCAAAAAGCCCGACACGCCGTAGCGCCGGCGGACTTCCCCGCCCGGATCGGAGAGGAGCTGGAACGGCAGCCGGTGATGCGAGGCAAACGACCGATGCGACTCCACCGTGTCATCGCTCACACCGATCACTTCCGCGCCGGCCTGCGTGAACACCTCGTAGCTGTCCCGGAACGCGCACGCCTCGGCGGTGCAGCCCGCGGTCTCGTCCTTGGGATAGAAATACAGGACCACAGTTTTGTCACGCAGCACGTCCGCGAGCCGTACCGTGCCGGACGAAGAGGGCAGCGTGAAATCAGGTGCGGGATCGCCGACGCCGAGCATCAGTGCAGCAGGCGGGCAACTCCTACCGCCCGCGCCAGTGCCACGCGCGCGACTGCGGCCGCGAAGCGGGCGTCGATGTCCGCATCTCGTGCCCGGACAAACGAGAGCTGCGCGTTGATCACCTCGATGTTGCCGGCCACACCGGCCTTGAAACGCTCCCGGGACTGGTCCAGCTCCTGCTGCGCGAGCTGGAGGCCGTCGACCGCGATCGCTTGCTGCTGCTCGGCGGACGACAGATCGAGCCGGGCGGCATCCACGTCAGCCGCAACCTGGCGCCGCAGCTCCGCCACCCGAACGTCCGACGCCCGCACACCCGCCTGCAGCCCGGCCTGGCGACTCTCGCGCCGGAAACCATCGAGAATCGGGATCGTGACCTGCAGGGCGATCAGGTGAGTGGCGATGGCATCGCCGAACGACAGGCCGATCGCCCCGTAGTTCGCCGACAGATCGACGCGGGGCAACCGCTCGGCCGAGATCGCCGAACCCGTGCGCCGCGCGGCGAGGCCGCGGGCCTGCTCGGCCACGAGGTCGGGCCGGTGTTCGAGCGCCAGCGTGATGAGCGAGTCACGCGCGGCCGGCAGCTCCGCCAGCGGTAGCGCAGCGGCCAACGTATCGGTGAGCGCGATGGGCGTGTCCGGCTCGAGCCCCAGGACGCGGGCGAGGTCGATGCGCGCCCGCGCTTCGAGGTTTCTGGCCAGGACGAGCCGGCCCGCCGCGGTGACCAGCTGCGTCCGCGCGCGTGTTACGTCGATCGCGGTGCCGACGTCGGCGTCCTGCTGCGCCTGGGCCAACTGCACCAACTCCGCCGCGAGCGCCGAGTCCGCCAGCCGGGCGGCGACGATCGCCTGGGCTCGCAGCGCCCGGAGGTACGCCAGCGCGGCGGCCTGCACGGCCGACTCGGCGGCGAGCCCGCTGTCGGCCTGGACGCCGGCGAGCTGCGAGCGCGCCGCACGGACCCGCGCCATGCTGGCATAGTCGAACAGGGTCTGCGTCACCCGTAGCCGCGCGTCGACCAGATCAAACGGGCCGATGCGTCGTCCGCTCGGGAATCCGGGAATATTCAAAGACCGGAAGCCGAAGGCGTCCGGGTTCAAGGTTTGATTGACCCAGCTGCCGGTCGCCGAGAACCCGGGCAGGAGCGGGGCGCGCGCTTCGCGCACACGGGCTCGAGCCTCCTCGGTCAGCAGTCCCGCCAGGGTGACGACCGGCGCGTCGCCGGCCGCGCGGCTGACCGCGGCGGCGAACGACAGCGACAGCGAAGCATCCTGCGCTCGCAGGCCGACGGGGACCACGAGGGCGATCACCAGAGCCGGCACCGAGCGTATGGGCATGAGTGGAAAGTCCGTCGAAGGAACTAGCGGGCGGCCGCGACTTCCCCAGCGTCCATCACGCTGTCGCGTAGGACTCGATCCTGCACCAGTTGGTCATCCCCAATGACCGAGCGTTCCACCGTACTCCGCTCGACCCGGACGTTGCGCCCCAGGATGGCGTGCTGCAGGGTGCTGCCCGCGATCACGCTGCCGGTTTCGATCGTCACGTTGGGCCCGATAGTCGAGTCCACGAGCGTCACCCCTGCCTCGATGCGCACCGGCTCGCGGATCACCACTCCCGGCGCGGGCGCCGGAGTCACTCCGCGGCCGTTGCGCAGCAGGTGCTCGTTGGTCTCGAGCAGCGTGTCCACCTTGCCGCAGTCGTACCACCCCCCCACGCTCGCCGTGAGCAGCCGCCGACCGTGGTCCACCATGTACTGGAACGCATCGGTGAGGTAGTACTCGCCACCTTTCCCCGCCGGCTGCGCCAGCACGTGCGCGATGCCGTCGAACAGCGTGCTCCAATCCTTGACGTAGTACAGGCCGATGTTGGCGAGCCGGCTCACCGGCGTATCCGGCTTTTCGACGATGCGGCGCATGTACCCCAACTCATCGGTGACGATCACCCCGAACCGCTGGTAGTCCTCGACCTCTTTCGCCCACAGGATGCCGTCGGCATCGCTCGTGCGGATGACGTTCAAGTCGGCATCGAACAGGGTATCGACGAAGATGATCATCACCGGACCGTCGACCCACGGGCGCGCCAGGTTGATCGCGCCGGCGGTGCCATCCAGGGTGCGTTGCTCCACGAAGCGCGCCGGGACGCCGTAGTGCGCGCGAATGTAGCGCTCGACGTCCGCCTTCAGGTGGCCGGTGATGACGATCAGCTCTTCGACGTCGAATCCGGCCACCGTATCCATGACGTAGTCCATCACTGGCCGGCCCGCGACGTGCACGAGCGGCTTCGGAACGCGCTTGGTGAGCGGCAGGAGACGGGTGCCCTTCCCCGCGAGCGGGACGATGATCTTCATGGACCTTACACTCTCCCGTACCGGTCTTTGAGCCGGACCACGTCGTCAATCTCGGGCGTCGACGCCTCGAGCAGGTCGCTCGTGACGACGGCCTCGAACTGGTGAACCACCTTGGGGTGGATGTGGAACGCTTCGCCCTGGGTCAGCCGGCGCTCGATCAGGGTCTCGCCCTGCTGCAGCCGGAGCACGATCTCGCCTGAGAGCACGTAGATCGATTCGTCCTTCTTGTGGTGGTATTGCAAGCTCAGCACGTGTCCCGCCTCGACATGCAGGATCTTCCCGACATAGCGGTCGGTGCGAGCCCAGATCACTTCGTGGCCCCAGGGCTTCTCCACGCGGTACGGCAGCTCGGTCATGCCTCCTCCGCGAGCGACAGGGACAGCGACGACGGCGTCGTCACGCAGGCGGTGACGCACACCCCGCATCCCACGCACCCCTCCGGTTTCAGCACCGGGTGCCCGCCCTTGTCCATTGCCAGCGCGCGCTCGCCCATCGGACAGGAGCGGGCGCACACGCCGCAGCTCGCGCCGTGGAACGTTATGCACCGATCCACGTCGAGCGCCAGCACGCCCAGCCGCACGCTGCGCCACCCGTCGGGCGGCAGCGTGAGGGCATCGGTTGGGCAGGCGGCCGCGCACGGGATATCGTCGCACGCGACGCACGCCTGAACCGACGGCTCGAGCATCGGCGTGCCCGCCGCGAGTCCGGCGCCGGCGGGCGCCTTGACGATTGCATGCGCCGGGCAGACGTCGATGCAGGCACCGCAGCGGGTGCAGGAGGCGAGGAACGCCACCTCGGGGGCGGCGCCGGGCGGACGGAAAAAGCGGCGCCGTACCACCCGCGCTTCCGCGCGACGCGCCACCTCGCGCGCCAGGCGGCCGAGCGTCTCCCGGAAAAACGCCCGCCGGTCGCCCCCCCCGATGTCCGCGGCCATCAGAAACTCGGGCTCAGGGACACGAGCCACCGGAAGGCGAACCGGCCGTCGCCCGGGCGGGCATCCGCGGCGGCGTCCCACCGATTGACCACGAGCGGCAGCTCGAAGCGCATCGTCCAGTGGAGGTCACCCAGCGCGTGCCTCGAGACCACGCCCACGCCGCCATCGTACAACGGCGTCGCGGCGCGCCCGGCCGGCGCCGAGGGCACGGCGAGGGTATCCACGAGGCCCACGTCGACGAACAGCTCCGCCGCGACGTCGCGCACGAATCCGCGCCGCCGCGCGTGCACCGACCGAGTCAGCTCGAGATTGGCGCTCACCGCCCAGCGTCCTCCGGCTGCCGGGCCGAATCCCCGCAGGTTGGCGCCGCCCGGTGCGTGATAGTGGAAATCCGGTCGTACGAACAGCGCGCCACGACTGCGCAGCAGCGGATTGGTGAACGTCTCGTAGGGATCGGCGCCGGCAATGAGGATGCGCCGTTGGCGCACCGGGTCGGCGTCGGCGAGATAGCCGCCGGCGAAGACGCGGGCGCCGAGCATGGCGCCGGCCCAAAACGGCTTCCGCACGGAGAGCTCGCCCGTCGCGCGCAGGAACCCCTCCACGTCGTAGCGTTCGGCGGTTACGATCCCGCTGCCGGGGGAGCGATAGGCAATCCCGCCCCGCACCCCGAGGCGGGCCCGATAGGTCGTCCGGCCGCGCGACCAGGTCCCGCCGACCCACGGTCCTGCCTCCACGGTGCCGGCATCCTCCCACAGGCTCGGATCGAGGTAGCTGACGTTGGTGGTGGCCATCCAGACGGCATCGAACCCGGCGTGTGGATCCGATTGATCGACCCAGCGCCGCCGCAACGAGCGGTCGACCGAGAAAGCGATGCCGGTGCGGCCCTCGACCGACCAACCGGCCATGCTCGACTCGGTGCGCGGCATCGGGCGCCTCACCGGATCGGCCATGCGGGCGTAGAACCCTACCCGATGTGAAGCACCGGCGCGCGTCGCGACGCTGCCCAGGGTCAAGCCGCGCTCGTAGCGGCCCAGGTAGTTGCTGCGGCTCCGCACGCCGATCGTGACGCCTCCCGCGTCGTTCGACCAGGCCACCGGCAGGTACCCCACCGCCAATCGATCGCGCCGCACGGTCTCGCGCGTGGGGTTGTCGAGCCGCACTTGCCGTAGGGACCGGTCGCGGAACAGGCCGCGCGGCTCCGCGTTGTTCAGCATGTTCCAGTCGTGGGCGCGGACGCGCGGATCGAGCAGCAACCGGCCCGGCTTGGCCTCGCTCGTGAACTCGACGCGCTCGACCTCCGGTTGACCCGTGGCGCGGGCGTAGACCCGGTCGCGGTCCCCGATCTCGACCGGCATCCAGCCATCGCCCAGGCGCTCGATCGTCGCCGTGGTGTGCCAGCGCCCATCGGGGAGGCGGCGGCGCTCGACCCTGGCCAGGCGGTAGTCAATGAGCGGCGTGCCGTGCAGCCACTGGCCGAACAGCCACTGCAGATTCTGCCCCGAGACCTCCTCGCTCACCGCCCGAAACGCCGCCTCATCCACGTGCTTCAGTTTCCACCGGTCGTAGTAGGTCCGGAGAATGCGTCGCATGACGGAGTCGCCCACGACGTAACGCAGCTGCTCGTAGAACAGCTGCGCCTTGGCATAGATCATCTCGTTGTAGACGGCAAAATCGCGATAGCGCTCGCCGATCATGGAAACGGGCTCGCTCCAGCGATCGACGTCGTCGAGCAGGATCCGCGTCTCGAGCCCCGGATACGAGGGGGCGCCGCCATGCGTCTCGAAGTACCACCCGGACTGGAAGCTCGTGAACCCTTCGTCGAGCCACCCCTCGCGCCATTCGTTGTTGGCCAGGATGCCCATCGTGTAGTTATGCCCGACCTCGTGCAGGATCAGCCCGAGCGAGGCGCTCCCGTCCATCACCATCATCGGGAATTCGGTCCCGCCTCCCTCGATGCGGTGCACGTTGGTGAGCTGCGGCCAGGCGAACCGGCCGAAGAGCCAATCGAGCCAGGCGAGCGCAATCTCGGTGCGCTGGACGGCGATGCCCTTCCCCCAGGTATCCCGGTCCTGCGGCAGATACAGCGCGCGCACCACGACGGAATCGTACCGTCCCTGCTCGTACACGTATTCCGGATTGAGCGAGAACGCGAAGTGATGCACCTGCTCGGCCCGGAACCGCACCGTCTTGCGGCCCGGCGCCGCGGCGGGGCAGTCGTTCGCCACCGGGCCGTAGGCGTCGCGTTGGTAGTCGACCGGCGCGTCGGGCGTCGCGCGCGCCCGTTCCCACCCCGGGTCACCGCAGACCGGGACGCCCGTGGCGCCGATCACCTGGTCCGCGGCGAGATCGAGCGTCACGTCGTAAGTCGCGAATTCGCCGTAGAACTCCCCGGCCGGGTAGAGCGGGTGATCCTGCCACCCGTACTTGTCGAACACCACGACCTTGGGATACCACTGGGCGAAATCGAACCGCCGTCCCGCTCGCCCCTGCCGGCGCGGCAAGGTTGAGGCCCTAGCCTGCCAGTCGATTTCCACCACCAGCGAATCCCCCGGCGGGAGCGGGCGCGGCAGCCGCCAGTGGGCGATGGTCGAATCGGGGGCGTAGGGATAGTCGGGCAGCGCCGCCGTTCCCATCACGACCGCGGCGGTAATGCGCTCGAACGCGTAGTCGGGATCCTGGAGCCGCTGGAACCGCACCCGGCCCTCGGCCGAATCGGCGGCACTCCAGCGCGAGCCGGGACGAAACGCGTTCAGGTACTGGTGCACGGAGAAGTCCACCAGCGTATCGGGCGAGCGGTTCACATAACTGATGCGCGCGTGGCCGGTGAGGATGCCCGACGGCTCGTCAAGCGACGCGGTGATCCGATAGGCGACCTGCTGCTGCCAGGTACCACTGGTGTCCGCGGAGCCGAGCAGCGCGAGCAGAAGCAGCATGGGAGGGGGAAGCTACATCGGGGGGCGCGGAGCGGGGAGGCTCATCGCGCGTTTTCGGCGCCAGCGGCGTGTTTCGGACGACACTCCGGACGACGGCCGTCCCCAGGTTGTGGCCCCGGCGCCCGGTGCGCGCCGGATCCACCTCGACAAGGAGCGCTCGATGTCCCCGACACGCACCCTGCTCGTACTCGGACTGGCCCTGGCGTCGACCGCGGCCTGCTCCGACGGCCGGGAGGTTTCCACTGCCCCTTCTGTTCCTTTGGAGTCGTCCACCGCGTCCCCGCCCGGCGCGGCGCGTCGTCCCGAGCGGCTGGCGTCGTTGTTCGCCACGGCGCTACGCAGCCCTGCGTTCCGGGCGTACATCAAGGCGCAGCTCGATGCCTCGCCTTTCCCCGAGCACAAGATCCAGCTCCAGGGATTCCTTCCCGCAAACGGCCGGCGTGGGTTGCGATATCTGGCGCAGGAGAATGGGACCAGCGAAGCTGTCGTCGAGCGCGAGGCCGCCGCGGCGATGCCGCTCGAAGTGTACTTGCCGGTGCCGGCCCAACGGGCCGCGTGGACGGGTGATGTGAACGTGCTCGTAGCCACCGCGCTGGCCGACCGCGAAGCGCCGGTTGCGTTCGACCCCTCAGGCCGTCGCACGGTGCTGAGCCCAGTCGCGCCGCCGGCCGTTCCCGTCATCGCGCTCGTGCCGGTCGAAACGGACTTCACGACGCCCCCGACGCGAGTGGAATGTCTGCAGGACTGCGGTGGGGGTGGAGGTGGGGGTGGAGGCACGCCCAGCCCGGCAGGGCTGTACATGACCAAGGCACACTTTGACGATGATTATGAGGGTTGGTTGAGAGGGAACCCCGAGTTTGAGGTCCACATCCTGGGCCAGGCCGGGACCACGGATTCGCTGAGCGACTACCAGTGTGCCGGCGAGCACGCGGGCGGGCCGTATGCCTTCGACCAAAACGGGAACGACTGGAGTGGTAGTGTGCTGCTGTTCAGCCAAACTCAAATCAACAACTACAAGGCCGCCCACCCGGGGCACAGCCTGCGGGTGTTCGCGCTCGAGGATGACGATACGGCGTGCAAGATCGTCACCAATAAGGACGACATGAATCGGATGCTCCGCGTAGCAGACAGCATCTACTCGAAACGGACCGGTGGCCGCGACACGACGACTTCGTCCGGCAAATACTACAAGGCAGCCAATGTGCTGCGAAACCTCTGGACACTGCTCGCATCCTTCATAAAGACGAACGACGAGCTGATCGGTACCGCCATCGAGGATGACGTCGTCGGTGCGTTCTATCCCGGCTTCGGCTGGATCGTGAAGGGTCAGAACAACATCACTCACGGATGGCTCAACCTGGAGATGCGCTGAAATGAACAGCCTGCTGCCTCGCTTCGCGGTGGTCGCGACCTTCGCGCTGAGCGCTGGACTGGCTTCTCCACTGACGGCGCAGTGGGGTCTGGCTCTGGACCTCCAACGGTCCGCCTATGGCGGTGGCTCGAAGGACACGACCAGCGGCGGCCCGGCGGGTTCATTTCGACCTGGAAACGCACGTGCCGTCACCCTGCGTCTGGAGCGTCGTCTGGGTCGCGCCATGGTCGGTCTGGGAGCCCGCTACGTCCGATCGGCCATCGTGCTGGACGCCCAGGATATCTACGTCGGTCTCCGTGGGGAGTTCAACGCGTTCGAGGCGCTCCCAGAGGTCCGAATACGCGTCGCTCGATCGAAACGTGGAGCAGCGCTGGAGTTGTACGGCAACGCGGTCATCGGGGTCTGGGCGTTCGAGGACTTTGGTGCGCGCGCCGTCCCTGGGGCCACGGTGGGGGTGGCAGGTGAATTCCCCATCTTTGATCGGTTGACAGCTTCACTCCGCATCGGCGGCAGCGTGCTGCGCACAGTCTTCCGTGAGGGGGAGTTGCCGCCGGAGCTGGTCCTGCGGACGATGCGGCGCAGCGAGATCAGTCTGGGATTGCGCTACGGTCGCTGAAACGACGGCGGCCCGAGGGTAGGTACCCCCGGGCCGCCGCTCTCGCTATTACTCTCGTCACTCTCCCGTCAACATCCGCCGTCGCAGCACCGCGAGCCGGCGCTTGAGCGAGCCGTCGAACACGCGGTCGCCGACGCGTACCACGACCCCGCCCAGGATCCCCCGATCAGCGCGGAAGTGGGCCCGGACTTCCTTGCCCAGGACGGCGCCAAGCCGCTCGACGATCTGCTGCTGCAGCGTCTCGTCGGGCGCGGCGGCGAGCGTCACCCCGGCGTGCACGCGGTTCTGCTGCTGGTCCACAAGGGCCTGGTACTCCTGGGAGATCTCCCGCAACAGTCCCTGGCGCCCGCGGCGCACCACGGCCTGCAGGAACCGCACGAACTGCGGGGCCGCGGCGCCTTCCAGCGCCGCGCCGAGCAAGCGGGACTTGACGCGTTTCGCCACGCGCGGTGACTCGAGCATGACGGCGATCGTCTCGTCCACCGCGATGGCCCCCGCCACGGCGTCCATGAGAGCGCCGAAGCGATCGACCTCACCCAGCGCCTTGGCGGCCTGCATCAACGCTTCGGCGTAGTTCCGGGCGATCGTGGCGTTCTTCAATGCCGTTGCTCGAGGCTCGCCAGGTACTCCAGCACCAGCCGCCGATTCGCGTCACTGTCGAGGTTCGATTCCACCAGCTTCGAGGCGGCGGCGATCGAGAGGTCCACCGCCTCGCGGCGCAGCGCCAGGATCGCTTTTTCCTTCTCCGCCTCGATCTCCCGGCGAGCCCGTTCGAGCAGCTGCTCCTGCTCTTCCCTGGTCTTCGCGAGCAGCTGTTCGCGCTCCTTCTGGGCGACGACCTTGGCTTTGGCCATCAGGTCCTGCGCCTCGGACTTGGCGGTAGCGAGCGCCTGGCGGTGCTGCTCCAGTAGTTTCGCCGCCTCGGCGTTGGCCCGCTCGGCGTCCTCGAGCTGCCGCTGGATCTTCCGCTCACGCTCCTCGACCGACTTGAGGAGTGCCGGGAACCCGAACCGCCACAGCAGCACGAGCAGGATGGCGAAGACGATCAGCGTCCAGAAGATCAGCCCCGTGTTGATGCTGAACGGAGTGAACCCCTCGGCCGCGTGGCCGCCTTCCTGCAGCAACAGAACCGACGCCAGCATCAGAGCAGCTTGAACAGCAGCGCGAACACCAGCGCGGCCAGCGCGGCGCCTTCGACCAGCGCCGCCGTGAGAATCATGGCGCCGCGAATGTCGCCCGAGGCCTGCGGCTGCCGGGCGATCGCCTCGACGGCCCGGCTCCCGATCAGGCCGACCCCGAGGCCGGCGCCGATGGCGGCGAGGCCGATGCCGATCCCGGCGCCGAGCAGTGCATTCGTGTTCTTGGCGATCTCCGCGGTGACCACGGGATCCTGGAGCTGCAGCAGCATGTTCAGCATGTCATTCCCTCGGGGGTGATGGGACCGTCGTCTGATCCGGTCAGTGCTCGTGCTGCATCATGCCGATGAACACCGATGTCAGCAACGCGAAGATATACGCCTGCAGAAACGCCACCAGCAGCTCGAGCAGCATCATGAACAGCACGAACGCCACCGAGCCCGCGGCGACCACCCAGTTACTGAAAATGAAGATCAAGCCGAGCAGCGCCAGGATCACGAAGTGCCCGGCGGTCATGTTGGCGAAGAGTCGCAAGCACAACGCGAACGGCTTGGTCAGTTTCCCGATGATCTCGATCGGCGTCATGATCAGCGCCATCAACAGGGCGCCGATACCCGTCATCCCGGGCGGAATCATCACGATCGTCTTCAGATAGCCCTTGGGACCGAGCGCCACCATCCCCGAGATCTCGATTGTAAAGAACGCGGTGAGGGCGAGCGCGCCCGTGACGGCCAGGTTACCGGTGGGCGAAGCGCCCCAGGGCATCAACCCGAGGAGATTGCAGTACAGGATGAAGAAGAACAGCGTCATGATGTAGGGGGCGAACTTGGCACCACGGTGGTGGCCGATGTTCGCGATCGCCACGTCGTTGCGCACGAACAGCGCCATCGCTTCGATCGCCGCGCCGAACCCGCGCGGCGCCTTCCCCTCTTTGTGCCGGCGTTGGACCTGTCTGCCCGCGTACCAGATCGTGAGGAACACCAGCGCCGCGGCGAGCATCATGAACACGACGTGCTTGGTGGGCGATACGTCGATGCCGTACAGGTGCCAGCCCGTCGGGAGATGCACCTCCCCCACAAACGGCAGCTCCAGCATGTGGCTGTCCGCCGTGTGATGGAAGATCATCCCGCCGATGTCCGGTGCCTGCATCATTTCAGAAACCTGATCTCGAGGAAGAGCAGCGGCAACAGCACACCGAGAAACCCCAGCGCCGTCTCGAGCAGCGGCAACGCCGCGCGGTGGGTGGCCGAGATGACGATCAGGATCCCGAGCGCCAGCGTGCGGATTCCCATCCCACTGAACCAACGCGCCATGAACACCGGCTGCGGCGCCTGCATCACGGGTCGCAACAGCGCCACCGCGGCCGTTTGGGCCGCGAGCGCGGTGGCGCCACCGATGCCCGCCCCGGGACCACCCAACCACAAGGCTACGCCCACCAGGACCGCGCCGAGGCCGGCGAGCGGAAGGTAGGACCTCAACCGGGACCCTGCCCCGGCGTCCCCCGCCTCCGCTTTTCCGCCTCCATATCCCGCTTCACGCGGTAATAGATGTTCATGAACCCGCCGAAGCCACCGAGGAACGCGCCGACGAGGGCGAACAGCGGTCGGGTGTGCAGCCAGCCATCCACGAGCCAGCCCGCGGCACCGAACAGCAGGATCGCGAAGGCAAACGTGAACCCAATCGCGACGTACTCGTAGCCCTGGCCATAGCCCCGGGCTGCGCTGTTCTCATCGTCGGCCGGCATCGGACCGGGCGAAAAGTATGTGCTTGTGAAAAATTTCGCAAGCAAAGTGACAACCCCGCAACCTTTTGTGGCACTTGGGAGTACGATGTGGTATGCTTGGCACCCTATGACCACCACACCACGTCCTTCCGCACCCCCACAAGGTGATGTCGAGCTGCTAGAGCGGCTGGCCGCGGCACGGTCCGCCCTGCTCGCGCAGGTGGGCCAGCGCATCGTCGGGCAGCAGGACGTCATAGACGGCATCCTCACCGCCGTGTTCTCCGGAGGTCACGCCCTGCTGGTGGGGGTCCCCGGGCTCGCCAAGACCCTGATGGTCCAGACGGTGGCCGACGCGCTGGAGCTGCGCTTCTCCCGCATTCAGTTCACCCCCGACCTGATGCCGTCCGACATTACGGGGACGGAAATCATCGAGGAGGACCTCTCGACCGGGAAGCGCGGGTTCCGGTTCGTGCGCGGGCCGGTGTTCGCCAACATCGTGCTGGCCGACGAGGTGAACCGCACGCCCCCCAAGACCCAGGCGGCGCTGCTCCAGGCGATGCAGGAGCACCAGGTGACGGCGGCGGGGCAAACGCACTCGCTTCCCGCGCCGTTTTTCGTGCTCGCGACGCAGAACCCGATCGAGCAGGAGGGGACCTACCCGCTCCCCGAAGCGCAGCTCGACCGCTTCATGTTCGAGCTGCGGGTGGAGTACCCGACGCGCGCCGAGGAAGAGGCGATCGTCGAAGCGACGACCACCGACCACACGAGCCGGATCACGCCGGTGCTCACCGCCGATGACGTGCTGGCACTGCAGCACCTGGTGCGCCGCATTCCGGTGACCAAGGCGTTGGTGGGCGCGGCCGTGGCGCTGGCGCGGATGACGCGGCCGGCGGACACGGCGGCGCCCGAGTTCGTGCGCGAGTACGTCTCCTGGGGAGCGGGCCCGCGCGCCTCGCAGTATCTGATCCTCGGCGCCAAGGCGCTCGCGGCGCTGGACGGGCGGCCGATGCCCGACTACGACGACTTGAAGAAGGTGGCGCCGCTCGTGATCACGCACCGGCTGGTGATCAATTTCGCGGCCGAGGCGGCCGGCCGGACGGCGCTGGACATCGTGTCCGAGCTCGTGGCCACCGGACAATGGCAACCGGCCTGACCACGCGGGTCCTCCGGGCCCTGGTGCCGCTCGTGGCCTATTCCATCACGGGGTGGGGGTGCGCGAAGATGAGCTCGCAGTCGACCCTGATCGAGTATCACCGTTCCGGGGGCATCACGGGACGCGAGGAGAGGCTGGTGGTGCTGACTGATGGCACGGCGCGCCTGTCGCGCCAGGGCGCCGTGGCGGCGGATTACCAGGT